>CAMFND010000145.1 GCA_945965395.1 uncultured Bacteroides sp.
GCGCAGAAGGATAATGCAGTAGATAACTAACTAAATCGTAACCTATTACTATCAAGAGCAATTAACCTACGCTCATTTCCAATAAATTACACTCTTTTCGTAACTTCCTTATGCAAAGATGCAATTTTTTTATTTAGAAAAAAAGAACACGCATATTTTTATTTCATTTATAAGAACTTTTGTATATTTGCTCCGCAATTTAAAAATCTAGCAAGTGAATGAAAAACATTTTAATAATTGGAGCGACTGGACAGATAGGTTCAGAACTCACGATGCTTTTGAGAAAGAATTATTCAGGTAATGTAGTGGCTGGTTATATTCCTGGTGCTGAACCTAAAGGGGAATTGAAAGAATCAGGCCCTTCGGCTATTGTGGATATTACGAACCCACAACAAATAGCAGATGCAGTAAGTAAGTATCAAGTAGATACAATTTATAATTTAGCTGCACTGCTTTCTGCTGTAGCAGAAAATAAACCTCAGCTTGCCTGGAAAATAGGACTTGGAGGATTATTCAATACGCTTGAAGTTGCTCGTGAAAAGCAGTGTGCAGTATTTACTCCGAGCTCTATCGGCTCATTTGGTCCTGGTACTCCTAAAGACAAAACTCCTCAGGACACAGTACAGCGTCCTAAGACCATGTATGGTGTGACAAAAGTTTCAGGTGAATTATTGAGTGATTATTATTTCACTCGTTTTGGAGTGGATACCCGTTCCGTACGTTTCCCGGGATTGATTTCGTATGTGACTCCTCCGGGTGGCGGTACTACAGATTATGCCGTAGATATTTATTATTCTGCAGCCAAAGGTGAAAAATTTGTCTGCCCGATTGCTGAGGGAACTTATATGGATATGATGTATATGCCGGATGCCTTGCGTGCAGCGGTAGAAATTATGGAAGCAGATCCGTCTAAGTTGGTTCATCGTAATTCATTCAACATTGCTTCTATGAGTTTTGAACCGAATACGATTTATCAGAATATCCGTAAATATCTTCCGGAGTTTGAAATGCAATATCAGGTAGACCCGTTACGTCAGGCTATTGCAGAATCCTGGCCGAACTCACTGGATGACACATGTGCCCGTGAAGAATGGGGTTGGAAACCGGAATATGATTTGGATGCTATGACTCAAGACATGCTTGCGAAACTGAAAGAACGTTTTGGACGTTAATAGCTAACAGATTTAATACTAATAATTGAAATCCCCTCACTCCCTGTATGATTACAGAGAAGAGTGAGGGGATTTTTTGTATAAGAATTTCTTTTGTTAGAAGATACTTTGGAAAAATGTCTTGATGGCTTCTGGCTTTATGTAATGAAGCGTATGCTCTTTTAATATTACGGAATCCATAAGACAATGTAGCCCTTTATAGCCGTTCGCTGATTCTTTCAATACTTTTTCTGTATAGATGTTTTCTGCTTTCTTGTTTTTCTGACTTTCCGGTTGATTTTTAAACTGGCCGATATAGATGTTTTCTTTAAAAGCATTTCGGGTAGAAGATGTAAAATCAAAACGGCTGGGCTCTGCTGCGTAATAGATATTTTGACGGAAACAAGTACTGTCTGCATATCCATCCCAAGAGTCGGAAGTGATCATCGTACGGTCTACTGCATCAGACGGTTTAGGGTTGGCGTGGATGATATTACGTTCGATTAATGTTTGCTTTACGGGACCAGCTATGTGGATACTGGGAGAAAACATACCTTGACGTGTTTCTTTCGGGCGTATACCGTCTCCTATACTGATATTGTATCGAACAATGCTTCCGATGTTTCCGCAGCTATAATCTCCGGCATTTCCACTGTTGCATATAAGAACCATTCCTCCGTAATTGTCGTGACTGTAATTGTATTGTATAAGGGTGTTCTGGCAATTGTAGTCGGAATCGAATCCTTGTGCATCCCAGGGCGCTTTGTGTCCCCATACTTCGTTATATTGTATGATGGTATTGTCACAACTCCAAGGCCAGATACCTGCTGCTGCCTCTGTCATTGGAAGAATGTCGGGTGAATCGCACATGAGATTATACTCGATTAGTGTACTGTCACAACCTATGGGGACAATACCGTCGCCGGGAACTTTTTCAATCACATTGTTTCGTACAATGGTATGTTTATTGGGATACCAGTTTTTACGGTCGTAATAACCGCTCCAAATCATGGCATTACGTTCACATCTTAAAATGTGACAATTTTCTATGGTCAGACTGTCAAAGCGTGAGTGAATACTGTCTCCTCCGTTTACAATCAGAATGCCGCTTCCTCCTCCCTCTTCTTTGACAAGAGAACCATTGACATCACGTATGGTAAGGTTGTTTATTCTGATGTTATGAGAAATACCATAATCTGTGCATTCAACTTTTAATCCAGTACGTCCGGCTTTTCGTTCCTTACCTGTATTACTGATTTCAAGATTTTGAATTGTGAAGTAATCGGAATTGAAAATACGTACGGCATACATGGAGGTATCATTTCCTGCAATACATGGTTTTTGATAGCTCTCACCGTATGCATCGATAGTGATGGGGTGAGTGTAGGTACCTTTACCTGTGAGTTCCAATATTCCAGGAAATGTTTCCCCCTTTTTTAGTAGTATTTTATCACCAGGCTGTAGGGAGATTTGTTTCAAATGTTCTAGACTTTGCCAGGCAGAACGCGGTGAGATTCCGTTGTTCTGGTCACTTCCTGAAGCAGCATCCAGGTAATAGACGTGCGATGAGTTACATGCATATAAAACAGATGAAAGTAAACAAAATGCAAGCTGTGTCCATGTAGAGATTTTCATAATATGTAAATTGTATTTCATTGTAAAGGTAATGATATTGTTGAATATAAAAGCGATTTTCTATATTTGCTGATGGTTTCATTCTATTTTTTGATAAAATTGTTTTATATAGAGTAGCCGTTTTGTCTTATTTTTGTGTGGTATCTTAAAAATTAATATCAATGAAAAAACTATGGATGGTGCTTGCCTTATGGGGAGCTTTAGCAGCGCAGCTGCATGCACAATGGAAGCCGGTTGAGGGACGTATTAGAACACAATGGTCTGACCAGGTAAATCCTGATAATGTATTACCAGAATATCCACGGCCTATTATGGAAAGAACAGAATGGAAGAATCTGAACGGCCTTTGGGATTATGTGATTATAGAAAAAGGAAAACATACTCCTTCTGTTTTTGATGGGAAAATTCTGGTACCTTTTGCTGTCGAATCTTCTTTGTCGGGAGTTGCTAAAACAGTAGGTGCAGAGAAAGAGTTGGTCTATCATCGTTCGTTTGACGTTCCTTCTTCTTGGAAAGGGAAAAGAGTTCTTCTGCATTTCGGAGCAGTCGACTGGAGAACTGATGTATGGGTAAATGATGTAAAGGTAGGTAGTCATACCGGGGGATTTACTCCTTTCTCTTTTGATATTACGGAAGCTTTGCAAGGAAAAAACAATACTTTGATGGTAAAGGTGTGGGACCCGACAGATAAGGGTTACCAGCCAAGAGGAAAACAGGTATCGCGTCCTGAAGGTATATGGTATACTCCGGTGACAGGTATATGGCAGACTGTCTGGCTGGAACCTGTCAGTGAATCTTATATTCAGGATCTGCGCATTACTCCCGATATTGATAATTCCTTGCTTTCTTTGAAGGCCTTGGTAAAAGATGCTACTTCAAAAGATTTGGTAGAGGTAAAAGTCTTTGATGGTCAGCAGTTGGTAGCGCAAGGAAAAAGTATTAATGGAGAATGTGTACAGGTGGCAATGCCGGAGAATACAAAATTATGGTCGCCTGAATCTCCTTTCCTTTATACGTTGAAGGTTTCTTTAAAACAGAACGGAAAACTGGTGGATGAAGTGTCCAGTTATGCAGCTATGCGAAAATATTCTTCCAAACGTGATGCAAACGGTATTGTACGTCTGGAGTTGAATAACAAGCTGTTGTTCCAGTTTGGTCCTCTGGATCAGGGCTGGTGGCCGGATGGATTATATACGGCTCCTACGGACGAAGCCTTATTGTACGATATACAGAAGACAAAAGATTTTGGATTTAATATGATTCGCAAGCATATTAAAGTAGAGCCTGCACGCTGGTATACTTATTGTGACAAGTTAGGTATTATTGTATGGCAGGATATGCCCAGCGGTGACCGTAACCCGGAATGGCAGAACCGGAAATATTTTGAGGGCACTGAAATGAAGCGAAGCGCAGAGTCGGAAGCTTGTTACCGGAAGGAATGGAAAGAAATAATGGATGCATTGTATTCTTATCCTTGCATTGGCACATGGATTCCATTTAATGAAGCTTGGGGACAGTTCAAAACCCCGGAAATAGTGGAATGGACCAAACAATATGACCCGACTCGCCTGGTCAATCCAGCCAGTGGAGGTAACCATTACACTTGTGGAGATATGCTGGATTTGCATAACTATCCTGCTCCGGAATTGTACTTGTATGATGCACAGAGAGCTACAGTCTTAGGTGAGTATGGAGGTATTGGCTGGGTAGTACAGGGACATATCTGGGAACCGGACCGCAACTGGGGATATATTCAGTTCAATTCTTCTAAGGAAGTGACAGATGAATATGTGAAATATGCAGGAAAACTTTATGATTTAATACCTCGTGGCTTTTCTGCAGCAGTATATACGCAGACCACAGACGTAGAAGTGGAAGTAAATGGTTTGATGACGTACGACCGTAAAGTGATAAAATTGGATGAAAAGCGAGTTCGTGAGATTAACCGTAAACTATGCGAATCTTTAAATAAATAAGGTAAAAAGATAATATGATACAGAGGGGAAGAGAATTCTGTGGTAGAATACTCTTTGCCCCTCTGTTCTTTTTGAAAAATATATACCTTTGTAACTATGATGAAAAAACATACTGTATTATATAGCATAATTATATTGTTACTTTTCTTTTGCTTTCCGGAAGTAATAATATCTTCTTCAACGTCTTATTATTTTCGGACATTGGGTATCAATGATGGCCTTTCGCAGAGCACTGTAAATGCAATACTGCAAGATCAGAAAGGATTTATGTGGATAGGAACAAAAGATGGCTTGAATCAGTATGATGGACAAGAATGTAGAGTTTTTCAGAAAGAGAATTCTTCATTAGGCAATAATTTCATTACAGCTTTATATGAAGATTGTGAGGGATATATTTGGGTAGGAACTGATGCGGGAGTATATATTTATAATCCCGTTCAAGAGGCATTTCAGTTTTTAGATACAGAAATTGCATCTTCAGGTGAAAAAATTACACGTGCTGTAACCTGGATTACGTCTGATTCACAAAATAATATCTGGATTTCAGTTGATAATCAGGGCTTGTTTTGTTATAACAGGGGAAAAAAGAATTTGACAAAAGTTGTTTCTTGTGGAGAGTCAGGAATTGCCAATGTAACTCATTTCTGGTTTTATGCAGGTCAGCTGTGGATTGCTCGTTATGAGGATAATTTATATGTTTCGAAAGACAACTCTTCTTTTAATGCTTTTAGCGATGTAGATGGAGAGGATATTTTTAAAGGCCTTGTAATTAATTCTTATGTAGAAGGGTTGCATAATTGTTTGTATGTGGGGACTTCCAAAGGTTTGATGGAGATTAATTTGACCTCTCGTAAGGTAAGGAAGTTATTGGACGAATATGTGCGCGACATTTGTTTTCGTTCCGATACGGATTTGTGGATTGGAACAGAGCAGGGACTGTATATTTATAATATAGAAACAAATGAGTATGAGCATTTGACTACACCGGATATAGATGAGCGTTATGCTCTTTCTGACAATGCGATATATAGTGTATATAAAGACCGTGAAGGGGGAATGTGGGTAGGTTCTTATTTTGGAGGACTAAATTATTACCCTTGTCAATATACCTATTTTGAGAAATATTACCCTCGTGAGACTCTTCAGCAAATGGGAAGGCGCGTTCGGGAATTTTGTGCCGGGAATGATGGTACATTATGGTTTGGCACGGAAGATAAAGGGTTGTTTAATTTTAATCCTGAGGATGGAAAGATAAAACCGTTCCATCATTTGGAACTGGGACATAATATTCATGGCCTATGTTTGGATGGCAACAGTTTGTGGGTTGGTACTTTTTCTGATGGGCTGAGTCATATTGATTTACGTACAAATGCCTTGAAGCATTATAGCAAAGGAAATGCACTTAATACATTGAATTCCGATAATATTTTTTCTGTATGTAAGACCAGTACCAACGATATTTGGATTGGTACAACTTCAGGTTTATTGAGGTATAATCGCTCGTCGGATGATTTTCTGCGTATAAAAGAGTTGGATAATGTTTTTGTTTATGATATTCTTGAAGATAGTTACGGGAAATTGTGGCTGGCAACTTATTCGGATGGAGTCTTTTGTTATGATCTGCCTCAAAATCGTTGGAAACATTATAAGTGGATTCCCGAGGATAGCACATCTTTGCCTTATAATAAGGTAATTAGTATATTTGAAGATAATCATAAAAGGATTTGGTTTACTACGCAAGGCGCTGGTTTCTGTCGTTTCTGTCCGGAAACTGACAATTTTGTTTGCTATGATATGACTGATGGATTTCCCAGTAATATTGTATATAAAATAGTAGAAGATAATGAAGGGAAATTGTGGTTGACAACAAATAAGGGGTTGGTGTCATTTTATCCGGAAACAGGTGCCAAACATATATATGTTACTGCTAATGGATTGCTTAGTAATCAGTTTAATTATCAGTCAGGATTCAAAGATGATAAAGGGACGATTTATTTAGGAAGTATTGATGGATTTATAGCTTTTAATCCTTATGAATTTGTCGAGAATAAACAAGTTCCTTCATTGGCATTGACCGATTTTTTCTTATTTAATAAACGTTCTCCGATTGGCGTAAAGGGTTCTCCTCTTTCTAAAAGTATTACTTATTCAGATGAAATTGAGTTGAGTGCAGAGCAAAATTCATTTTCTTTGAGGGCTGCCATATTGAGTTACCAGGCTCCTCTGTCAAATGTAATAGTCTATAAGTTGGAAGGATATGATAAGGAATGGTATACGTTAGAAGGTGGAAATTCGAAGATTAGTTATTCTAATTTACCTTATGGTTCATATACATTAAGAGTTAAAGGGGCTAATAGTGATGGTATCTGGAGTCTTCAGGAGCGGATATTGAAAATCAAAGTGAATCCTCCTTTTTATCTTTCCTGGGCAGCTTATACTATTTACGGCGTTCTGTCAGTCTTATTTATCTTGATGGGGGTGTATTATTTCCGGAAAAAGAGTCAGCGGAAGCATTTGCGGGCGATGGAAATTTTGAAATATGAAAAAGAACGTGAATTATATACGGCGAAAATAGATTTTTTCACTAATGTGGCACATGAAATACGTACTCCTTTGACTTTGATAAAAAGTCCTTTGGAGAATGTGCTTGCTTCTACTCATTTGGATGAAGATATAAAAGATGACCTTGAGATTATGGATTTGAATACCAATCGTTTACTGGATTTGGTAAATCAGTTACTTGACTTCCGTAAGACGGAAACAAAAGGTTTCAGGTTAAATATTATGGATTATAATTTATCGGGTATTTTACAGGCTATTTATAAACGTTTTACTCCTCTTGCTCGGGAAAAAGGTTTGGAGTTTACAATAGAAAGTATAGATGATTTACATGCTTCGGTCGATAAGGAGGGATTTACGAAGATTATAAGTAATTTGTTTACCAATGCAATTAAATATTCTGATACTTATATCCATGTGAAATTACGTTTGGACAACTCTTCCAATTTATTGATTCTGTCTGTAGAAAACGATGGAGTTATTGTTCCAAAAGCTGAACGTGAAGAGATCTTTAAACCTTTTAAGCAATATCATGAAGAAAATACTCATGTGCAAGGTACCGGTATCGGACTTGCATTGGCTCGTTCTTTAGCAGAATTGCATGGGGGAAAATTATTGATGGATGAAGCATTGGATTGTAACCGTTTTATTCTTCAGCTTCCATTGTGTCATGAACAGATCTTAAATTTGTCACATACAGAAGAGGAAGAGGCAGTTCCCGCTGTAGGTTCAAATGTTGTGGAACCGCTTTCGCAGTCAGATTCCTTCCGCTATACGTTGTTGATAGTAGAGGATAATGCTGAAATGCGTAAATTTTTACAGAAACAGTTAGCTGAATCTTATAAAGTGTTTGTTGCATTCAATGGAGTTGAAGCTTTGAAAATTTTACAGACTTCTATTGTGAATCTGGTTCTTTCGGATATAATGATGCCTGAAATGGATGGTTTGGAATTGTGTAATGTAATAAAGTCTGATTTGAATTACAGTCATATTCCTGTTATTTTATTGACTGCTAAAACCACTTTACAGTCAAAGATTGAAGGAATGAAAGCCGGAGCCGATGCGTATGTGGAAAAGCCATTCTCAATGGAATACCTGAAAGTTTGTATTTCGAATCTGTTGAAAAATCGTGAACAGTTACAAGCTACCTTTGTCCATGCACCTTTTGTGCAGACAAATAGTATGGCAATTACTAAGGCTGATGAAGAATTCCTGAAAAAATTGAATGAAATTGTACAGGCCAATATTCAGAATCCTGATTTTAGCTTGTTGGATATGGCAGACCAGCTGTGTATGAGTCGTTCAAGTTTGAACCGTAAGATAAAGGGAATACTGGATGTCACACCGAATGACTATATTCGCATCGAACGATTGAAAAAAGCAGCCCAGCTTTTAAAAGAAGGAAATTGCAAGATTAATGAAGTGTGTTACATGGTTGGTTTTAATACGCCATCTTATTTTGCCAAATGTTTTCAGAAACAATTTGGAATGTTGCCTAAAGATTTCGTAAATACTTAAAAGACTGGTATCTTTTCTTAGAAATAGACTTTTGATTTATTTGTGCTATGATATGAATTTTTAGTTGTGCCCTTTTTGATTGGGGAGGCTTATATTTGCATTAAATTAGTCGTATTACAATAATTATATATAGCATGAAAATTAAAAGTTTATTTTTAGGATTAACTTTTTCAGTCAGTCTGTATGCAGCTGATAAATATTCTAATCCAGTAATTGACTATAGTTTACCAGACCCTTCCATTATAAAGGGTGAAGACGGGTATTTTTATCTTTATGCTACGGAAGATATACGTAATCTTCCTATTCACCGTTCCAAAGATCTGGTGAACTGGGAATTTGTCGGAACTGCTTTTACGGATGTTACACGTCCGGATTTTGAACCGGAGGGAGGAATCTGGGCTCCTGACATAAATAAAATAGGAGATAACTATGTATTGTATTATTCCATGTCTGTCTGGGGAGGAGAATGGACCTGTGGTATTGGTTGTGCCGTGGCCGATCGTCCGGAAGGACCGTTTAAAGACTGTGGAATGATGCTTCGTAGCAATGGTATCAAAGTGCAGAATTCCATAGATCCTTTCTATATAGCAGAGGATGGGAGGAAATATCTGTTTTGGGGAAGTTTCAGGGGTATTTATGCCATCGAATTGAGTAAGGATGGATTGACTGTGAAGGCGGGTGCCACTCCAGTTCAGATTGCTGGAACTGCATACGAGGGAACGTATATTCACAAGCGTGGAGACTATTATTATATGTTTGCTTCGATTGGCAGCTGTTGTGAAGGGCTGAAAAGTACTTATACTACGGTCGTAGGGCGATCTAAACAGCTGATGGGTCCCTATGTGGATAAGAAAGGTAATCGCATGTTGGACAATCACCATGAGGTACTCATACATAAGAATGAATCTTTTGTAGGAACAGGACATAATTCGGAAATTGTGACAGATGGGATTGGAAACGACTGGGTGTTGTATCATGCCGTAAGTGTAAAGAATCCGGAAGGGCGTGTGTTGATGTTAGATAGAGTGTCTTGGAAAGATGGATGGCCTGTGGTAACAGGAAATGCTCCTTCTGTATCAGCTGAGAAACCAAATTTTAAAACTAAAAAATAATTATCTTATGAAACTAAGAAATCTATTGTCAGGAATGGCTTTATGGATGGGGATATTGAGCGTAAATGCATTTGAATATGCTCCGTCTAATGTTTCTGCTTCCATAGCTTTGAAAGTACCAGGTAACATGGCGGTACATTATCCTTTAACGCTGAATAAGTTGTCGAGTGGAAATTTTGATTATCAGTTGGTGAGTGACCATAAATTACCGGTATTGTTGTATCAGAATGTCACAGGAGAAGGGCAAACCAAACAAATCAGTTTGTGGATGGTTGCTTTGGAGGATGTGTATTTCAATTTTGGTGAGCAGGTAAAATCGGATGCGCGCCATGATGACTGTTTGTTTTATATGCCTGGTTTCTGGTATCGCCGCAATCTTCGTTCTCCAAAGGAAGCACCTTCATTTCATACCTCAGACAGCTGGCTGGTGCGTGAGGACCGTCTGAGTACACCTATGACTACAATTTTTGATGAAAAAAATAAGAAGTCGATTTCTGTCACTCGTATTGCAGAGTTTGAAGATGAGGCATTGACTACTCATAAAGAGGGAGAAGTGATTCTTTCTGGTAAAACGTCTATTGGTTATACCGGATTTGAGAATGTGAGCGGAACAGCTACATTGTCCTTTGGCTATCCTTATAAAGAAGCCCCGAAGACTTATATCCGTAAGTTGACTTTGGCTCCTTCTGTAGAAGCATATCAGTTCTTGAAGAAAGGAGAAACTCTGACACTGACATGGGAGATTCATGAAACTGCCGCAGAGGACTTTTCCGATTGCGTGAAGCAGGCTTGGGAATATAGCTATGATTTGTATAAACCGACTCCTGTGGAAACACCTTACACAGATGAGATTATGAAAGATGTATTGAGTAATTTCTTTGTGGAAAGTTATGTGGATGATACACCTACTAAATATTACTCTGGTGTAGAACTGCGTACGGCTACTTGTGAAAATTTAGATGTAGCTGAAGTTGGTTTTGTCGGCCGAACTTTGTTGAATGCGTTTAATGCTTTAGAGTATGGAGAAGGAAAACAGCGTGCCGACTTGGTGAAAAATGCAAATAGTATCTTCGATTCTTATTTGCAGCATGGCTTTTCTGAAGCCGGATTCTTTAATGAGGTCGTACACTATAAACGCGACTTCGTAGAAAAGAATCATAGTATCCGCCGTCAGTCAGAAGGGGTATATGCTGTGTTGTATTATTTGAATTATGAAAAGCAACACGGACGCAAGCATCCGGAATGGGAGCAAAGATTAAAAACGATGCTTGATGCTTTCTTGAAATTACAGAATCCGGATGGAAGTTTCCCCCGTAAATTCAAGGATGATTTTTCTCTTGTAGATAAATCGGGAGGAAGTACACCTTCTGCCACTCTTCCTTTGGTGATGGGATATAAATATTTCAAGGATAAACGCTATCTGGAGGCTGCCAAACGTTCTGTGGGTTACTTGGAAAAAGAACTGATTTCGAAAGCTGATTATTTCTCTTCTACTCTGGATGCGAATTGTGAGGACAAAGAAGCGTCTTTATATGCTTCTACAGCTGCGTATTATTTGGCTTTGGCAACGAAAGGACAGGAACGTGCACATTATGCAGAACTTGCTAAGAAAGCAGCTTATTTTGCACTCTCATGGTATTACACTTGGGATGTTCCGTTTGCAAAAGGACAGATGTTAGGCGATATAGGTCTGAAAACTCGTGGTTGGGGAAATGTTTCTGTAGAAAACAACCACATAGATGTGTTCATTTTTGATTTTGCAGATGTGCTTCATTGGCTGTCTAAAGAGTTTAATGAACCTCGTTTTACAGCATTTTCTGAAGTGATAAGTTCTTCCATGCGTCAGTTGCTGCCTCATGAAGGCCATTTGTGCGGAATCGCTAAAAAAGGGTTTTATCCTGAAGTAGTACAGCACACGAACTGGGACTATGGTAAAAATGGAAAAGGATATTATAACGATATTTTTGCTCCAGGTTGGGTGGTCGCTTCGTTGTGGGAACTTCTTTCACCCGGACGGGCTGAAAATTTCTTGAAATAATATTTCTCTAAACTAAAATAGAAATTCCCCTTATCCCTGTTTTGAATGAAGGGATAAGGGGAATTTTATATATAATAACCAGAAATTATCTTACTTGGATGACCAGATAGCGTGATACGCTCCAGAATTCGTTCGGATTATTGATTCTTAGAGTCAGCTGGCCTTTGTCATCTTTAACAAGTTCGTATGAACTCTGTGGATGGGTAGTCAGCAATTCTGCTCGTTTGGAGTACAGCTTGATTTCTTTTTCTTTACGAATATCAATCTGTGTAAAGTAATCTTTGTTGAAATCATTGTCTTTCAGTACGTCACCCTTCTTTAAAATCTTCTGGTCTTTCAACTCCGATTTAGTGCCGAATACATACCAGGCAGTGTTGAGGGCTTTGTCCTGAGCTTCTACAGTCTTGGTTTTTGCTTCATTTTCTGCGCTCAGCTCGTCTACGTTCTTATTCAAGTCCATAACAGCTTCGTCCAACTCTGCAATACGTATATTCTTTGCAGCCAATTCAGCTTGCAGGGTTTCAATCTGCTGCTGTTTGGCAGCCAGTTCAGCAGTGAGGTTCTTTACAGCTTTTTTCAGCTGTGCAGACTGGTATTTGCTGTTTTTCAGTTGCTCTTCCAATTTGGCAATCTGTTCGCGGTTTGATTTCAGCTTTTCACTGATAAAGCGGATATCTTCTTTTATCTTATCGGCAGCCGACTGGCTTTCTAATGTGCCTTCTTTCAAGTCTACACGGTTTTCAGCTTCGTTGATTTCGCGGAATCCTTCTTGAATTTCATTGAAGGCTCCCATGATTTCGTCCAGTTCTGTGTCGCGGTTAGAGAGTTCAAGCATCAGTGAATCGTTCTGAGCTTGTAAAGTGCTTTTGTTCTGGCCTGAGTTATTACATGCTGTCAGCAGAGCGGCAGCACATAAAGCAGATAAAACAACCTTTCTCATAGTTTTTGAATTTAGAATTATAATTTAGTTTTCTTTGCCTCCTAATATAATAACAATTTCTCCTCTGGGTTCAGTTTCTGTGAAGTGTGCAATAACTTCCTGAAGGGTTCCTCTGACGCTTTCTTCATGTATTTTGGAAATTTCCCGACATACGGAAACCGGGCGGTCTGCTCCAAAAATTTCCGCAAACTGGGTCAGCGTTTTTAGTAGACGGTAAGGAGATTCGTAGAAAATCATGGTGCGGGTTTCTTCTTTCAAGGCATTCAGTCGTGTCATGCGACCTTTTTTCTGAGGGAGGAAACCTTCAAAACAGAAACGCTCATCTGGAAGTCCTGATGAAACCAGTGCCGGCACAAAGGCCGTAGCTCCAGGCAGGCATTGTACTTCGATGCCGTTTCTTACACATTCTCTTACCACAAGGAAACCGGGGTCAGAAATTCCGGGAGTGCCGGCATCTGAGATTAAGGCTACCGTCTGACCTCCTTTTATGCGGTTGACAATGCTTTCCACTGTCTGATGTTCATTGAACTTGTGGTGTGACTGCATTGCATTCTTGATTTCATAATGTTTCAAGAGGATACCCGATGTACGTGTATCTTCAGCTAATATCAAATCCGCTTCTTTCAAAATGCGGATAGCTCGAAAAGTCATGTCTTCCATATTACCTACCGGAGTAGGTACGACATATAGTTTTCCCATACTTTGTACTTCATGTTATAAAAGCAAAGGTAAAAAGTTTTCGTATTTACGTGTTCGATTTGTCAAACATTTAACAGAAGTTTTCTCTTTACATGCTGTTTTCGTCCCTATTAATAAAAATACGTCGATTTTTCGTGGATTTCGATTCGTCGTTGTAATTTTGCAATTGTTTTTATGTAATGAAAGAAAATATGGTAGTATATTCAGAAGATCATCGGGAGGAGACCTGCCGCAGAGGAAGGATTGAAGTGATATGTGGTTCTATGTTTTCCGGTAAAACGGAAGAGTTGATACGGCGTTTGCGCAGGGCTACTTTTGCGCATCAGCGTGTAGAGATATTCAAGCCGTCTATCGATACCCGTTATTCAGAGGAAGAAGTAGTGTCACACGATAATAACAGTATCAAATCTACTCCGATTGATTCTTCCGCCAGTATCCTTTTGTTTACTTCGGAGATAGATGTGGTAGGTATTGATGAGGCTCAGTTTTTTGATGATGGATTACCCGAAGTGTGCAATGAACTGGCCAATCGCGGCGTGCGGGTTATTATCGCAGGGCTTGATATGGATTTTAAAGGAGTTCCGTTCGGGCCGATTCCTGCATTGTGTGCTATTGCAGACGAAGTAACTAAGGTGCATGCCATTTGTGTGAAGTGCGGTAACTTGGCCTATGTTTCGCATCGTACCGTGCTTAATGATAAGAGGGTGTTGCTGGGTGAAAAGGAAGAATACGAACCTTTGTGCCGTTGCTGCTATCAGAAAGCGTTAAAAGAAGATGTGTCTAAGTAGTTGATAATTAGACTATGTTTAAATTTATTGAAAAAATATTCCAATAATATTTGGTAGTTACTATAAAAACACCTACCTTTGCACTCGCAATCGGGAAATAACCGATGCAACAAAGGATTGATTCGCTAGCTCAGCAGGTAGAGCACAACACTTTTAATGTTGGGGTC
>CAMFND010000146.1 GCA_945965395.1 uncultured Bacteroides sp.
TTCTTTGAAATTATTGAAATTCAATTTGTTACAGGAGATTTTGGGGAGAACGGATTTGAATTTACTTTTGTGGTAATTTTCAGACCGTTATGCATAAAGACCCATATATTTTTGCCCAATTAGTTAAGTTCCTTGACCGAAGTAAATTCAATCGTATCGTTACAAAGTATGAAGGCGATAAGTATATCAAGAGCTATACCTGTTGGAATCAGCTGCTTACGATGATGTTCGGTCAGCTATCCAATCGAGATAGTCTTAGAGATTTGATTGTGGCTATGGAAGCTCATGCTGGAAAACTTTACCATCTCGGAATCGGGAAGTCTGTAACTCGGAGCAATCTTAGTAAGGCTAATGAGCAACGTAACTACCGCATCTTCGAAGAGTACGCAACATTCATGATTGCCGAGGCCCGCAAGCGTAGAATCAATAAAATATTCGAACTTGACGGTCATGTTTATGCATTTGACTCTACAACGATTGATCTGTGCCTGTCAGTGTTTGAATGGGCTAAATTTCGCAAACATAAAGGCGGAATAAAGTTGCATACGCTCTACGATATTGAAGCGGAAGTGCCTGCATTTGTGTATATTACACCTGCCAATATTCACGCTTCAAAGGCTATGCCTGAGATTCCATATGAATCAGGAGCGCATTATATATTCGACCGAGGGTATAACGATTTCAGCAACCTTAATACAATAAATCGTATAGGTGCTTTCTTCATTGTACGAGCCAAAACAAATATACGGATCAAGCCTAAAACATGGAAACGAAGATTGCCAGAAGGTGTAGTATCGGATGTAATCGGATGCTTTACGGTTTATAAAAGTTCTAAGGATTACCCTGAGGAACTTAGAAAACTCATCATTGAAAATCCTGAAGACGGTACACGATACATCTTCCTGACAAATAATCTTGACGCATCTGCAGAGTTTATATCATCGCTTTATCGAAACAGATGGAGTGTTGAACTGTCAAATGGATAAAACAACACCTCAGGATTAAGAAGTTCTGGGGAACATCGGAAAACGCTGTACGCATACAAATCTATTGTGCGATAATCACTTACTGCTTAGTAGCAATAATCCAACACGATATGAAATTAGAACGTAGCGTCTATGCAATTCTCCAAATACTCGGAATCTCTCTGACCGACAAAACACATCTCAGTGACTTGTTTGACAAATCGAATTTCAAAAATGTCAAAGACCGATATGATTCAAGTGAACCGAATTTATTTAATTTTTAACCTTGTCCATTTTTAGTGGACAGTAGTGATCGGATATAATTAATATAGGCTGTTTCATATCTATGTTGAAACAGCCTATGTAATGTTTACCTATTGAATGTTATCTCGGAATGAAGATGCAGGAAGTTGGTCTTTGTTGACTAAGTTTGCTCGTGTAAAAGGACGCCATCCATAACGTATATATTGGGGGTTCTTTACCTGATTAGTATAAACCTTAATTTTATTCCCTTCAATTATAGCTTGGGCAGGGAAATACTTTCCTTCGTGTTCGGCTAATTCAAAACCGGTAAGAGGATTTCCGTCAGAACTGTGTAATCCTTCTGCATAATCAAATTCTATAATAACTTCATTATTTTTACTTATTGCTTTTTTATAAAGAGGACCGGATGGGAGTAAAGAATAATGATAAGTTTGATTTAATGCCCATCTAGCTAAACGCTCTCCAATAGGACGTTTATCTTTAGGGTGTACATCCAGTGAATCACCTTTATCGGAGGAGACGGCCATACCAGTATGGGGTAATTCATTCATTAAGCGTCGTTGGCTATCTCGAAACCAGGTCCATGAGGGACGGTTTAGGCTTGAAAGTTGTACAAAATAAAAAGGCATGTCAGGGTTATTCCAGTTGTCTCTCCATCCATTAACTAGAAGCTTGAATAATCTATAATGGGCTTCCATATTGTGAGCATTCGATTCTCCCTGATACCAGATTATCCCTTTGAGAGGATATTGTTGTAGAGGAAGTATGCCGGCTTCGTATAAATAACAAGGTTCATACGGGTGTCGTTTGAATGTATTTGTACTTTGTTTTAAATTTAATAAGGCTCTTTCTCTAGCCCAGCCCTGGATAAAGTCGTTGTTAGTCCAGTCTTTCAGTATTGCAGGAAAATACTTTTCTAATGAATGACGATCAACCCAGGATTCAGTGGTAGATCCTCCTACAGCGTTGCAGATTAGTCCTACAGGGACTTTTAAACTGTCTTGTAACATTTTTCCGAAATAGTATGCTACAGCAGAGAAAGTTGCAGCGGTATTGGGGGTACATTCTTTCCATGAAGTAGTCTGGTAATATAGTAAGTGATTAACAGAATCAATAGCATTTGTAGGCCATTCTGAAGCATTGGTCTCCCATTTCCCTTTCATATGAAATAAACGAATTTGAGAGTTGTGTGCTTGGGATGCAGCTGTAGGGCCATCTTGGGTTTGTTGCAACATGAACTGCATGTTAGATTGGCCAGAGCATAGCCATACTTCTCCTGCTGCTACGTGATGAAAAGTATGTGATTGCTGTGGAGTTTGTATGGAAAGTTCATAGTTATCTCCAGCCTTGATCGGATCTAAGATTACTTCCCATTTACCGTTTTTATCAGTAATGGTTTTTTTCTTTTGTCCGTCAATACTTACTGTGACAGGAGTTTTCGTATTAGCTGTGCCATGAATACGTAGTGGGGTATTACGTTGTAATACCATATAATCAGTATAGAGAATCGGTAGTTTAAGCCCTCCATAATCGCCAGTGATAGCTGAGTATGCTGTCTGAGCCAAAATATGTGCTCCTTCTTCATTAGGATGAATGGCATCAGGCAATAAAAGAGGGTAAGGGTATAATGGGGTATGGAAATCTATGAGCTCTGCCTGACTTATTTGTGCAACGACTTTAATTGCTTCTTGAATTTCTTCATGCCATTGTTGGGTACCTGAGATAAAACGAGGATGTCGGTCAGCTATTGGGGTAATGTATGCCAATAGAATGCGGCATTGAGGATTGACTTTTTTAAAAGACTCTATTAGCTTCAAATAATCATGAACGAACTCATCTCTGTAGTTAGGCCAGTTTCTTGGATCTGTGTCATTGATACCAAGGTGAATGACTACAATATCTCCAGAAAAATCAAGAGCTTTTTGATATTCCTCTTGTTGCATATAAGGACGATGTCCATGTGCTAGTAGAGTGGCGCCTGGCTTTCCAAAATTACCCACAGAATATTTCTTTCCCAGTAGCTTCTGTAATTGTGCAGGATAAGAGTCTGCATCACGGTTTGTGATGCCGGTGCCATATGTGATACTGTTTCCTACACAAGCGACTTTTATTGTTTCTGTAGCTTGTATCGGTTGCCGCAAAAAGGCAAACAGCCATACTAGTGAAATTAAGATAGATTGTTTCATTTTATTTTTTTAGATAAGGGGTAATTATTTCTTTCCATAACATGTAACCTTTTCCTAAAAGGTGTAGTCCGTCATTGGTATATTCTGGTTTCATTTGTCCATTATCATCTACAAAGTGAGTGAAAAGATCAATATATTTCACATTTTCTTTTTGGCAAATATTAAAAATAGCCTGATTAATGTCAGGGATTTCTTGCCAATGGGAGGTATGTTCTTGAAACATGTTGTATTTTGTGGTAACAGGTAATACACTTTGTATCAAGATTTCTGTGCACGGTGACTCTTTTCTTATTTTTTGTATGATTTGTTGTATATCAGAGGCAATATTATTCGGAGATTCTCCTTGAGGAACGTTGTTGATTCCAATCATTAGAAAGATTTGTGCAGGCTTTCCTTTAAGGAGGACAGAGATTCTATCATAGACTCCCCAAGTAGTATCTCCACTGATTCCTCTATTTTTGACATGGGGATTTTGGAATAATTCACTCCATTCTCCTCCGTCGGTTATACTATTTCCGATGAAAAGAATATCATCCGAACTTGTTGGAAGTTGTTCAAATAATGAAGCTCGTTGGTAGTAATAAGTAGAATATTTTCTTTCTGTTTGTCCGAAAGTAGATAGGCTTACTGCTAAGCCTATGATGAATAATATTATTTTGTTCATAAGTATATAGTATTAAACAGATTAAAATTATTTTTTATTGGGGGAATAAATAATATTGTCTATTTCTTTTTTCCCGTCAGGAGATACAAAGACAGCATTGAACATCCATTTTACCAATCTGACTTCTGGGGTTTTAAACTTTCCTACAGGTAACTTGAGGAAGAGTTTGTTCCATCCTTTTTGTAAAGTAACTTGTATTGGCGGACGGGAGGCTGCATTTTCATTCATTAATGGAATTTCGTTTGATCGGTCTTTATGGGTATTCCTCCAAACAGGTGGAAGTAGTTCTTTATTATTCAGCCAGACACGGCTACTTTTATAGTCCCATGTTCCTTGTTGTGGGGCTAGGTCACTTTCGGAACGACTGTAGTTCTGAAAATCCAAGAATAGTCCTACGTGTTGTTCGTAAGGAGAAAATACCCAAGTAGTAGCATAAGCTGTATGATTTTCCTTTGGAGAAGTATAGAACCCAGGAATTAAATCTCCCCATACATGGCGTAAGTATACTCCGGCTCCATAAATGATGCGGCTTTGATAGGTTTTTCCTTTATATAAATAGCTTTCTTTTTCTTCCTTTTCTGGTGGAAATGAACGGGTCAAATCCCCTTCGTTTGGGAATGCCTCTGTGATGCGCCATACTACATTGGTTTGTTTAACATAGGGAAAAGGTTCGTTTGTGAATGTATGTTCTTTATGCCAAAGCATTCTATTTTCAAAATCAACAAACTGAGTATAGATTCCTGTGTCGTTTTTCCATAAAAGGTTAGTCTGGTCGTCAAAATACCCATATCCTCCTCCTTTCCAGCTTCGTTCTGCTAGAGCCAGCATGTTGGCATATAGATTGTTTTCTGCAACGATTTGTTTTTCATCGCTGAGATAACGGTCGTTCCATATAGCCAAAATACTTCCTGCAATATCTTCGTTTCCCATATCTTGATTATAAATGCGGCTATTGTATAAAGCTACCAAATCAGCAAAAATATCAAAATGATTAATGTAATGATAGCGGCTGTCGATTGCTGGAATGCCAGACTGGGCTTTTCCTCGGTAACTCCATAGCTGTGTCATGTCTATTTCGCCTGCTTGATATTGCCAACCTGGGTTCCATGAAATGACTTTCTTTCCTTTTTGTCGAATATAGGTTACCATTTCTGGAACAAATTGTGGGTTTATAAATTGTACTTCGTCTGTACCAATATGTATATAAGGTGTATCAAATGTTTCACACACTTCATCCATGAGTTGCTTTAGAATAGTCATTCCTTTTTCACTTTGCATATCAGTTTGGAAAGTTTTGACAAAAGCTTCACTATGTCCGGGCATATCAATTTCGGGAATTAATGTGACATGCCGTTGCTTGCAGAAAGCCACAAGATCTTTGGCTTCTTGTAGGGTGTAATACTTTCCTGGCATACGACTCATGTTTTCAGGAGCATTGAGCTCGGGATATATCTTACTTTCCAGTCTCCATGCTTGATTTTCAGTTAGATGCCAATGGAATACGTTGATTTTGAATTTACTGAGTAAATCAATTTCTTTTTTTAGCTCTTCCATGGAAATATAAGTACGTCCTACATCATGCATGAGTCCCCTGATACGAAAGGCTGGCCAGTCGATAATTTCGCAAGTTGGAAGGCAATAATATCCATTGTTTTTGTATACTAATTGTTGTATAGTTTGCAAAGCTCTGTATACTCCTGTAGAAGAGATCGCTGTGACATAGATTTGTTTTTCTGTAATTTTTAGTTTATAACCTTCATTTGAATTAATAGGAACTTCGGGTAGATTATCTATAATGCTAATTTTAATGATTTTATCGGATTGTTTAGAGGTTGAGTTTGTTGTGATATGTTGTAGCCAGTTTTCCCATTCTTTTGATATATCTTCTGTTATTTCAGGATATATTTGGTTTAATACCAACTGTTTACCAGTAAAAGTTATTTTTTGTGGATAAGGAAGAAGAGGGTAAGAGTTATTTCCTTTACAAGGGAATAACAATAATTCAAAGATGAGAAGTGTAATCAAAAAAAACTTCATAATGGTATATATAAAAGAGGATATTCCTGAATGGAATATCCTCATAAAATTACTTATTATTTTAGGTTTAATATCCCGGTGTTGGCTTTAAAGCACTATTTTCTCCAAGTGAATTTTCATCAATAGGCCATAACAAACGGCTTGCACTTGCATTAGAATATTTTGTTGCATATTCATCACCCATGAGTCTTATATCATACCATCGTTTTCCTTCAAACATAAATTCTCGCATTCTTTCTTTCAAAATTGCTTCGATAGGATTTTCATCACTTCCTATAAATCTATTATTCGCATAGAAGGAAATATCTTTATCATTTGGATATGCTATTTCGTTTCTATGTGTATTGAAATATTCTGTTCCATATGCACGTTCACGTACTTCGTTGATTTCTGCAGATATATCTTCCCCTAAAAAAGCTTTAGCTGTAGCTAAAAGGAGAAGGCAATCTGCATAGCGATAGATTGGATAATCATCTAACCAACTTTTTGTTGCCTCACCCTCTAATAGCACACCTTGAAATTTATAAGCGACAGGAGCTTTAAAAATAATTTGTCCATTTTCTTTGCTATAAATTCCTTTCATAGAGTATTTTTTTCGATTATCTCCTTCTCTAAATAATTGTGTATACAAATCTTGTTCAATCTGGTAGCGTATTATTCCTCCCATTGTAGCCATTTCTGTTTCTGTTAGAGGAATACCATTCTCATCACAATAGGATTTATGAAACATTGCGTTCATAACCATTGTAGATCCATATTGTCCATTCCACATATTATATTCATTTCTTCCATTGTGTATGGTGAATATAATTTCATTATTTTCTTTATTGTCATAAGCAAAAATCTTTTCAAAACTATCTAAAAGGCCTACTCCTGAAGCTTTAACTAATTCTAATGCTCTTTTTGCTATGGTGTAATCTGTATCTCCACCATTTAGATGTTTGCCACTCCATAAATACACTTCTCCTTTCAGCATCATTGTGGCAGCTTTTGACCAATAGCACTTGCCGTATTTGAAAGAATAGTCATCACCAAAGGCATCTTCTGAACTTTGGATATCTTTTTTAATTTGGGTCATTACATCTGCGGCAGATGAAGCGGCTTTGCTTGGATTTCCTATATCAATAGAATTACCATTAGTGTAATCTAACTGGAGTACTACGTCACCCCATGAGCGTAATAAATGGAAATATACGTAGGCTCTTAAGCCATAAGCTTCTCCTAGATAATAGCTTTTAGTATTTGCGTCTAGTAAATCGGTAGATTCTGTATGACTAATCATCAAGTTTAATTGATTAATTAAAACATAGAAATCTCCAAAATTGCTAATTACAGGGTTGGCTGCATTTAAGGTGTTGTCGATCATTCTTTCTACTCCTTGAGTTGCTTCTCCTGTGAATGGGTTGGAATTATAAATGTCAGCACGAGGCTCACCTAATTCGAAAATAGTATAAGATCTTTCACGAAGCAGACCGTGAAGTCCCACATTAAATGCCTCAAATTGAGCCGCATCTTTCCAATAGTTTACATCAGTAATACTACTAACAGGTTCCATGTCCAAGCAACCTGTAAAAGATGTTGCCAGGCATCCGGCTATAATATAGTTAAATATTTTTTTCATAATTGTTGTTTTTTCAGAATGTTACAGATAAGCCAAACAATAAGGTTCTAGGAGTTGGATAACGGCCATTATCAATTCCTCGTCCGTAAACTGTAGATACGGCTGGTTCAGGCGATACACCGTCATATCCAGTAATATAGAATAGATTCTGTCCAGTTACATATACAGATGCATCTTGCATACCTGCTTTGCCAATCCATTTCTTTGGCAAAGAATAACTGAGAGTAATCTCTCTTAGCGCCAGGTAGTCTCCTTTTTCATAGAAACGCGAACTGTTATTATCGGCTGCTGTATCACTATTGTTGGAACGAGTAATGTTTTTCTTGTTCAGCTGGTCAGCATAAGTGAAGACTGGAAGATCAGCATCTGGATTCGTTTCACTCCATGTATCATGTACTTTATCTATGATATTAAACTGTCCTTGATACTGTCCTAAAGAACGAGCCTTTAAATCGTTGTAAATGGTGTGTCCTAAAGCATAGTCAAAGCGTGCGTACAATGACCAGTTTTTGTAAGATAAAGTAGTTGAGAATCCACCTGTTACTTTAGGGAATATATTACCTATTACAGTACGGTCAAGGCTATTAATCTTTCCATCCTTATTAATGTCTTCCCAGCATACATCTCCCGGTTCTATGGGTTTCCATCCGTTTGATTCAGCATAAGTCACACCTGTCTGGGGATTTATTTCATTGGCCATACCTGGTCCGTACAAGTTAGCCACTTCATCAATAATCATGTTGGCGTTAGCTTTTACATCATTCCAATCCCTAAAGATATGGTTCTGCACATAGCCTACCATATCACCTAGTTTTCCACCTTCTCTATAACCTCCTATCCATTTAGTTGGAGTCTCTCCTGTTTCCGGATTGTAGAGTCCAGCTGCCACTTCATAACCATCAATCTGGTTAAATGGTTTGTCACTTGTAGGCAACTTTAAAACTTTGTTTGATACAGAAGTTAAGTTAGCAGAGACTTCCCAGTTAAATCCTTTAATATTAGAAAGAATATTTGCTCTAACTTCCATTTCAAATCCTGAATTACGTAATTTACCCAGATTGGTTTTCATGCTTGGAAAACCAATATATGCAGGTAGGTTCACATCAGTAAGCAAATCATCTGTTGTTCTGTTGTAATAGTCGAAGATGATACTCAGACGGTTGTTAAAGAATCCTAAGTCCAAACCAGCTTCAAATGAACGGCTCTGTTCCCATCTTAGTCCTGTATTTGTCAATGTAGAATTATAATATCCCGTTGCTCCATTGTAATTATCAGGAGTTGAATCATCACTAGAAGTTCCTATTTGTCGATAGATTCCATAGATGTCAAAGTTACCAATACCATTAACATTACCATTAACTCCATAGCTTAGGCGTGGTTTTATGTTGCTGATTATATCTGAAATTTTAGATTCTTTCCAAAACTCTTCTTCTGTAACATTCCATCCTACAGAAACTCCCGGGAAGAAACCCCAACGGTTGTCTTTCAAGCGAGAGATGCCGTCGTAACGAGCTACCAACGACAGCAGATATTTCATCTGATAGTTATAGTTTACACGGCCGAATACGGATGCAATTCGATAACCTGTTTTTTCAGAGGTGGTAGATGTAAGTGTAGCTCCAGCATTTAAGGTTGGAATATCATCTGTTGGAGAGTTCTGAGTTTTTGCCTCCATCATAAATTCATTATAACCAAAGTATTCACCTCCCACCATCATATCTAAGTTGTGCTTATCTTTGAAAGTGTCTTTATAATTTAATGTTCCATTGACTTGAATTTGAGTATAACGTTCTATTCTTGCACTAGCATTACGTGTATTAGTGGGGTTTGTTAAGTCTTGTCTTTGATATGATTTTTCGAAAGTTTCTTTTTGGTAATCATAATGGTAAAGAGAAGAATTACCACTAAATATCAATTTTTTAGGGATGATATTCAAATCGAATCCAAAGTTATATGTTGCTTTGCGGGTGCCATCTTCACTGGTCAGCTTGTCTCTATAATATGCAGGGTTGCCATCGCCTGTTCCAAACCCAGAAGCTGGTGAACCATTTTCATCGTATGGGTTCCATGTAGGTCGTTGTGATCGTGTTCGATAGAATAGTTCATAAGAACCAATCCATAAAGAAGGTTGCTGTGACCACGTATAAGTAGCTCCTGCTTTTACATTTAAAAATGGGAAAATTTTATAGGTACCATTTACGGAACCGTTAAAACGTTTGTATCCAGTTCCCTTAATCTGACCATCTTCATTGTAGTATCCCATGCTGGCCATATAAGTGCCTTTATCATTTCCTCCGGTAATATTTACATAATGATCTTGTGTCAAAGCTGTATTAGCAAAAACATCATTGTCTAACTGGCCACTATAATCTTTATAAAGGAGTTGTTTTCCTTCAAAATATGGGTCATCCATAATTAACCAACCTTCATTCCTTAAGTAAGAATTTTCATCGGTTAGGTATTTTACATCGATAAGGTCATTTTGTGTACCATATCCTGTTTGAGTATCTACGCTTGCTGCTCCCGGTACGTTGTTTGTATAACGTTTATACCCTAGACGGTTATAGTAAAGGTAGTCATGGGCGTTGCAGAAATCGTATCCGTAACGTGCGAAGTTTACACCTAGTTTAAATTTATAGTTTACGGACGCTTTGCCGGATTTTCCACTTTTTGTTTCTACAAGGATAACACCTCCGTTTGCACGTGCACCATAAATAGCAGTAGAGGCTGCATCTTTCAATACTTGTATAGATTCAATATCCGAAGGGTTGATGTCGCTCATACTTTCACGGATAATACCATCTACTACGATTAGCGCCTTACTATTTCCGCCTGTAATTGTGGCTCCACCACGAAGAGTGATATCAGGTTCAGCTCCAGGTTGTCCTGTTGTATTGATGACTCGCAAACCTGTTACAGAGCCTTGCAAGGCTTGTCCGGCATTACTCATGGCAGCATTTTTCAGGACTTGGTCATCCATTTTTGAGATAGCCGTAGTTAGTGCAGCTCGTTTCTGCGAACCACCATATCCGGTTACGACAACTTCTTCCAATGTTTGGGTATCTTCTTTCAGAATGATGTTAATCGGAGTACCATCCCAGTTTATGGTTTGTGTCATGTATCCTACGAAAGAAATTTCAATAAGGTCTCCTTTCTTTACGTTTGATAAAGAGAAGTTTCCATCAATGTCTGTAATTGTTCCATTAGTAGTTCCTTTTACTATTACAGAAGCTCCAATGATAGATTCACCTGTTGCGTCCTTCACAATACCTTGACATATACCAGATTGTTGTACAATGTCAATTTCAGATTCGTTTTTTGATAAGTCCGCATATGCCATACCCGTAGATAAACTGCCTAGTAACAGCCATATACCAACTGACTTCATTTTCTTATTCATAATTCATGTATATATAAGGTTAAAGTTTGCGATTGATGATTCTTCAGTTAACTTGAGGCCTTTTCAAAATGAATTTTATTAATATATCTATCCTGTATGCGACAAATATAGAAATAAAAATTTGATATTACAATTGTTTGATAAAATATTTTATGAAATACTGATTTTATTTGTGTTATGTTTTTGTTTATGCTGATAGTTTATAAAGCTAAATTTCTTTTATTATACTTTCTATAATATATGTAATGATAAAAATATTATTTATATGTGCTGATATTCAATGATAAAAAAAGGAATATCAATCATGATATCCCTTTTTTGTTACAATCTTTTATAATAAATTATTTTATAATATCTTTCAGCTTTATACTTTGGAAAGTCATGTGAGCTACACTGCTTTCATATAATATACCGATAGTTTCTTTATCTATCATTGTTAGGCAGGAATACCCCCAATTGTATCCTTCATCTAACAGAAGCTGATGTTCTGGACTCCAGGTATTTCCTCCATCCATGCTGATTTTAATTGTCATGTCTTTGCGGGCGCTTGTAGAATTGGGGTTGGAGAAAATTAAAAGGTCTTTACCCAATACATTGTCTTTCGCTTTTACGCTGATCAGGCTGGCCATACATACGGGCTCTATCAAAGCAGTACGAGATGATTCGTGTTCTTTCCAAGTTTTACCTAAATCTTTTGTCGTATATATTGCCCGGCTTCCTCCTCGGTTATCTCTCATATTCAGCATTAAAGTGCCTGGTTCAAGCTCTGCCACTTGTGCTTCTGTGGTGTTAGTGCGTGCATGGTGGTGTATGGTCCATGTCTCTCCACGGTCTTTGCTATACATGATACCCGCATTGGGAATTCGGGTTTTGTCGATAAACTGGATGGGGAATACCAGTGTACCATCTTCCATTGTGATACCTCGTCCCGGCCCTTGTAATAAGAAATACCATTCCGGAAGCTTCACTTGCTCGGTAATATTGATTGGTTCAGACCAAGTTTTTCCATCATCTGTACTTTTGGCAAGTACTAATTGAGCGGTATGGTTTAAGTCCATTCCCTGATGTGAGCTCCACCATGCTCTTTGGTTACCCATTCCGTGTGTCCATGCCGCTACAATCCATACAGTGTTGGTCTTAGTGTCTACCAAGATAGAAGGGTCGCCTACACCATTTTGAGCTGAAGGAAGTCCTCCATATTCTTTGAATGATAAAGGCAAGCGCATTTGCTCCCATGTTTTTCCTCCATCTGTACTCCGGCTGAGGCCTATGTCGATATGTTCCTGCAAATCTACACTGCTGTTGTAACGCACATCGTATACTCCCAGTAAGGTGCCTTTGTTTGTAGTTACTAATCCTGGAATACGGAAAGCGGCTGAACCGTCATCACCAGCATGACGGACTCCTACTGCCATCCTTTGTACGACTTTTTGTTCAGTTGTATTTTTTGTAGGTATAATTTTTCCGTCACCTTTTACCTGAGTTACTTCTGCACAGATTTTTGTGTGTAGTGAAGCTGTTGGTTGCATTTCAATACTGATCCAGAAAAAATTATATCCAGGAAAGAGGTTCTGCTTTCCTTCCAGTGTCAGCGTATTGGTTTTAGGTGTTATTTCTGCCTTTTTTATAGAATAAGACGGATTGGCAGAAAGGGTTTGCCCCGGATTGTTGCTGGAAATGTATTCTACGGGCGCAAAGCGTTTTTTTTCTCTGTCTTGTGGAGCATCTGTTCCTCCATAATACAATTTGATAGCTTTGATTTGTGACAAAGGTACGTCTTTGTCGAAGGAGATAGTGACATTGTCAAGGGTTTTTGTTTCTTTGGCATCAAGACGCAGATAAGCCAGGACATTATCGTGTCTTTCTATCAATATAGGAACTTGTGGAGTTTTGACAAACACAGTATCAGCAGCATGCAGACCGATGGCAAGCATTCCGATACATAAGGATAATAGTTTTTTCATAATGCTGTTGCTGGTTTAGATTTTTACTTTAGCTATAAGTTTTCTTATTTTTCCTTCTCCAATTACAGGGGCATGCGGGTCTTCCGGATATACGATTGCAAATTGTCCGGGGAGCAAATCAACAAAGACTGTAGGTACATCTGAATAAAGTGCGCAATCACCTTCTTTCTGATATGCTTGTTTCAGTTGGCTTACATCTTCAATAGCTTTCCAACCGATACGTTCTTTTCCTTCCAAAAGAATATGTATGTCAATGTAATCACGATGTACTTCCAGAACTTGCTCAGATTCTTTCACGCATGTGGGATTTACGTTGTTGATAAACAGGTTATCTCCATCCAGTTCTATTCTTCCACATGGTGTATGCAGTAAGTCGTGACTCTTTACGTAATCGAACAATTGTTTAAATAAAGGATGTAGCGGTTCGATTCTGCTACTATTTTGTAAATTGGAAACAATCATAATATATAAAAGTTTTTAGTTATTCCATATTGTCAGTTTTAGGACGTAAGAAATACAACTGTACGCCAAGAGCAATAGCCACCACGATGGCTAGCATGGCAAAACCGGCTCCTAAATTGCCGCTATCACCCCATCGTCCTAAAAGGTGAGTAATGAAAGCCCCGGCAGATACACCGATCATGTTCATTACTCCATAGGCAGTAGCCCGTTGTTTGCGAGATACAAACTGACAGAGGATAGGCATGTTATTTGTATCAAAAATTCCATAGCCAATACCAAATAGTAGTCCGGCACCTACTACTGCTACCAGATTATGTCCGAATCCTAATAAAAGTAGTGACGGAATGGTTAATCCTAAACCGATAGCTCCGGTATATACGCGTCCGCGTAGATTTTTCTGTACCCACTTATCCGATAAAGGACCGCCAATAAGGACTCCGATGAACGAAGATACGGCGATGGTTATAGTAGAGATAGGTCCGGCTTGTGACATGGGTAAATCAAGGTTTTCGGCAAACAAGGTCGGGAGCCAGTTTTTGGTAGCCCATCCGGGAAGGCTTGGGGCTGCAAAGTAGAGCAAGATTACCCAGAAAGCTACATTGGTCAGCAAGGATTTCAGACTGGTAAAGACGCTCTCTTTCTCTTTTTGCGGATTGGTTTGCAGTTTCTCTGTAGGAAGAATCTCTGTTTTTTTGTCATGTAAAAATAACATCAGAATTACGGCATAGGCAATTCCGATGATACCGAACCAATGGAAAGTGGTGTGCCAGGAAAAGGCATCGGCTACGGTTGCTCCGAATCCTCCGATAGCTTGTCCTGTGTACAAACCTGTCATATGGATGCCTACGGCTAAAGACCGGGATTTCCCGGTATGGTAGTCTGCAATCAAGGAAAGTCCGGCGGGGATGTAGAGTGCTTCGCTTACTCCCATCAAGGCACGCAGCCAGACAATCTGGTTGAACGTTTCGGCTACCCCCATCAGATAGGTTACGGAAGACCATACGAATAAGCTTCCTACAATCAGCCATTTACGGCTCATGCGGTCGGCTATGACACCTGAAACAGGACTCATCAGTGCGTAAATCCAGAGAAAGATTGCCATCAGATAGCCGAAATTGGTGGCTGATTGCAGTTCTACAATATCGACCTGCATCGCATCTTTCATGGTGCTAAGCATTTGTCGGTCCATATAGTTAAGCAACGCCACCCCCCATAGCAGGCCCACAACAATCCACGGATAAATTTTTGAGTTTTTCATATATTATGGTTATTCAGTTAGCAATGTAACTTGCCGGATTATTCTCCGGCAAGTATTTCTTTACATAATGTATATCCTTTTATCATCATTCTTGGAATATGGAAAGGACCTTTAAAGAGGTTGCCTTTCGCAGGTTGGGCTACTGTACCGTCACGATGCAGGTATCCGTACCATTCTCCAAATTCACTGTCAGGGAAATGAGCATACGTCCAGTCACTGATTTGTTTATGACGTTTCAGGTATTTCTCGTCCTTGGTCAGTTTATATGCATACAAGTTGGCAATGATGGCTTCTGTTTGTGGCCACCAGAATTTCATGTCTTGTGAATAATCCTGTGGAGGAAGATTCTTGCAATCCTTGAAATTGATGATGCCACCATACTGTTTGTCCCATCCCCATTCCCAGGACCAGTCAAGAATGGTCAGAGCCATGTCAATGAGTTCTTTGTTATTGTTCATGTTGCGTGCTACATCGAACAAGAACCAGGAGGTCTCGATGCAATGTCCCGGATTGATGGTACGGCCATTCATTGTATCGATAAATTCTCCTTTAGGGCCAACCATTTCCAGCAAAGCCTTGAATTCAGGGTGCATGAAATAGTTTTTCAATGCATAAATGGATTCTTCAATCTGTGCATCGAGTTCAGGATCTGAAATTACTTTCTTGATGCTGGAAGCTACATTGACCATAATCATGGTGATGGAATGGCCTTGTGCCTGAACCGTGGGTAAATATTTCGGTTCAAGTATACCTGGAGTATTCAGGAAGTGGCGCATGCGTTTGAACAAGTCAAGTGCTTTTTGGGCATATTCCTCATTACCGGTAGCCAGTGCATATTCCGACATGGCAATGGCAGCAAAACTTTCAGAAAATACATATCTTCTTTTCCGGAGCGGAGTTCCGTCTGCTGCTACCTCGAAATACATTCTTCCGTCACTATCGAAGCAATGCTTTTCAATAAAGTCGAGTGTAAGCTTGGCAGCATCCAGCCATTCAGGATTTTTTTCTATGTTGTTATATGCATACGAGCAGATGAAAGCAAAGCGTCCCTGAAACCAGACAGATTTAGTGGTGTCAATCAACTGACCGTTACGAGCCACGCAGGTGTATATGCCACCGTGTTCTTTGTCAAGACCATTCTTCAACCAGAATGGCATGATGTTATGGGTGAGATCTTCTTTGTAGTTCTCGGCCCAATATTTAGCGTAAGTTTCTATAGACATAAGGATGGATTTAGAATTTGTTGCAACGGTCAAAGAAGTTGATGGCTTCCAGTTCAGCCTTCATGCGTGCTTCTTCTTCGTCTGTCATATTCTGGAATGGAGTACGGTTCTTACCCAAATCCAGCCCGATGAGTTTCATGATTCGTTTACCACCAACGATATTACCGCGGTAATGGCAAATCACGTTGATTACATCCTGGGAGAAGTTCTGCAGTTCGCGTGCCTTTTCGATGTCACCAGCTTTCCATGCATCGATAATGCCCACCAGGTTGATACCGTTATAGTTAGTTGTACCACCGATACCACCTTGGGCACCGCCCATAGCCAATGACGGAAGAATTGTTTCATCCTGGCCGTGCAACATGTCGAATTTTCCGTTCTTGTATAAGCGGCACTGGTTGTATTCGTAAATGCTTTCGTATGTATATTTGATACCTGCAAAGTTGGGAATACGTCCGTCTACAGCTTTCAGCAATTCTACCATCGGCAAGAAAGCACCATTGAATGCCGGAATGTGATAATAATAGAAAGGAAGGTTCGGAGCGCCTGCCGCGATTTCTTCGCAATATTTCACCAATTCTTCGATACGGCTAATTTTCGGGAATGGAGGAGCCATGGCACCGATACCCCATGCACCAATCTTTTGAGCATGTTCGGCCAGCATTTTGCTTGCCTTTACGCAGCAGCTACCAACGTGTACAATCACCTTGAAACCTTCAGGAGCCACTCTTACCCATTCTTCTGCCAGTTTCATACGTTCTTCTTCGGTCAGCATATAGCCTTCACCAGATGAACCATTGATAAACACACCTTTCAACCCATTTTTTGCTAACATTTTTGCATAAGCAGCAATGGGCTCATAGTTTACTTCACCATTTTCATAAAATGGGGTAAATGGGGCATCAATTAATCCAATAATCTTTTCCATAATATTGTAGTTAATAAATTAGTTTATTTAATAATGGCAAAAATAAGGATATAATTTTTATATCACAAGGTTTTATGTACTTATTTTGAAATTATTCTTCTTTTTTGATAGGATAAACTGTAATTTTAGGTGTACGTATGCCTGGTTTAATTTCTCCACATATCATATATAAATAACCTTCACGAAACAGAAGAATACCTCCGGCACGTGCCATACCTGAAATATTTGTTTTTATGGTCCATGTTTTATGGATAAAGTCATAAAATAGAATATCATCATTAAATTTGTACCAAGAGGGGGCGTGGGTTAAATAATCTTTTCCGGCTTTTCCATCCAGTGCTTTTTTGAAGATGCGATAATTCACTCCTCCTGTTAGGATAAGTTGTGTGTCTGTCTGTATACCGCTACCTCCTGCCATACAGCGTTTTTCTTTGTTTTCCTGATAAGGTATGTGAGAATCATATTCCCATTTGTCGGTTTTGGGAATATAACATAATATGTCATGTGAAAGGATACTGGCAGAAGAATCTGATGGGGCTTGAAAACCTCCAATCAAATAAAGTTTTTTCCCATCATTGACCAGAATGGGTTGTACTCGTTGAGGTCCGGGGAAGGAAGATAATTTTTGCCATCTGTCACATGTTTTTAAGTCCAGTTTGTATAATGCGTTTTGTCGCAGCTGCTGGTTTCCTCCTGTGATGTAGATACATTCATCCAACATCGTGGCTGAAGCGTTGTCTATTGTTTCAGGAAGAGAAGGAAGTTGGTGAATTAGAAAGTTCTCAGAAGAAGAATCTTTTTGAATTCGAAATACGCTGGTCAGACAAGAATCTGCATTCATTCCTCCAATGCAGACCAGTCCTTGGGGAGTTTCCACACTGCAACCATAAGCAACAGGAAAGGGAAGATTAGAGATTATTGTCCAATGAGGAGATGTGGCATGAATATCCAGCGCATAACATTGATTGTAATAGGCTTTCTTCCCTCCTTCAGCTGCAGGAATTGCCGGAAAGTTACAACCTCCACCTACAATTAGCCAGTTTTTTATAAAGCCGGCGAAAGGTGCAGATACCCCTTTTGTAATAGGGTAATCTGGAAGTTGTATAGGAGTTTGTGCCATGTTTATTGTACATTGGAATATCAGTATTTCCAAGATTAAAAAGATTTTATTCATAAGTATGTTTATTAAGGGTGAAGTCCTAGGATTTTGTACATGCTAAAAATAAATATAATATTTAAGTTTTGGGCTATATTAATGAGAGATTTTTCTCAATAGCTAGGATATAATTAATTACTTTGTTTTTGTTGTTTTATACTATTGATTTTTTTAATTTAGCAAAATATTGTTTAGGTAGGTGTAAACCTTTATTAAAGCTTTGTTAAAGTGGTTATTCAAGCCAAAATTATTTATTAGTTTGAGAAAAATTTTATGGTACATAAATTAATTAAAGAGATGGAAAGTGGAACGAAAGGTGGAATCACCCAAAAAAAAATTATTACTTATTTGATGCATAATCATTCTTCTACCATCCCGGATTTGGCAAAAGATATTGATTTAAGTATTCCTACTGTAACTAAATTTCTAATGGAATTGGTAGATGCTGGTTATATTGTGAATTATGGTAAACAAGAGACTAGTGAAGGAAGACCTCCTAATTTGTATGGATTGAATCCTGATTCTGCTTATATGGTAGGAGTGGATATTAAGGCTTCTTGTTTAAATATTGGTTTGATGAATTTTACGGGTGACATGATTGACCTGCAAATGGGAATAGAATGTCGACTTGAGAATACTTTGGAAGGATTGGATGAATTGACTCGTCATATTTGTGAGTTTCTGGATAAGCATGTAAATGTTAAAGATAAGATTTTGCAAGTCGGTGTCAATATTTCAGGACGGGTGAATCCTGAAGCAGGTTATAGCTTTAGTATGTTTAATTTTGAAGAACGTCCCTTAGCTGAAGTCTTATATGAGAAGATAGGGATTCCTGTTAGTATTGATAATGATACGCGTGCAATGGCTTATGGAGAATTATTGAAGGGTGCTGTGAAAGGAGAAAAAGATATTGTCTTTATCAATATTAGCTGGGGATTAGGTTCTGCTTTTATTATTGATGGAAAAATCTATACAGGCCGTTCCGGTTTTTCAGGTGAATTTGGTCATTTTAGTGTGTTTGATAACGAGATAATTTGTCGTTGCGGAAAAAAAGGCTGTCTGGAGACAGAAGTTTCAGGCTCAGCCTTACATCGGATTCTTTGCGAGAAAGTAAAAAATGGACAAAGTTCTATTCTTTCAAAAAGGATTCTTACAGGAGAAATGTCTGTTACATTAGAAGAAATCGTAGATGCGACCAATAAAGAAGATATTTTGTGTATTGAGCTGGTTGAGGAAATTGGCCGTAAGTTAGGTCGCTATCTTGCTGGGTTGATAAATTTGTTTAATCCGGAATTAGTTGTAATCGGAGGAACCTTGGCTTTGACGGAGGATTACATTCTGCAACCTATAAAGACTGCTATACGCAAGTATTCTTTAAATTTAGTGAGCAAAGATTCAGCAGTTGTATTATCTAAGTTACAGGCTAAGGCTGGAGTTATAGGAGCCTGCTTATTATCAAGAAGCAAATTATTTGAATGGTAATTTAAATGCAGCTATCTGGGATTTTTCATTCCGGACAGCTGCATTTTTGTTGCATATTAGAGTCATTCTTCCACTCTGTATTCCAGTATGTCTCCCGGCTGGCAGTCCAGTTCTTTGCAGATAGCTTCCAGGGTGGAGAAGCGTATGGCTTTGGCTTTTCCTGTTTTCAAAATAGAGAGATTTACCGGCGTAAGGTCAATCCTTTCAGCAAGTTCTCCCAGCGAAATCTTTCGTTTCGCCATCATCACATCTAGATTTACGATAATCGGCATAAATATTTAGTTTTCTTTTCTTTTTTCTTTTGTTACTATATCCCACCAGCAAGTATAGCGTTTTATCAATACATGGTGCAGGTACATCCCACCGTAAATCATTCCCATCATGACTAACACGCGGTGGGAACGTGTCTCTATCTGTTGCTCGATGAACAGCCAGTAAATGATGGTCAGCAGCATCAAGGTAAGTATCATTGTCAGAATGATACCGGTTGCAGCTTTCCATTTAGTATTAATAGTTTTCATCTTTCCATTCAAAATTAAATGGTTAAATCCTGTTCTTCCTGCATTCGGATTCCTACTTCAAATACAAAAGAAACCAGAACGAAAACTGCTCCTATCACAATCAGCAGGATACTGTTCTGATGAAATACATCTATCGGAGTAAGGTTGACGATGACATTTATCAGTACTCCTGAAAGCATGGTAGAGATACCGATAGCTGATAAGATGCGCTGATTAATGCGGCAGAAGACCTTTCCTTTTTTTACATTACTTGCCATGAAATAAGCCAGTAGGCCGATAAAGAAAATAGCGTAACATTCGATGGCCTGCACCAATGCTTTCCATATAAAAGTGTCGCTGTCGTCTTTCCCCATTTCATAACAGAGAGGTAATATCTGGCTAAGGCCATAGGCGATGGCTGCAAAAAGGCTTAATACCGAAATAAAGTCGCAGTATTGTATCAGGCGTTTGTTAGATTGGATTTTCATTATTCAATTGTTTAAATGGTTAATTCATTCTCTTCTTTCAACCGTAAGCCGATGGCAAACACTTCTGAAGCTAAGAGGGCGATAAAGCCTAAAATCAGTGAGGAATCAGAGAAGGCAATTAATATATTCAATTTGCTTCCTGCCAGTTCAATGCATTGTGCAAGTTGGTGGTTTGAAATCCAGATACTAACAAAAGAAAGCACACATATTCCTGTCAGGCTCCATCCTACGCGGCGCAGGTGTTTTACGTTAATCCAGTCGAACACGATGTTCCGGTTAATGTGTATCATCAGTTTGGCGAAGTAGACAGTTGCATAGACAAATCCGATGATGACAATAAGGCCGATGAGTCCTTGCAACACTTCAAAGCCATGGCTGGAATGGGAATAGGGGCATTCCACAAGAGCCGTAATCGGTTTGACAGCCAATTGTCTGCCGTCTTTCAAGTTGGTGACTGTTCCGGTCGTTTCCATCATGTCAGTAGGCAAGACGTGTACCATTTTATATTGAGGTATCTCAGTGATTTCTCCTTGTGCAGCCTTCATGCCTACTTCTACTCCGTTTATAAACATTTCTATAATTAAGTATACATTTCCGGAAACGGACAACAGGAAAGCAGCAATCATGCATACACAGAATATATTTAGTCTCTTTTTCATAATGCAGATGAAGATTTTAAATGGTCAAATCATTTTCTTGTTTCAGTTTTACTGCTACTACAAATACTTCCGTGAGAAGTATCAGCAACAATATACCTATCCAACTGAACTCAAAAGGAGATGCGGGCTGGATGGTGTATCCCGGAATTGTAAGTTGTGCCATGGCATCACGGGTTTCACTCCAGTTAAGTAAATACTTAACCAAGTGATAGGTAATAGGAGGATAAACTCCCCATCGTATCCGTCGGATGTTGATGGATGTAAAGACCTCTTTGCGGATGATAGAGATAAACAGACGGATGAGGTTGTAAAGTCCATAGAAGGATACCAGCCCTGTGAGACCAAGCAGTATATAAGTGAAAGTTGTCAGTCCGCTGGGTACGATGTACGAATGGCATTGCATGAATCCGGTGGGAACATTTGTGCCGGTCTGCGAGTTCGCTGCTTGTATGGCTGAATCGGGCAATACATCGAAGGTGGTTGCAGTTACCTTGTCAAAAGCCGGATCTGCAGACTCTATACTGATGGGAGCTAGTTTATCTACATCGCTCCAGCCGTCATTAAAGCCGCCTATGAACTCAAAGAGTACGATTAATAGGGCTATTAACCCAATGATTTTAAATGTTTTCATTGTGTGAATGTGTTTGTGAAGATAGTGTATTGTTCTCTATTTCAATCGTTTCTGCCTGAGCAGGCTGATGCCATATTGCCGGCTGCGGAACCAGTTTCTTTTGAATGAACAGCACACAGATGATGGTAAGAGCCATTCCTCCGGCCGCCATAAGCGCTGCTCCCGTTTGTCCGTAAGTAGAAACCATGGTAGCATTCGGATCGTCTGCTAATAAGAAAGAAGCTACGGCTGCGCTGTTATTGACGAAGTGCATCAGGATGCCGGGCAACAGACTGCCTGTGCGATAATACATCCATCCCAGTGCCAATCCGGTCACGAAGGCGAATGGAGCCTGCACCCAGTTGCCATGCACTACTCCGAAAATCAATGACGAAAGTACGATGGCTCCTGCCGGATGTTTCCATTTGCGAAGTAAATGTCCCTGAATGGCTCCACGAAACAGCAGTTCCTCTACGATAGGAGCCATGATGACCACGGCAATGATGCCCAGTGGGTTACGCATTATCATTTCGAACGCCTCCTGCATGTTGTTAGGTAAGTCGGCCAGCTCATTGAAATAGTTGGTCCATAAGCCCATCGCTAAAATGAATACCACTGAGGTTGCTAACAGTTTAGGTGAGTTGCGATACCCCCAAGTCTTCTGGTCCAGTCCTACATATTTCCCCATTAACAGATGGATACCTACTGCCGCGGTGGAGAGGATTTGTGCCAGCATGATAAGGTTTGTATACAGGCTGTCGGGTGTCTGTGGAACCTCATAACTGCCTTGATACAACATATATCCACAGATGGCTACTCCCATGAAAGCTAATTGGTAAGCGAAGAAATACAGTAATAATTTGATAGTGCGTCCCATAATGTGTGCGTTTTAAAATGGTTAGTTTATTTGTTTTCAGAAAGCTTCTGAAGGGTTGGCCCTTCAGTTCTCCAGGTCAGCAGATAAGCTGGTGTCCAGGTCATTTGTTCTGCATCCCAGCGGTAAGCTTTTTTCTCGGTCATGGTTCCCAACGTGTCGTACTGGTATTCGTACTTCCACTTGGGAGTAAGTGTTTTGCCGTCCTCATTCAAGGTGGAAACAATCAGGCTTTGCTGGTTCTGTCCGTAAATGAAGGTTTCTTTTGCGTTTACATTTGTGGCTGTCAATGTCATCAATGCAGCAGCGATTCCTGCTACCAGTGTCTTTTTTGTGAATGTCTTTTTCATAATTGTACGTGTTTGTGTGTAAATAATAGTGTTTGTTTGCGCTTGTATTCGATAAATATTTATCGTTTTTCGATATGCAAATGTAGATATTATTTTTGAACTGCAAAAGAAAAACAGAAATATTTTATCGAAAAACGATAAATATTTGCCTTTTTGAGGAAAATCTCCTCTGAAGATACCAAATTCAGGTGTTGTGAAGGGGGAGGGATAAAGAGGAAAGTCTCATTGTGTAGACTGGAGAATGAATGTATATGTTTTATGTTTTGCGTACGGAAAACCTACGTTTCTCAAGGCGGAACCGTATGTTTTCGGATAGGGAAACGTAGGGTTCCGGGCTGAGAGACATAGAATATTCCAATATATCTTCTGTTTATTGATGTGTTCATTTCCTAAATTAAATAATGAAGGAAAATCGTGAATATAAGCAGAAAATCTCTAAATTTGCTGAGTATGAATCGAGCTATGACGGAAAAACAACTGATAGAAGAACTGCGATGTGGAAATGAATCTGCCTTCAGACGCATCTACGACCGGCACTATGTTCCTCTCTGCCGTTTCGCAGATTTGTTTCTTCATGACGCATCTTTGTCGGAGGAAGTAGTGGATGATGCCATCTTTTATTTGTGGGAACATCGAAGTGAGGTGGAAATCATCTATTCTTTGAGAGCATATTTGATGAAATCGGTCCGCAACCGTTGCTTGAATGAGCTGAATTCACTTGCACACCGTGAAGAATTGCAGTTTTCTTCTTTTTCCCTTCCCGAGAATGCGGAATTTCTGGATACCTTATTTATAGAGAAAGACCATCCGTTAGGTTATCTGTTGGAGCAGGAACTGGAGGAAGAACTCGAACGCAGTATTGAGGCCCTGCCGGAAGAATGTCGTGTGGTTTTCAAAAAAAGTCGTTTTGAACAAAAAAAATACGAAGAAATAGCCCGCGAGTTGAATATCTCTGTCAATACAGTTAAGTATCACATAAAGAATGCATTAGCTTTTCTGCAGAAGCGTATGTCGGGCTATCTGAAGCTTCTTGTGTGGTATATTTTTCTGGGAAATTGAAAAAAATCTTCTTTTTTGACTACCCTCTTTTTTCTCTTTTTTGTCTTACTTATAAACACACAAATTATGCAGCACGAAGAAATGAAAAATGAACGGATTGATGAGTTGATTGCGGAATACCTTTCCGGTAGTCTGACAGCAGATGCTTTTCAGGAATTGAAAAACTGGAGCCAGCAGTCGGACGAGAACCGGATGTACGTCCGTAATCAGATAGAAGTCTGGTTTTCATCGGGAGTGACTGCAAAAGATAAGGTGTTCGATAAGGAAGAAGCTTTTGCCCGTTTCCAGAAACGAATCGGAAAGAAAGAGCCGAAGGTGTACCGTTTCTCATGGAAGACCTTCTACCGGGTGGCAGCCGTGATATTGATTGTGCTGCTTCCGCTGGCCGGTTACTGGAAAGGACAGGAAACACTTCGCCAGACGTTCTCGGATATGGTGGTAGAGGCTCCGCTGGGAGCACGTACCAAGCTGTATTTGCCGGATGGTACGTTAGTGTGGCTGAATGCTGGTTCCAAAATCACCTATTCGCAGGGATTTGGTATGGATAACCGTCAGCTCAGTCTGGAAGGAGAAGGCTATTTTGAGGTGGTTCATAATCAAGACCTTCCTTTTGAGATTCATACGCATGAAGTAGACTTGCGTGTATTGGGTACCAAGTTCAATTTCAAGAACTACTCGGATGATGAAGAAGTGACGGTGAGTCTATTGGAGGGAAAGGTTGCTTTGCATAATAGTTTGAAATCCATGTCAGACTTATATCTTTCTCCTAATGAGAAAATGGTGCTGAACAAGCGTACGGGCGAAATGGTGAAATCGAGAGCCCGTGCAGAGAATTCCATGTTATGGACAAACGATGAGCTGTTCTTCGACGAGGAATTATTGGAAGACATTGCCAAGAAACTGATGCGTAGCTACGATGTACGAATTGAGATAGCCGACAGCCTGAAGAACCGTCGTTTCTACGGTAGCTTCAAGGTGATGGGTAATACTATAGAAGAAGTACTGGAAACTATTGCTTCAACCAATCGTATGAAGTATCGATACGAAAATGAAAAATACATCCTTTATTAACTAATTTGTCAAACCTTAAAAAGAGAAACACCATGAACATAGAATCTTCCGGCTGACAGGGTCCATAAGGCGAAGACATAAAAAACAAGGAAGATGCGGGCACATCCTCCTTGCTGGTTTGCAAGTCTTCTGCATAGGGCAAAAACTTGAATCAAAGATGCCGCAAAGATAGGTATTCTTCGATTCTTACAATTCTTATTTTAGTTATTTAATTAAAAATCAACAGAATTATGAGATATTTCAATAAGGCTATGTTAGTAGCCTCAGCAGCGCTTTGCCTGAACTTATCGGTCTTTTCTCAGAATATTACACTGAAAACCGGTAATGTAACGGTAAAGGAGGCGATGGAACAGTTGAAGAAGTCGTCAGGGTATTCGTTTGTGTTTTCATCAGTTGATGTGGATACGCAGAAACACATTTCCATTTCCGTGCAAGACGGGAATATAGATGATGTGGTTCGGCAAATCTTGGCTGGCCAAATAGGAATTACTTATGAGATTAAAGATAAGAATATTATTATAAAAAAGTCCGAGAATGGGGTGGTTTCGTCCAAAAAGTTGCAGACAAAAGGATCTGTTCGGGATGTGAATGGCGAACCGATTATTGGTGCAACAGTCATGGAACGAGGAACTTCTAATGGTACGATTACGGACATTGACGGTAATTTTATGTTGGAAGTGCCCGAAGGAGCTATGCTAGACATTTCGTATGTAGGGTACAAGAACCAAAGTGTACAAGTGCTTTCAGGGAAACAAATAGCTATTAGTTTAAGAGAAGATTCTGAAACGTTGGATGAAGTCGTAGTCATTGGTTATGGAGCACAGAAAAAGGTGAATGTGATAGGCTCTATTGCAACATTAGACAGTGAAACTTTAGAATCACGTGCGGTTCCGGATGTTTCCAATATGTTGACTGGCCAGTTATCTGGAGTAACTATCACACAGACAAGTGGAAATCCGGGACAAGATGCCGGTACAATTCGTGTACGTGGAGTAGGCTCTTTCGGAGCTACTCCTGATCCGTTGGTGCTGATTGATGGGATGCCTGGTTCTCTTAGTGATTTGACTCCATCGGAAATAGAAAATATTTCAGTGCTGAAGGATGCGGCTTCGGCTGCTATTTATGGTTCCCGTGCGGCAAATGGAGTAATCCTCGTAACTACAAAGGAAGGAAAGGCAGGCAAAACACATATTACCTACAATGGTTCTATAGGTATGAGTCAGGCTACGGAATTACCTGATTTTGCCCATTCGTATGAGTATGCTGAGTACTATAATATGGCAATGGGAACAGAAACTTACACTCCAGAGATGATTCGGAAATATCGTGATGGTTCCGATCCGGACAATTATGCTGATGAAATGTATTTGGATGAATTGCTTGGTGGACATGCCTTGCAGACTAAGCATGAATTAAGTGTGAATGGAGGTTCTGGAAAACTTCAGTATATGGCTTCACTTGGATATCTTCGTCAGAATGGTTTACTGGATAATAATTATTATAACCGTTACAATGCAAGAGTAAACCTGAATGCGGAAATTGCTAAAAATGTGTCACTTAGTGTGAGAGTTAGCGGAATGACATCTGATAGGCATGAACCTTCTACTCCTGGAGTACTTGATAATGAGGGATTCAAAGGTATTATAGCAAATGCTGTCCGTTATCCGGGACTGACACCTAGTTATTTATCAACTGGTGAAATCGGTCCGGGACCCAAATTACAGGGTACCCCAGTGGCGTGGGTGAATTGTGCTTCTTTTTACCGTGAGGATTTTGATAAATTCAATGGTAATATAGAGCTTACTTGGAAACCTATAAAAGGACTTACATTGAGAGCTATTGGTGGATATAACTATGCATTAAGCACTATCCGTAATTATCGGGCAGATATGCCGCTGGCCGGAGGGCAGAGTACAGGTCCTTCATCTTTAACCAATTCCATGGAGCGTACTGTATATAAGACATTTCAGGCCGTAGCCGATTATAATACTATTATTGCAAAGAGACATAATTTGTCGGTACTATTAGGTTATACTTGGGAAGACGAAGGACAACGAACATTAAGTGGAAGCCGTAATAACTTTCCATCAGATGATGTGCCGTATCTGGGAGCAGGTGGAGCTGACGGTCAAACTAATGATGGAGGTGGATATGACTGGGCAATACAGTCTGTTTTTGGTCGTTTGACTTATAATTATGATCAGCGGTATCTTTTTGAGACGACTATGAGATATGACGGCTCTTCAAGGTTCCCGTCAAATACAAAATTCGGTTTTTTCCCTTCTGTAGCTGCCGGATGGCGTGTGTCTGAAGAAAAATTCTGGAAAGAGAGAAATGTGTCCGACTGGTTCAATAATTTGAAACTAAAGGCTTCTTATGGTATATTGGGAAATAATAATATCGGTAATTATCCTTACCAGTCTGTATATACTTTGGGGGAGGCACAGAATTATGTGTTTGGAGGCGTATATACCCAAGGTGCAGCTGTTACGACTTATGTAGATCCGACGTTGAAATGGGAACGGACGCGTACGGCTGATTTTGGTATCGAGACGGGTTTCTTTGATAATAAACTGACCTTGAATGCTACTTATTTTCATCGAAAGACAACGGACGTGCTTTACAAGCCTGCGGCTAGTTATTCTTCTATTTTTGGTTTGGCCATCTCAGAGGTTAATACCGGTGAATTGGAAAACAAGGGATGGGAGTTTGAGATAGGACATCAAAATACAATCGGTGATTTCCATTATCATGTTAATGGTAATTTTTCTATCATTAAAAACAAAGTTCTAACATTGGGAATGGGAAATGTAACCCAAAATAATGGTATGATAGGTAATGGAAGCGATTTGTTTATTGGCTATCCGATGGAGATGTTTTATGGGTATAAGACAGATGGTGTGTTTCTTACGGACGCAGAAGTGAACGATTGGTATGATCAGACTGAAATAGCCAAAGGTTCACAGGCTGGAGATATCCGTTATGTAGACATTACAGGTGATGGAAAAGTAACGCCTGATGACAGAACATACTTAGGATCACGTATTCCGAAATATACTTTTGGCCTGAATTTGGGTGCTGAATATAAAGGATTTGATTTTAGTATGTTAATACAGGGAGTTGCTGGTGTAAAAGGTACGCTTTCTGTATATGCCGGATATGCTTTTTATCAGGAAGGCAATATACAGCGTTGGCAGATGGAAAATTGCTGGAATGTACAGCAAGACAATCGTTATCCTGAATATCCGCGTTTGGAAGTTATGTCAAATGCGGGAAGCAATAATACTTTAACTTCGGATTATTGGGTGTTGAATGCTTCTTATGTCAAAGTCCGTAATATCCAGTTTGGCTATACATTGCCTGAATCTGTGACTCGGAAGTTTGGTTCCAGTGGTATGCGTTTTTATGTAAGTTTGGATAATCCACTGACATTTAAAAGCTATCGTGAAGGTTGGGATCCTGAGAATACAAGTAATGATGGACAATATTATCCAACTATGTCTACTTACACCTTTGGTTTAACATTAAAATTCTAAAGCCTTATGAAATGTTCTAAATATTTGATGCTTGCTACCTTGCTTGCTTCATTGTCTTTCTCGTCATGTGACTTGGAAAGATTGCCTCTGACCGACCTATCGGAAGAAAATTTTTGGAATGATGAAAAAAATGCAGAACTTGCCTTGACTGCTCTTTATCGTGGAAAGATAACTAATGGCTTGGAATATAGCGTGTCTGATTTCTGGTCTTATCATGGGTTGCTGTTTATGGAACATTTGACAGACAATGCGTTTGATCGCAGGGGAGAAAATAATGACTTTTACAAGATATCTAGTGGGCAGTTGCTGAACACGAATTCTTTTATCGCGAATTATTGGTCGTCGGCTTATTCACGCATTGGTAAATGCAATCGTTTTCTGGAAGGAATGCAAAAAATGCCAGAATCAGACCAGAATAAAAGGATGATAGCTGAAGCTCGTTTTTTGCGTGCGACTCAATATCATTATCTGGCAAGTTATTTTAAGGATGTACCGTTAGTAACCACTGTGTTGAGTGGTGAGGAGGCCAATACGGTAAAAAGAAGTACACAATCTGAAATATTGGCATGGTGTGCTACTGAATTTAAAGAAGCTGCTGCAGATTTGCCACGCTTTAAGGATCTTGCTTCAAGTGAAACGGGCCGTGCCTGCAAACAGGCTGCTTTGGCTTTTCTAGGTCGCACATGTATGCTTCAAAAAGATTGGGCGAGTGGAGCTGCCGCTTATAAGGAAATCATAGATTATGGAGACAATGATATCCACACGAGTTATCCGGAATTATTCTGGCCAGGTACCGGGGTTGGCAATAAAGAGAATATTTTCTATATTGCTTATTTGGAGAATTATTTTGGCTGTGGTATGCCTCAGCAAGTGCTTCCAGCTAAAGATGGAGGATGGAGTCTTTCCAATCCTTCTGCCGGCTTGTTTGAATCTTATGAATTTGTTGATGGTACTCCGTTCAGTTATGATGACCCACGTTATAATCCAAATAATTTAGGAGAGAACCGTGACCCTCGTTTGGACTATACTTTGTTTTATAATGGTGCGGATTTTATGGGTACAACGTATCGCATGAGTCCAGATTATGAAGCTTCTGCTAAAGAGCGACTTGATTATTCGTCAGAAGCATCAAAAACAGGTTTCATGTGGCGGAAGTATTTTGATGAGAATCCGATTAATGATATTCAAAGCTATAGCGCAGTGACACCTATAATTCGTTATGCGGAAGTGTTGTTGGGTTATCTGGAATGTTTGATTGAAGGGGGAGAGGTTATTGATAAGCCTATATTAGATGCTACAATCAACAAAGTGCGTGGTCGTGCCGGGGTAGAGATGCCTCCTATTACAGAAACAGATCCGTCTATTTTACGGGAAAGACTCCGTAACGAACGAAGAATAGAATTGGCCTATGAGGGAATACGTTATTGGGATTTATTGCGTTGGGAAATTGCAGACAAGGTTTTAGTTGGAGAAGTTTGGGGAGCACCTTACCCTTCTTCTACTACTTATGCTTCCTCTACTAAGGAAATAGATCCTACAGGGAATTGTCGTTGGTATGTTGGACGTCGTGATTTTCGCAATCCGCAAGATTATAAATGGCCTATTCCTTTGTCAGAGCAGAATATAAATCCCAATTTACGTGATTAGTACTGATAATAATTAATGATATGAAAATACAGTATTTAACATTCTCTCTACTCTCTCCGTTTGTTTGTAATTGGGTTAGTGGAGCTTCTGTGGAAGATAGCAATAAGAATGAGGTAACTGAACGCCTATTGCCCAATGTCATTATCATTTATGCAGATGATTTGGGGTATGGTGATCTGCAATGTTATGGCGCGAAAAATATAGAGACGCCAAATGTGAACAAGCTGGCTGATGAAGGGTTACGTTTTACGAATATGCATGCTGTGGCTGCTACCAGTACTCCTTCACGTTATTCATTATTGACGGGTGAATATGCTTGGAGGAAAAAAGGTACAGATGTTGCAGCTGGAAATGCAGGAATGATTATTCGTCCTGAACAATATACTATGGCTGATATGTTTAAGCATTCTGGTTATGTGACTGGAGCCGTTGGCAAGTGGCATTTAGGCTTAGGTGATAAGACTGGTGAGCAGGATTGGAATGCTCCTTTACCTGTTTCTTTGGCTGATTTGGGATTTGACTATCATTATATTATGGCTGCTACAGCTGACCGTGTTCCTTGCGTATTTATAGAGAATGGACAAGTGGCGGGATATGATCCGACAGCTCCTATCGAGGTGAGTTATAAGCAAAATTTTCCAGGAGAACCTACAGGAAAAGACAATCCTGAGCTATTGTATAACCTGAAGCCAAGCCATGGGCATGACATGTCAATTGTGAACGGTATTAGCCGTATTGGATACATGAAAGGAGGTGGAAAGGCATTGTGGAAAGATGAGAATATTGCTGATTCTATTACTTCGCATGCTATTGATTTTATCAGCCAGCATCAAAATGAACCGTTTTTTCTTTATTTTGCAACAAATGACGTGCATGTACCCCGTTTCCCCCACGAACGTTTTCGAGGAAAAAGTCCGATGGGGTTGCGTGGAGATGCTATTCTGCAATTTGACTGGAGTGTAGGCCAAATTATGAAAACGTTAGATAGATTGGGTTTAACAGAAAATACGCTTGTTATTTTGTCTAGTGACAATGGGCCGGTTGTGGATGATGGTTATGATGATCGAGCTGAAGAGCTATTGAATGGGCATACGCCTTCCGGACCGTTAAGAGGTTATAAGTATAGTGCTTTTGAAGGTGGAACAACTGTTCCTGCCATTGTGCGCTGGCCAAAAATGATACAAAAAAAGGGCGTATCAAATGTGTTGATGTCGCAGATTGACTGGATGGCTTCATTAGGAGAGTTGATTCATGCACATTTACCTAAAGGGAGTGCTCCTGATAGTTGGAACCGGTTAGGTAATCTATTGGGTACGGATAATACAGATCGTTCCTGGGTTGTAGAGTTTGCGGCTAATCATGTATTGTCTATCCGAACTAAAGATTGGAAATATATAGAACCAAATGATGGGCCACGCATGATTACTTGGGGACCGAGAATAGAAACAGGTAATGACAGTATTCCACAATTGTATGAAATGAAGAAAGTTAACGAACAAGAAAATGTAGCGGCTCAATATCCTGAAAAGTTATTTGAAATGCAGACTTTGTTGCGAAAAGCGAAATTAGGTCAGTAGTTGTAAAGCTATTTAGTTGGTGCTCTAAAGGAGAATCAATGGATAGACTTACTTAAAGTCTGTAAATTATAATATAAAAATCTCCTGCTTTAGCTTTCATTTACCTTAATGATATGTCTAAAAGTAGGAGGTTTTTTATTTTTAATTTTTTTGTAATTCTATTTGAGATAATCTCTTTTTGTATGATAAATCTCTTTTTGTAATTTCGAGAGAAATTTAATTATAATGAGGTATGGGTAGAAAATCTTTTTTGATAATAATTTTGTTAGGAATAATTTTATCGAGCAGCACTTATAGGAAGGAATACATGTCAATAGCTGAAATGAAAGTGGGGTTAGCTGAGAATCCTTTAGGGTTAGATACGTCAGTCCCCAGATTCGGCTGGCAACTTGTAAGTAACCCACACGAAAGAGGCATATATCAGACAGCTTATCAATTAGAGGTAAAGGATGAGGCTGGAAAGGTAGTCTGGAATTCCGGAAAAGTGACAACAGATGTGTCCCAGCATGTGACTTATCAGGGAGAGGCGTTGAAGCCGGCTACCCGTTATACCTGGAAAGTAAAAATCTGGAACAATAAGGGAGAAATTGCGGAAAAAGATTCTTGGTTTGAGACAAGCCTGATGACGTCTGATGATAAAGAGGGCTGGAACGGAGCACGTTGGATTGGAGGCAGTGACGAGGATATGGTGCTTTATTCACATTATTTGCCAGTATTCAGACTGGATTGTTCATTTCAGATGAAAAAGCAGGCTGCGTCGCGTAAGATAGCATTTGTGTATGGTGCCAACGATGAACGTCTGATGGATGCGAATAAGAACATTTATCACATTGCCAGCGGAAAGGATGAGTCATACATAAAAATAGAATTCGATTTGTCTCCTTTGAAAGACGGACGAAATGCCTGGGTACATATTTATCGTGCCGGTTATCGGCCGGATGACAAACTTTCTGTTCCTTTGAAATCTTTTATGTTGCCCGCTGATGTGCTGAATGCGGAGAATCAATATCAGTCGCATACGTTCTCTTTGTATTCCAATCTGGGTTTCACTACACTGAAAAAAGGAGAGGTGCAGATTGGGGAAGTGAATCTGAATCCTTTGGGACAGGGAGGTGATTTCGTGGCGTTTCCGGTAGTCGGTGATGTGGGGTATGTGTTGGAGCACGCAACTGATTTTTCAGGAGTCAGAACGGATATTCGCAATTTCCGGAGTCCGGAGAACAAGTTAGCTTCTGTCACCTTGGATGCTAAACTGTTGAATGGCGCAAAGAAGTGCTATGTACAGAATCCCAGCCGTAACGCTATGCCGATGCTGCGTACGGAGTTTGTGACTTCCTCCCATAAGGTTCGTAAGGCGCGTTTGTATGTGACTTCCCGGGGTATTTATGAAATATATCTCAACGGACAGCGTGTGGGAGAGGACTATTTTAATCCGGGTGTGACACAGTATAATAAAACGCATCTGTATCAGGTGTACGATGTGACAAAACTGATTGCGAAAGGGAAGAATGCCGTTGGAGCAATTTTGGCCGAAGGATGGTGGAGCGGAGGAGCAACTTATGCCGGAGAAAACTGGAATTTCTTTGGTGACCGTCAGTCGTTGCTGGCACAGTTGGTTGTGACTTATGAAGATGGTCAGGTACAGACAATCGTAACTTCTCCAGATACGTGGAAGTATTTTAATCAGGGGCCTGTGGTGTATGGTAGTTTCTTTCAGGGCGAGGTATATGATGCCTTGAGAGAAAAAGCGATTGAAGGATGGACGAAAGCGGGATATGATGATTCGGCCTGGACGAAAGCAGTAGAAGTCTCGCTCGGAGGTCATGTCAGTCGGTTAGGTGGAGGAACAATGCCAAAAGTCGATGATTATTCTAATTTCCACTTGGTGGCTCAATACGGTCAGACGGTAAAGGCCATTCAGAAGCTGACGGCACAATCGGTAGAAGAGGTTCGTCCGGGCATCTTTGTGTACGATATGGGGCAGAATATGGTGGGAGTGCCTGAAATCACCCTCAAGGGAATGAAGGCAGGACAGGAAATCAATCTGCGTTATGCCGAGGTGAAATATCCCGACTTGCCGCGTTATGCCGGAAATGAGGGAATGATTATGCTGGAAAATATTCGTGCAGCTATGGCGCAGGATAAATACATCACGAAAGGAGGAAATGAAATGATTGCGCCGAGATTTACCTATCATGGATACCGATTTATTGAGATTACGGGCATAGACAAGGCTTTGCCGCTGGAGGATGTGAAAGGAGTGGTGTTGAGTTCGATTGACGGACTGGCATCTAAGTATGAAACGTCTAATGAGAAGGTTAACCAGTTGTGGCACAATATTGTGTGGTCTACTTATGCCAATTTCTTCTCTATCCCAACCGACTGTCCGCAACGTAACGAGCGTTTGGGATGGGCGGGTGATATATCGGTCTTCTCCCGCACGGCTACTTACCTGGTAGATGTGCCGCAGTTCTTGCGTCGTTATTTGTGTGCCATGAGGGACGTACAGCGTGAGGATGGCCGTTTCCCGGATGTGGCTCCTCTAGGTGGCGGATTTGGTGGTCTACTGTGGGGAAGTGCAGGTATTACAGTGCCGTGGGAAGTGTATCAGCAATATGGTGACAAGAGCTTGCTGGCAGAGCACTATGAGGCGATGTGCCGTTATGTGGATTATGTGCGGACCAAGAATATCAATCCGGAGACGGGCGTACTGGAACAGGAGAAGGTCTGGGGAAACTTGGGTGACTGGCTGGGACCGGAGGATAACAAGAATGACAAGACACTGATGTGGGAAGCGTACTTTCTCTATGACCTGGACATCATGAAAAAGGTGGCTCAGATTTTAGGTAAAAAGGAGGATGCAGAAAAGTTTGAGAAGTTGTATGACGAACGTAAGTCGTTTTTTAACCGTACATATATCGACCCGCAGACGGCGAAAACGATTTCTTCGGGAACAAACGGTCCGGAAAAGGGAAAACTGGTGGATATACAGACCTCGTATGTGCTTCCTTTGTCTTTCGGCATTGTGAATCCGGAATGGAAAGAGCGGTTTGCAGCTAATCTGGCGCATACGGTGCAGCGGGAGAATGTGGCGGACGATGGAAAGACTTATCCGGCTTATTCGCTGATGACGGGATTTATCGGTACGGCATGGATTAGCAAGGCACTTTCGGATAATGGATATGATGAGGTAGCCTATAACTTGTTGCAACAGACTACTTATCCTTCGTGGTTGTATTCTGTGGAGCAGGGAGCTACTACCATTTGGGAACGCCTGAACTCGTATACGCATGTCGACGGATTTGGAGAGAACAACCGGATGAACTCGTTTAACCATTATTCCTTTGGAGCCGTCGGGGCTTGGATGTATGCCTACTCGCTGGGAATTATGCGGGATGAGCATCATCCGGGATTCAAGCATTTTGTGCTTTGTCCGAAGGTAGACCCTACAGGAAAGATGACTTTTGCCAGAGGATATTATGATTCGCTGTACGGACGTATAGAAAGCGCATGGGAAGTGAAGGATGGAGAAGTGAGGTATTCATTCACGGTTCCGGCGAATACCAGTGCGACACTTTATTTGACTGCTGCTTCAATGGATAGCGTAACTGAAAATGGTCGCGCGTTACAAGCTGGAAAAGAGGGTATAAAAGAAGTGACGTATCAGGGTGGAATGTGTAAGGCGGAATTGTTGTCGGGAACTTACCATTTTGTAGTGAAATAATTCTCGGCTATACATCGGCATAAAACAAAGCAACCTCCTTCTGCTTGCTGTGAGTGATTCTTCAGCGCAGAAGGAGGTTGTATTTTTATTCTCTTCCGAATTTTTTTCGATAGGATTGCGGGGTGTATCCTGTATATTTCTTGAAAACTTTGGTAAAGTAAGGTATATCGTCAAAGGTCAGGTAATAGGCTATTTCTTTGGTGCTTCGCTGAGTGGTGGCCAGCAAGTCTTTGGCCTGCTGGATTTTCAGTTCCTGAATGTAGTGCGCCGGAGAAAGTCCGGTATACTCTTTGAACAGTTTGCGGAACCAGGAATAGCTCATGTGCAGGGAGTCGGCGACTTCTTCCGGGCCTATACCTTTTAGCAGGTTCTCGCGGATGAATACCTTGGCTTTGCTAATCTGCTCGGTGGCTTTGTTGTCGAACTCGTAGTTCTGCGAGTAGTACATGGTCATGCCTAAGATAAGATTAGCAATGCCAGCCAGATATTGTTGACAGGCCGCTTTTTCTTCCATGGCCACCTGGATGGCTTGTTCGTAAAGTTTTACGATACTGTCCTGCACACCGATGTGATAAACAATCTGGTCTTTTGCAAAAAAGTTGTTTTGGAAACGGCTGTCCATGTTGATTCCCTGAAATCCGATCCAGTATTCCTGCCAGCCGGTTTTTTTATCGGGGAAATAGCTGTGCCATACGTGAGGCTGGAGAATCAAGATGTCTCCTTCCTTGATTTCGATAAATGTGTCGGGAGAGGTATAGAAATAGCCTTTTCCGTGAGTGATGTATAATAGCTGGTAGCTGTCCAGCACACGGCCGCGTGAGGGAGTGAAATAAAAGGCATCCGGATGTCCGGTACGAGGTGGGTACACCGGATAGTTGGGTGGAATGGGTTCCGAACCTACGGTATCCACGGTAATTCCCCAGTCTATATCGCGCGGACTTCGTACCAGATATTTATAGTTTACGCTGTTCTTTTCCATTTTTTGTCCCTTTCTTCGCAAAGATAAAAAATCCCTGATAAACTCCTGAATTTTCGTTAGCAGGAAAAATCAAAAACTTATATTTTAAAGTCATTTCTTCCGCAAGAAGGGAATTTTTTCTTTCTACTTTTGCCACAGTAGTTAACCAAATAAACTTTTAGCATGGATTCCAAATATTTTATTGCATTTGATTTAGGAGCAACTAGCGGAAGAACCATATTGGGGACGCTGACCGGTGATAAATTGACACTGGAAGAAGTTACCCGCTTCCCGAACCAGATGCTGCAACTCAACGGACATTTTTACTGGAATATTTTTTCCTTGTATGAGAATTTAAAGAAAGGTCTGACTGCCGTGGCACAGAAAAAAGTACCTGTCACTTCTATCGGTATTGATACATGGGGAGTGGATTTTGCTTTTGTGAATGAGGAAGGGGCACTGATAGGCCTTCCGTATGCGTATCGTGACCCGCAGACTATCGGGAAGAAGGAAGAGTTCTTTGAAAAGGTGATGCCGGCAGATGAGTTGTATGGAAAGACGGGAATCCAGCACATGGATTTCAACAGTATTTTCCAGTTGTACACCTTAAAACAACGGAAGGATTTCGGGTTGACACACGCCAGTCGTCTGCTCTTTATGCCGGATGCGCTTTCTTATTTGCTCACTGGAAAGATGGTGACAGAATATACCATTGCATCGACTTCTCAGTTGCTGAATCCGGAAACACGCAAATTAGATGAAAAATTACTGGAAGTGCTGGGTGTCAGCAAATTCTTGTTTGCGGATATGGTAGAACCGGGAGCTAAAGTCGGTATGCTGACCGAGGATTTGTGTGAAGAACTTCAGATAGAATCTGTTCCGGTAATTGCCGTAGCCGGACACGATACAGCTTCTGCCGTAGCGGCTGTACCGGCTGCCAACAAGAACTTTGCTTACCTGAGTTCAGGTACATGGTCATTGATGGGAATTGAAACAGATGGTCCGGTTGTGAATGAAAAGACAACTCACTATAATATTACGAACGAAGGAGGAGTAGACGGTACCATTCGCTTGCTGAAGAATATCACAGGTATGTGGATTGTAGAACAATGTCTGAAGAAATGGCATAAGGAAGGAACGGATTATACTTATCCGCAGATGGTGGAACTGGCTCAGGCTGCTCGCCCGTTTGCTTGCTTCATCAATCCGGATGACCCGGGATTTACCAATCCACAGGATATGCCTAAAGCCATTTGTGAGTATTGTGCACGTACGGGACAGAATGCACCGCAGACACATGGTGAGTTTATCCGTGTCATCTTTGAGAGTCTGGCACTGAAATACCGTGAGGTACTCGATGTATTCCGTGAACTTTCCGTAAATCCGATTGAAAAGCTGCATATCATTGGAGGAGGTTCACGTAACAAACTGCTGAATCAGTTTACTTCAAATGCTATCGGATTGCCGGTTGTGGCCGGACCAAGTGAGGCATCTTCAATTGGAAATATCATGCTTCAGGCTAAAGCTGCCGGAGTAGTAAGTACGTTGCAGGAAATGCGTAACGTGATTTCCGTCAATGTGGAACCGGATTATTTCTCACCGGCAGATGCGGAAGTGTGGAATGAAGCTTATCAGAAATATATATCAATCATTAAAAAATAATTTGCCATGAAAGAACAACAGATTATCAATGCGTATGAAATAGCGAAAGAACGCTATGCCAAATTGGGTATCGATACGGATGCCGTAATGGAAACTTTACAGTCTGTACCTATGTCTATGCACTGCTGGCAGGCAGATGATGTGACCGGATTCGAATCACAGGGTTCACTGACCGGAGGTATTCAGGCTACCGGAAATTATCCGGGAAAGGCTCGTAACATTGAAGAATTGCGTGCAGATATCCTGAAGGCTGCTTCTTACGTACCGGGAAAACATCGCTTGAACTTGCACGAAATATATGGTGAATTCGGCGGACAGTTTGTTGACCGTGACCAGGTGGAAGTAAAACATTTTGAAGGCTGGATGCAGTGGTCAAAAGAGAATGACATGAAGCTGGATTTCAACTCTACTTCTTTCTCTCACCCGAAGTCTGGAAACTTGTCTTTGTCAAATCCTGACAAGGCTATCCGTGATTTCTGGATTGAACATACCAAACGCTGCCGTGCCATTGCTGAAGAAATGGGTAAGCGTTAGGGAGATCCTTGTATCATGAACTTGTGGGTACACGATGGTAGCAAGGATATTACCGTAAATCGTATGAAGTACCGTGCATTGCTGAAAGATTCTTTGGACCAGATTTTTGCACAGAAGTACGATCACATGAAGGACTGCATCGAATCAAAAGTATTCGGTATTGGTCTGGAAAGCTATACAGTGGGTTCTAACGACTTCTATATTGGTTATGGTGTACAGAACCAGAAACTGATTACACTCGATACCGGTCACTTCCATCCGACAGAAAGTGTGGCTGATAAGGTTTCTTCTCTGTTACTTTATGTACCGGAACTGATGTTGCACGTAAGCCGTCCGGTTCGTTGGGACTCAGACCATGTAACTATCATGAACGACGATACACTCGATTTGTGCAAGGAAATCGTACGTTGCAATGCGTTGAACCGTGTACACATCGGTTTGGATTACTTCGATGCTTCTATCAACCGTATCGGTGCGTATGTAATCGGTATGCGTGCTACACAGAAGTGCCTGTTGCAGGCATTGCTTGAACCGCTGAATACGCTGCGTGACTATGAAGAAACTGACCGTGGCTTCCAGCGTCTGGCATTGCTCGAAGAATGCAAGTCATTGCCTTGGGGAGCTGTATGGGATATGTTCTGCTTGAAGAATAATGTACCTGTAGGCGAAGAATACATTGCTGAAGTAGAAAAATACGAAGCGGAAGTAACTTCTAAGAGAAATTAATCTTACAGCCGGATGGCGGGAAAAGCTTGTCTTGTCCGTCGTCCGGCTGGCTTAATTTATAGGCTATGGAAATCATTATCGGATTGTTGATTATTGCAGTGGGAGCATTCTGCCAGTCGAGCTGCTATGTACCCATCAATAAAATAAAGAACTGGAGCTGGGAATCTTACTGGATTGTGCAGGGAGTTTTTGCCTGGCTTGTTTTTCCTTTCTTGGGCGCGTTGCTGGCTGTTCCGGACGGACACAGCCTTTTTGAGATTTATGCAGCTCATCCAGCCGATACGCTTTGGGCGATGTTCTTCGGTGTGCTTTGGGGAGTAGGTGGCTTGACATTTGGTTTGAGTATGCGTTACTTGGGGGTAGCTTTGGGACAGTCTATCTCACTGGGTACCTGTGCCGGATTAGGTACTATCCTGACTCCTGTTTTTACGGGACATATAGAGGAACTGACCATGCCGGTTATTGTAGGAGTGATTGTGACTTTGCTGGGTATCGGTATCATCGGTTATGCAGGAAATATGAAGTCGGCCACTTTAAGTGAGGAAGAAAAGAAAGAAGCTGTGAAAGATTTCAATTTTACTAAAGGAATTTTCGTAGCTTTATTGGCGGGTTTCATGAGCGCCTGTTTCAGTATCGGATTAGGATTCGGACAGAGTTTGTGTTTCCCGGAAAGTGCAGAAGTGTATAAAACTTTGCCGGCTACTCTTATGGTAACTGCCGGAGGTTTCCTTACCAACATGGTGTACTGTTTTTATCAGAATGCAAAGAACAAGACATGGGGTGACTATGGAAAGACCTCGCTGTATGTGAACAACATTCTGTTCTGTGCGTTGGCCGGTGTGTTATGGTATAGCCAGTTCTTTGGCTTGAGTCTGGGAAAAGGTTTCCTGGTAGCTTCACCGGTGCTGCTTACGTTCTCTTGGTGTATTCTGATGTCGCTGAACGTGACATTCTCGAATGTGTGGGGAATTATTTTGAAGGAATGGAAAGGATGTTCTGCAAAGACCATCTGGGTACTGGTATTGGGACTGATTGTTCTGATTGTATCTTCTTTCCTTCCGCAGTTGTTGAAATAAAAAATCAAATTTAAATACATAATATAATGAAATCAATTCTTGAAGGACGTCTGGGTTTGGCCCGTGAAATCAATAAAGTGGCCGAAGTGGCCGGATATTTGTGGCAAAAAGGATGGGCTGAACGCAACGGTGGAAATATCACGATCAATGTAACAGAGTTTGTGGACGATGAAATCCGTCAGATGCCGGCCATCAGTGAACCGAAACAGATTGGAGCAGTATTACCGCATCTGAAAGGCTGTTACTTCTTCTGTAAGGGTACACAGAAACGTATGCGCGACCTGGCTCGCTGGCCGATGGAAAACGGTTCAGTGATTCGTATCTGCGACGATTGTGCCAGCTATGTCATTATTGCTGACCAACCGGTGATGCCGACTTCGGAAGTGGCTTCTCACCTGACTGTACATAATACGCTGATTGCAGAAGGTGGCCAGAAAAAGGCTACTGTACATACACACCCCATCGAACTGGTGGCAATGAGCCATACTCCGAAGTTCCTGGAAAAGGATGTGCTGACTTATCTGTTGTGGAGTATGATTCCGGAAACAAAGGCATTCTGCCCGCGTGGACTGGGTATCGTGCCTTATAAGATGCCGAGCTCAGTAGAATTGGCAGATGCGACACTGAAGGAACTGGATGATTACGATGTGGTAATGTGGGAAAAACATGGTGTGTTTGCCGTAGGTACCGATGTAATGGATGCGTTCGACCAGATTGACGTGCTGACCAAGGCTGCCCAGATTTACATCAATGCCCGTTGCATGGGATTTGAGCCGGATGGTATGACGAAAGAACAAATGCAGGAACTGACGGACGTGTTCCATCTTCCGAAATAAATAATTAAATCTAACCTTTTAAAACCATGAAATTATGTACAGAATGATTTTGAACGAGACCTCTTACTTTGGTGCCGGATGTCGTGAAGCTATCGCTACAGAAGCAGGCCGCAGAGGTTTCAAGAAAGCTTTTTTTGTGACTGACAAGGACCTGATTCGTTTTCACGTAGCCGACAAGGTGGTGGAAGTGTTCGAAAAGGCAGGTATTCCTTACGAAATATACAGTGATGTAAAAGCCAATCCCACCATTGCCAATGTGCAGAATGGTGTGGCAGCTTTCAAGGCTTCCGGTGCCGACTTTATCGTCGCATTGGGTGGAGGTTCTTCTATTGATACGGCGAAAGGTATCGGTATCGTAGTAAACAATCCGGAATTTGCCGATGTGCGTTCATTGGAAGGTGTAGCAGATACGCATCATAAAGCAGTGCCGACTTTTGCTCTGCCTACTACTGCCGGAACTGCGGCTGAGGTAACCATCAACTATGTGATTATTGATGAGGCTGCTACCAAGAAAATGGTGTGTGTAGACCCGAACGATATTCCGTCGGTAGCTATCGTAGACCCTGAATTGATGTATTCTATGCCGAAGGGACTGACTGCCGCTACAGGTATGGATGCTCTGACACATGCCATTGAAAGCTACATTACTCCGGGAGCCTGGGTGATGTCGGATATGTTTGAGCTGAAGGCCATTGAAATGATTGCCAAGAACCTGAAGGCTGCCGTAGACAATGGCAGTGATCCAGTAGCTCGTGAAGCCATGTCACAGGCACAGTATATTGCCGGAATGGGATTCAGCAACGTAGGTCTGGGAATCGTTCATTCTATGGCTCATCCTCTCGGTGCACACTATGACACTCCGCACGGTGTAGCCAACGCATTGCTGTTGCCTTATGTCATGGAATACAATGCAGAATCTCCTGCCGCACCGAAATACCTGGATATTGCCAAGGCGATGGGAGTAGATACTACCGGTATGAGCGAAGCAGAAGGTGTAAAAGCTGCGGTAGAAGCTGTTCGCCAGCTTTCTTTGAGCATCGGTATTCCACAAAAGTTGCATGAAATCGGTGTGAAGGAAGAAGACTTGCATCAGTTGGCTATCGATGCATTCAATGATGTCTGCACCGGAGGTAACCCGCGTCCGACTTCAGTAGAAGATATTGAAGCGCTCTACCATAAGGCTTTCTAAGCATTCTTATTATTTTATATACAAAAACGTCCGCAGTTTCCGGTGAGTTTTCCGGGACTGCGGACGTTATTTTTTTAGGTTCCTAAGTAAAAAACGGCCGTTTCAGCCATCAATAATAAGATGTCTTTGTGCTTACTCTAAAACGCCTTTACGTTTGGATTAAAACGCAAGGGCGTTTCAGATGAAATGTACTTGCGTTTGGTTTCAAACGTCCTTGCGTTTTGGAGTAAACGTAAGTGCGTTTTTGGGCAGGCATTTTCTTCTTAATTTTCCTTGCTCTTTCGCTGTACAATACGGGCACCGGCAGGTACACTTTCCGTCACCCAAATGTTACCTCCAATGGTAGCTCCTTCACCGATAGTGATACGTCCCAGAATGGTTGCATTGGAGTAGACAATCACATTGTCTTCCAGTATCGGGTGGCGTGGAATACCCTTGATGGGGTTTCCCTGTTCGTCGCAAGGGAAACTCTTGGCACCCAATGTGACACCCTGGTATAGTTTCACGTGATTGCCAATGATGCAGGTCGCACCGATTACGACACCCGTACCATGGTCAATGGTAAAATGATGTCCGATTTGCGCACCCGGATGGATGTCGATTCCGGTTTCGGAGTGAGCCATTTCCGTGATGATACGCGGAATAAGAGGCACGTTGAGCCGGTGAAGTTCGTGGGCAATCCGGTAGTTGGTCACTGCACGGATGACGGGGTAACAGCAGATGATTTCACCAAAACAGGTGGCAGCTGGGTCACCGTAGTATGCGGCTTCTACGTCTGTAGCCAAAATCCGGCGGATTTCTGGCAGACGGCTGATAAACTCAGCCGCTAATTGGGTAGCCGTGGCACGGCAAGGTGACTGACAGTCGCACTGGCCTGAATTTTCCACCCCGAAGCACAGTCCGGCCTGTATCTGTTCAATAAGCAGAGAGAACAGTTCTTCAATATTGACACCAATGTGGTAATTGATGGTCTGGCTGTTGATGGTAGAATTGCCAAAGTAGCCGGGGAACAAGATGGCACGTGACAGTTCTACGATACGTTCCAGTGATTTTCCGGAGGGAAGCGGCTCACCTTCTCTGTGCTGATGGAACAGTCCACGGTAAGATTGGCTGTCGGAAAGTTCGTCAACGGCCTTTGTCAGTATATGTGTGTAATCAATTGGGCTCATAAGCATTCCTTTTTGATAATTGGCAAAAGTAACGATATTTTGTGATGAATCCAATAAAATCTTATTTTTGTAGAAAAATCAGAATGGTATGGTAGTAAACAAGAAAAATCCGTTTGCTTTCAAGGCAAAACAGAGCAATAAGAAAAAGATAAGTGGAAAACGGGTAGGAAAGTCCCGTCCGGAGAAAGCGAATAACCAGTTGAACCGTAGGGTGAAATAATAAAAATCCCCGCTTCCTTGTAGAAAGTTTTTGTTTTCTAAAAAGAAGCGGGGAAATAATTTATTTAAACGCGGTTCGTCAAGATTCAGCCAATACGAAATCTAGCTGTTTCTTAGCTAGGTTAGCACGGGCTACCTTAATCTTAATCGGGTCGCCGAGACTGAATTTCTGGTGGTGACGACGTCCGATGAGGCAGTAGTTCTTTTCGTCGAACTCGTAGAAGTCGTTGCCCAAGTCGCGCATGGCAATCATACCCTCGCATTTGTTTTCGTTGATTTCCACGTAGAGCCCCCATTCTGTGACACCGGAAATTACACCATCGTACACTTCTCCGATACGTTCACCCATAAATTCCACCTGCTTGTATTTCACGGATGCGCGTTCTGCACTGGCTGCAGTCTGCTCCATTGCCGAACTGTGTTCGCAGAGAGTTTCATACTTGTCGGCTTGTGCACTTCGTCCTCCTGCCAGGTAACGGGTAAGCAGTCGGTGCACCATCAAGTCCGGATAACGGCGGATAGGAGAGGTGAAGTGCGTGTAGTAATCGAATGCCAGTCCGTAGTGTCCGATGTTATAAATTGAATAGCGTGCTTTCTGCATGGCACGTAAAGATACTGTTTCTATCAGGTTCTGTTCTTTCTTTCCTTCAATTTCACCTAACAAGTGATTGATGGACTTGGATACTTCTGCTTTGCTACCTCCTGTGCGGATTTTGTAACCGAAGCGGGCGATAAACTGATTCAGGTTATCCAGCTTGTCAGGGTCGGGCAAGTCGTGGATACGATAAGGAAGTACCTTCGGCTTTTTGTTCTTGGGAACTTTTCCTACATATTCTGCCACCGTCTTGTTGGCTAACAGCATGAATTCTTCAATCAGCTTGTTGGCTTCTTTAGACACCTTGAAGTATACGCTGAGTGGTTTACCCGTTTCGTCAATTTCAAATTTTACCTCACAGCGGTCAAAGTTGATAGAGCCGGCAGCCATTCGTTTTTCTCGCAGAATCTGTGCCAGACGATTCAGTTGAAGCACCTCTTCCTTGTAGTCACCTTCTCCTGTTTCGATGATTTGCTGTGCTTCTTCATACGTGAACCGACGGTTGGATTTGATTACCGTATGACGGATGCGGTAGTTCTTCACTTCTGCCTTTTCATTCATTTCGAAAATGACAGAGTAAGCCAGTTTTTCTTCATCAGGACGCAGGGAGCAAATAAAGTTGCACAAACGTTCCGGCAGCATCGGGATGGTACGGTCTACCAGATAGACAGAAGTCGCACGTTTGGCCGCTTCCTTGTCGATGATGCTTCCCTCTTTTACATAGTGTGATACGTCCGCAATATGCACACCCACTTCCCATAAGCCGGGTTTCAGGGTGCGGATGGACAACGCATCGTCAAAGTCTTTGGCATCTTTCGGGTCGATGGTGAACGTCACGACATCGCGGAAATCTTCGCGTTCGGCATAATCTTCCGGCGTGATGTCGGCCGACAGCTTCTCTGCTGCAGCTTCTACTGCCTGCGGATATACGTACGGCAATCCGTATTCAGCCAGAATAGCGTGCATTTCAGTGGTGTTGTCACCCGCTTTTCCGAGGATGTCGATCACTTCGCCAAACGGGTTCTTTGCTTCTTCCGGCCATTCGGTAATGCGGACAATAGCCTTATCGCCGTTCTTCCCGCCTTTCAGCTTGTCTTTCGGGATAAAGATGTCGTTAGCCAGAGTACTGGTCTCCGTAAGTAGGAACGCATAGTTCTTGCTGACTTTCAATACACCGACAAAGGTTTCGTTGGCGTGTTCCAGAATCTCGATTACCTGTGCTTCCAGCTGATGCTTTTTACGTTTGGCACACAAGGCAACTTTCACCTTGTCATTGTTCATTGCATGAGCAGAGTTACGTTCCGCAATGAAAATGGGTTCTCCTCCTTCTTCAGGGATAAACGAGTTCTTTCCATTGCTTTTACGTACGAAGGTTCCGGTCAGAATCTGTCCTTTGTCATTGATTTTATAGCGCCCTTTTTCGATTTCAATCAGGAAGTTGTCTTCCAACATTTCTTCCACTACATCGATGCAGAGCATTTTTCCCGGATGGGTTGTAAGTTTTAGAGCTTGGAACAACTGCTTGAGGCTGAATGCTTCATTCGGCTTTGTACGGAAATAGTTGAGCAGTATCTCTACGAGCTCTTTTTTCTTCAGGTGCTTTCCGCCTTTCTTTTCTTTTTTCTTTTTAGCCATGTTGTTTTGTTTTAAATCAACAGCTCTCTGCTGTTGGTAAGATTATCTTTATACAAAGAAAGTGATTTCCGGGGAATAAACGTGGTTTTTTCTGTTAAGATGCTGAAAAACTATTATCTTTGCCACATTCTTTTTACAAAAGTAAGATATGAATGAGATTGGAACATCTGTTCGCGAACGTGAGATTTACAAGGTAACCCTGGTGGGTAGTCTGGTCAATATTCTGCTGGTGGCCTGTAAGTTTGCGGCAGGCTTCTGGGGTAAGAGTGCGGCGATGATTGCCGATGCAGTACACTCTTTGTCGGATTTGATAACGGACTTGATTGTCATTGTGTTTGTGCGTATTTCCAGCAAACCGGAAGATAAGGGACATGATTATGGACATGGAAAGTATGAAACCCTGGCTACGCTGTTGATTGGGGCAGCTTTGCTGGCTGTAGGCGTAGGAATTTGCTGGAGTGGAATAGAATCAATCATCAGTTTTGCAAAAGGAGAGGCATTACAGTCGCCCGGCTGGATTGCACTGGCTGCTGCCATTGTATCCGTAGTATCGAAAGAAATCTTGTTTCATTACACCCGGCTGGTGGGAAAACGTTGTAATAGTCCGGCCGTGATAGCCAATGCCTGGCATCACCGCAGCGATGCATTTTCTTCCATCGGTACGGCCGTAGGTATTGGAGGAGCTATCCTATTGGGAGAAAGCTGGCGTGTACTCGACCCGTTGGCAGCAGTGATTGTCAGTTTCTTTATCGTACAGGTGGCTGTGAAGCAGCTGAAGGCTTGTATTGATGAATTATTGGAACGCTCGTTGCCCGACGATATAGAGCAGGAAATTACGCAGACGGTATTGTCACTGGACGGTGTGTCACAGCCACATCATTTGCGTACCCGCCGTATAGGAAGTCATTATGCGATAGATATGCATGTGCGGATGGACGGAAGTATCTCGTTGCATGAGGCACATGAAAAGGCTACTGCCATTGAGCAGAAGTTGCGGGATACTTTTGGAGAGGATACCTACATCAGTATCCATGTAGAACCGGAAAAATAAGTTTATGGAGAAAAAAATATTAGTCACCGGTGCCAGTGGATTCATCGGGAGTTTTTTGGTGGAAGGTGCGCTGGAGCGTGGCATGCAGGTGTGGGCCGGTGTGCGGAAGAGCAGCAGCCGGAAATATTTGCAGGATTCACGTATCCATTTTGCCATACTGGATTTTACTGATTCCGATCGTCTGGCCAGTCAGTTGGAGGAACAGAAACGCCAGTATGGGAAATGGGATTACATTATTCATTGTGCAGGGGTGACCAAATGCCTGGACAAGGCCGAGTTTGAAATCGGGAATTACTGGGCTACCCGACATTTTATTGAGACACTGAAGCGATTAGACATGCTTCCCGTGAACTTTATTTACATAAGTTCGTTAAGTATATTTGGACCGATTCGGGAAAAAGACTATTCATCCATTTGTGAAACGGACACTCCCCGACCTAATACGGCGTATGGACTGAGTAAACTGCATACCGAGGAATATCTGAAATCCCTGACCAATTTTCCGAATGTGATTTTCCGTCCGACGGGAGTTTATGGTCCACGGGAACGCGATTATTTCCTGATGGCGAAGTCCGTGCAGCAGCATGTGGATTTTGCAGCAGGTTTCAAACGTCAGGATATTACGTTTGTGTTTGTGAAGGACTTGGTACAGGCCATTTATCTGGCTATTGAAAAAAATGTCACAGGCCGCGCTTATTTTGTGAGCGACGGAAAGGTATACAGTAGTCATACGTTTTCCGACTTGATTCGGAAAGAATTGGGAAACCCGTGGATGCTTCGTTTCGTTTGTCCGTTGTTTCTTTTGAAAGCCATTTCCTTTGTGGCAGAGAATGTAGGACGAATACTCCGTAAGACGAGTACACTGAATTGTGATAAATATCGTATTATGAAACAGCGCAACTGGCGGTGTGATATCTCACCGCTGGAAAAGGAATTAGGATATGTTCCCGAATATCCGTTGGAAAGAGGTGTAAAAGAAATCATTGCCTGGTATAAAAAAGAAGGATGGCTATAGAACTGAAGTTATTTGAACGAGTAGAAAGTGGAAAGGGCTTGTTTGCTGTAGAAAGCATTAGCTTGATTTACAATGCGCTGACCACTATTTTGATTTTGCTTTTGTATCCCCGGATGGATCATCCCGGGATGATGTTGCTGGAGCGTCTGGGCATTGTGGTCCTGACGTTCGTACTGATATATTTGTATCAGGCATTTCCCTGCCGTTTGACGGCTTTTATCCGTATGGTCGTGCAAATGTCACTGTTGGCATACTGGTATCCGGATACGTTTGAATTTAACCGCTTGTTCCCGAACCTGGATTACGTGTTTGCTTCCGCTGAGCAGGCTATTTTCCATTGCCAGCCTTCGGTGGAATTTAGCAAGTTGTGTCCTTCCATGTGGTTCAGTGAGCCTTTCAACATGGGGTATTTCTTTTACTATCCCATGATGCTGATTGTGGTGGTATATTATTTTCTGACCCGTTTTGAATGGTTTGAGAAGATTTGCTTCGTGCTGGTCACTTCTTTCTTCATTTACTATTTGTTCTACATTCTGGTGCCGGTGGCCGGACCGCAATTCTATTTCCCAGCCATTGGAATGGATAAAGTGAACGCTTGTGATTTTCCGGCAATAGGAGATTATTTTAATGACAATACTTTCTTGCTCCCTGGGCCGGGATATGAACATGGATTCTTCTATAATCTGGTAGAAGCTTCACAGGAAGTGGGTGAACGCCCTACGGCTGCTTTCCCCAGTTCACATGTGGGAATCTCAACGATTGTGATGATTATGGCCTGGCGCGTGAACCGGAAATTAGCCTATATTCTGTTCCCGTTCTATGTACTGCTGTGCTGTGCCACAGTGTATATTCAGGCGCACTACCTGATTGATTCGCTGGTGGGACTTATTACCGCTTTCTTCGTCTATCAGCTGGCTACGCTGATGTATAAGCGTTGGTTTATTTCTCCGGTCTTTAAACGGATGTATTAAAAAAATCGGTAAGGATTATTCCTTACCGAAAGTAGCTTCTATATGGTCTAATATACCATTCAGGTCATTCAGTGTTTCTGCGCGAAGCATGGCAATACGTGTCTCCTTGAAATTAGGAATCCCTTTAAAGAGAGGGGATGCGGCTAAGTGACGGCGTACGTGCAGGATACCTCTGCGTTCATCCAGCAGGTTTACACTGTCGAGCACTTCCTGACGCAATACATCCATTCGCCATTTGAAAGAAAGAGGCGGCAGTTCTTCACCTGTTTCCAGATAATGTTTTACTTCCTTGAAAATCCAGGGACGTCCGAAACTGGCCCGTCCAATCATGATGGCATCTACTCCGTATTGTTCAAAACATTCTTTGGCACGTTGTGGGGTAGTAATGTCACCGTTTCCGATAATGGGAATACGCATTCTCGGATTTTTCTTGACTTCTCCAATCAGGGTCCAGTCGGCTTCACCGGTATACATCTGTACACGGGTACGTCCGTGGATGGTCAGAGCTTCAATTCCGCAGTCCTGTAATTGTTCCGCCAGTTCTACGATAATCTTGTGTTCTGCATCCCATCCTAAACGGGTTTTCACGGTAACCGGAATCTTTACGGCATCTACTACCGCGCGGGTTATTTCGAGCATCTTAGGTACGTTCTGCAGCATGCCGGAGCCAGCACCTTTTCCTGCCACCCGCTTCACCGGACAACCGAAGTTCAGGTCTAATATATCAGGCTTGGCCTGTTCTACGATGCGGGCTGCTTCTACCATGGTATCCGTATCCTTTCCGTAAATCTGAATGGCTACTGGGCGTTCCTTTTCGCTGATGTTCAGTTTCAGCATGGTCTTCCCTACCGAACGAATCAGGGCATCGCTCGATACAAATTCCGTGTACACCATGTCGGCACCAAACTGCTTGCACATCAGGCGGAATGCAGGGTCGGTGACGTCTTCCATCGGTGCCAGTAATACTGGCTTTTCTCCTAAATCTATGTTTCTAATTTTCATTGCCTTGATATTGTCGCGCAAAGGTAGTGAAATTTTATTATATCCTGAAAAAACGCTACCTTTGCACCGTAATATTACAATCACGGAAATGAGTTATACAATCAAAGATTTTGAAATCATGGCGCCCGTAGGCTCACGTGAGTCATTGGCAGCTGCCCTTCATGCCGGAGCTGATTCCATCTATTTCGGTATTGAAAGCTTGAACATGCGTGCGCGTTCGGCGAGCACTTTTACTATAGACGATTTGCGTGAAATCGCCAAAATATGTGATGAACATGGGGTAAAGAGTTACCTGACCATTAACACCATTATTTACGACGAGGATATTGCCTTGATGCGTAAAATTGTGGATGCGGCAAAAGAAGCAGGTATCAGTGCGGTCATTGCGGCCGATGTGGCAGTCATGGCTTACTGTAATGAAGTGGGACAGGAGGTACACCTTTCTACTCAGTTGAATATCAGTAACGCAGAAGCATTGAAATTTTATTCACGCTTTGCCGATGTGGTAGTACTGGCACGTGAACTGAACCTGAAACAGGTCCGTAAGATTTACGATGCTATTCAGGAGCAGCAAATCAAGGGCCCGATGGGGGAACTGGTTCGTATCGAAATGTTCTGTCACGGAGCTTTGTGTATGGCTGTTTCCGGAAAGTGCTACCTGAGCCTGAACGAGTTGAATGCTTCGGCCAATCGCGGAGCTTGCATGCAGGTATGCCGTCGTGCGTATACGGTAAAGGATAAGGAAAGTGACATTGAACTGGAAGTGGATAATCAGTACATCATGTCGCCGAAAGACTTGAAGACCATTCATTTTATGGACGAGATGATTGAAGCGGGTGTACGGGTCTTCAAGATTGAAGGTCGTGCTCGTGGACCTGAGTATGTACGTACAGTAGTAGAATGCTACAAGGAAGCTATCCAGTCGTACATTGACGGTACATTCTCCGATGAAAAGGTGGCCAACTGGGATGAACGTCTGAAGACAGTATTCAATCGTGGTTTCTGGAACGGCTATTATTTAGGACAGCGTTTGGGTGAATGGAGCAAGAACTACGGTTCGGAAGCGACGGAGCGTAAGGTATATGCCGGACGTGGAATCAAATACTTCTCTAACATCGGAGTGGCTGAATTCCTGATTGAAGCTTCAGAAATTAAAGTTGGCGATAAATTGTTGATTACTGGTCCTACTACCGGTGCCATGTATGTCACCTTGGACGAAGCTCGTGTAGACTTGAAGCCGGTGGATGTGGTGAAGAAGGGGGTACATGTGTCATTTAAAGTGCCCGACCGTATCCGTCCCAGCGACCGTTTGTACCGCATGGTGCCCGCCGAAGAGTTGAAGGCAAAACGGAAAGAGTAAGTTTATTTGAAGAATAACGATAGTATCCTGTCAGGGCTTCTGAAAAGGAGCCTTGACAGGATTTTTTATGAGAATAGGATATAAACACCTCGGTTAATTACTTGTTGAAAGACTTGTGGATATGCTTGTTGATATTTTATCTTATTGTTGATTATCAGTGTAATATGGAAATTAACAGGTTGTGGATTACTTGTGAATAATAAATAAGTCCCTTTGGGATAGCTTGCTTGTTCTCATAATTATTTTACATTTGCACTCCAGAACTTAAAATCTCATGTAATATGAAAAAGATATATGTAAAAGAGTGGATGTTATTTCAACCATACGAACGCCAAGATGAAGTAGACACGTACTATGTAAACGTTGCCAATCATATAGCTGGATGTTTAAAGGACTTTGTCGGAGGACGTTATCCGGAACATTCAGTGCATGGAATTGCCATTTATTTGACGCTCTGGTTTCAGGATGTGATTTCGCAGACCGGAATCTGGCAAGCATTCTCTGAAGAATGCCGTAAGCGGTATGGCTGCCTTGTTCCTTTTATGACTTTGGAAAAAGAAAAAGATTATTATCCGGGAGAAGTGAATCCGGAAGATTTGCAGTTTCTGTTATGGCATTATCTTCAATGCATGGAGAGGCAGACTGGTGGCGTATTGAATCCGGAGAATCCGGCTTTTGAGGAACTGGCTAATCAAATCTATGATTATTTGTCGGAAGAGTTTCAGGTGGCTCCAGAGAATGAGCGGCTGCATGCGATGTTTTATGGGGAGGCCTTTGGAGAAAACGATTATATGCGTTATCGTAGTGTGCTGGAGTGGTTCCACTTCTGCAGTTATGTAGGTTTTGAAAACCGGAGTGAATATCAGAAAGTGGTAGATACAGTTGCACGGATGGGACAGAATGTCAATCCGCATATTTTGTCGTACGATGTAAAGCAGAACATTCTGTTTGAAGGACGCAAGAACTTGCTTTCCTTGACATCGGTAGAATGGCTGGCTTTGATAGGAAAGAGTCATCCTGAAACAGCTTTGTGGGCTGAAGTAAAAGCTCTTCCACAGGAAATGTATCTTTATGAAGGAGAAGATGAAAAATTCCTGTTTGTGAAAGATTTGTCGAAGAAAGAAGGAGAACAGCTGAGTATCCGGAAAGATTCTTTGAATATGGATTCCTTGAAAGCCCGTAAGGAAGGAATAACCATATTAAGTTGCCGACTGGTACAGTACGGAGGAGCCTGGTGGCAAGACGGTATGCTGGTTGTATCTGATTTACAGGAGAAAGTGAAGGAAGAGATTGACCAGCGAATTGCCGCACGTGAAGGCATAAAGAAAACATTTGATGAATTTATGAAAGCATCCGATGGCAAACAATTTGTGTTCTGTAAGTCGGAAGAAGAAGTGCAGGATTTCCTTTCTCAGAAATTGGGATATAAGGAAAAAGAAGGAATAGAATTGCCGAAGATGGACGCGACACACGGATTGGTTCTGATGGTTTCTCCACATACTGGCATACATGTTCAAATGCAGTTGTGTGAATGTATCTCCTCACCGGATAATACATTCTATGATGCTGAAGTAGCCAAGAAGCAGGCTGCCATGTTTATATTGAATCCCAATGTGATACCTTACGATTTGAGTTGTGCCTTGCAGGATGCCGATATGCTTCCGGATGCTTGTCTGAACAGTGCGTTGGGTGAGGAACACGGACGGGAAACAATGAAGAGAAACGCGCGTTTCTTTACAGATTATTTCTTTGAAAAATGCAGAGAGAAGGATTGTTGATTACTCAATAATCCCTCCTCCCAATACGGTATTACCCCGATAAAATGCAGCTGCCTGTCCGCTGGCAATAGAAGCCAGCGGCTCATGCAGTTGTATATGCAGTCGTTGGTCGTCCAGTAAGGTAACAGTGCATCGGTTGGCTTGTTTCCGGTAGCGTATTTTAACAATGACATCTTCGTGTCCAAGCACTACATCAGGATTGATCAGGTTCCAGTGGGTGAGATACATTTCGTTTTTCTCCAGTGCGTGTAGATTATCGCTGATAATTACCTTATTTTCCTTCGGAATGATTTCCTTGACAAAGAGCGCTTTGTTCAGGTGAATACCCAGTCCTCTTCGCTGTCCGATAGTGTAAAACGGATAGCCTTCATGTTTCCCGATTTTCTGTCCTTGCTCGTCATAAAAGTTTCCAGGGATGATTTCTCCTTCGGGTACATGAGTTTTCAGGAAGGTGCGGTAATCCATCGGGCAGAAACATACACCTAAACTGTCACGCTTCTTGGCGGCTTTCAGAAATCCGCGTGCAGCGGCGATTTCGCGTACACGGGTCTTGGTCAGTCCGCCCATAGGGAGACACATTCTCTCCAGAATGGATTGTGGAAGTCCCCACAAGAAGAAAGACTGGTCTTTATCTGCATCATTTCCGCAGGTAATGTACCAGTATTCATCTATTTTTTGTTTGTTGACGTAGTGCCCGGTGGCCAGATGGTAAATACCCTTTTCGTCTGCTACCTGTTGCAGCAAAGGCCATTTCAGGTAGTTGTTACAGAGCGTGCAAGGTACCGGGGTACGTCCAGCCATGTATTCCTGAATAAAATAGCGTATGATTTTTTCCTGAAACATTTCCCGTGCATCGTAAATCAGATGAGATATGCTTAGCGTACGGCATAGCTCGCGTGCATCGTCCAGGTATTCTGTGTTTCCGTCTTTTTCATAAAAACGAAAGGTGATGCCGGTCACTTCGTAGCCTGCATCTTGCAATAGAAGGGCGGCAACCGAACTGTCGGTGCCGCCACTCATTCCCAATAAAACTTTGTTATTTTCTTTCATCGGGACAAAGTTACTCTTTTCTCAGTTCCGGCAATTTGATTTCTGCAATTTCTGCACTTCCATTAGTTATCAGGATACGCAAGTCACTGCCTCCTGTCTTGTTGAACCGAATGGTTTCTTCCTGATTGGGAGTAACTTCTCCGTGTTGTACCGGAAGGAATTGTCCGCCTCCGCTGGAAATCTGAATCTCGTAGTGTGTGCCGGCTTCTGCATTCTTCCAGGCCACATTGATACGGTCTACCTTGGCATTTTCTGCCAACTCGAAGGAGATGTATTCTCCTTTTTCACCTTTCCAGGTAGTAGAATAGTCTCCGTCAACCACATGAATGATATGACTCTTGTTTTTGCTGGCACTGATAAAGTCACGCGGGTCCGATTCTATTATTTCATTGGTGGATGCTTGTCCGTAAGCTCGGATTTCAAGTCCTTTTTTCAGTCGGATGTCTTCGGAAGAAGCCCCTATCATAATCTGGAACATACCAGGCTCTACGACCCAGTGATTGTCTTTGTTGAGTAGCTGGAAGTCACGTGGAAGTAACTGGAAACTGACCTCTTTGGTTTCACCCGGCTCCAAGTGTACGCGTTCGAAGCCGCGCAAGTTCTTTTCATACGTAGTTACGCTGCTGACGACATCGCGTGTGTACAACTGTACCACTTCATCTCCGCTTCGTGTACCGGTGTTTTTAATTTTACAGGTCACGGTGACCGGCTCTTTGTCGGTAATGACAGGAGAGGAGAGCTGTAAGTTGCTGTATTCAAAAGTGGTATAGCTTAGTCCGTATCCGAACGGATAGAGTGGGCCGTTGATACGTGATTGATTGCCCTTCATGCCAGGTGTTTGTCCGCCGTCTACTTGTGAAGCAGGCTTGGCCGGGAAGTTAAAAGGTATCTGACCTACGGTTTTAGGGAAGGTAACAGTCAGCTTTCCTCCCGGATTGTAATCTCCGAAGAGAGCTTCGGCGATGGCTGTTCCTCCTTGCGAACCAGGATACCAGGCCTCCAGAATGGCCGGTACAAATTTATCGGCCCAGTTGGTACTGAGTGGACGACCGTTAATCAGTACCAGCACTACCGGTTTTCCGGTGGCTACTATGGCCTCCAAAAGTTGCTGCTGATGTCCGGGAAGATCCAGGCTGGTACGCGATTTGTTTTCTCCACAAGTGCGGATACCTCCTCCCAGTACAACTACAGCTACGTCACTTTCTTTGACATTATCGACAGCTTTCTGAATTTCGGTTTTTTCCTCTGCGCTAAGTGGATAAGAAATGATTTCCGATTCCGGCCAGTTGGCATCTACAAGGTCACATCCTTTGGTATAGGCTACCTTTGTACCTTTCTTAACTTGTTGTTTGATACCTTCCAGTACGGTGGTTACTTCTACTGCTACAGGACCGTAGTGGGTAAGTGCAAAGGATGCTTCATCGGCATTCGGACCACATACGGCAATACGCTTGATTTGTGATTTGTCCAAAGGAAGCAGGTTATTTGCATTTTTTAGCAGCACGAGCCCTTCACGAGAGGCCTGTAAGGCGACTTGTTGATGTGCCTCGCTGTTGACTTCTTTATCAGCTAAAGCAAGATCTGTCTGGTAAGGTGTGTCAAACAGACCTGTCAGGAATTTGACACGTAAGATATCTCTTACCCGGTTGTCAATGGTTTCCATGCTGAGTCCTCCTTCCTGAATCAGTTCGCGCAACGGGAGTACGTATGATTCTGGGGAACGGAACGTACAGCGTACGTTAAGTCCTGCTTCTACACTCTGTCGGACTGCCTCTTTCATGTCCTTTGCCGTTTTGTGCTTGCTGTAGAGATATTCCACCGCGTCACTGTCGGATACCACATAGCCTCTGAATCCCATAGTACCTCTTAGGCGTTGTGTCAACCAATAGTAGCTGCTTTGGATAGGAAATCCGTCATAATCATTGTAGGAACTCATTACTCCCAGGATATCAGCCTCCTGGATTACTCTTGTAAAAGGATAGGCATGTATGTTTTCTACCTCTCTCCATGACATTTGCGGGTCAACCCTTGCAAACCCTTCGCGGGCGCCTTTGTTATTGCTATAGGCGATGAAATGTTTGGCTGTAGAAGCTACCTGCATGTCGGTTTGAAGTCCCTTTCCCATGGCGATGCCCAGTTCTGCTACCAGATAAGGGCTTTCTCCATAAACCTCTTCGTAGCGTCCCCAGCGTTGGTCACGGCCTACATCCAGGATGGGGGCGTATACGTTAGTGTACCCCAGTAAGCGGGCCTCTCGTCCTGTGATGTAGCCTACCTGACGTATCAGTTCCCTGTTCCAGGTGTGTCCGAGTGCCAGCTGGGTTGGGAAATTGGTTGCAATATAGTTTTCTACTCCCCGGATACCTTCATTGGTAAAGTCAGCCGGTATACCCAGACGCGTTTCTTCTACGAAAAAGCGTTGTACTTCGTTCAGTGCCCAGGCGTGATTCGAAGCCGGCCATACCAGTTCATTTTGCATTGGAGGAACACCCCATCCTCGGAACGCATTCAGATGCTCATCGATAGCTCCGATACCGTCTTTCCATAACTGGTTTTTCCAGTCGGGAGTAGGCAATGAATCTTTTAAAACTCTTTGATATCCATAAAGTGTGACCATCTGGCAGGTCTTTTCCTCTACGGTCATCTGGGAAAGCAAGTCTTCAATTCGGTCGTTTAATGGTGCTTTAGGATCTTCGTAAATATCTTTCCGGCCGTTTTTGTTGAAATCAATCCATTCTTTATGGTACATGCTTTTCTTTTTGGGAACATACGTTTTGGAAACCTCCAATGCATGACCTGTTATACAGCAAAGCGATGTGCAAGAAAGAAGGCAATAGAATAATTGTTTTTTCATGTGATAAAGTTAGAATTAGGGTTGTTTTACTTGACCTCAAAAATAGAATTATTCAGGGAATGAGTAGTGATAAAATTGTCCATTCAAATGAACTTTCTGTCTTTATTTTAAACTATGGGCATAAAAAAAGGAGTTCCGCTGAACTCCAACCTTTGTTAAC
>CAMFND010000147.1 GCA_945965395.1 uncultured Bacteroides sp.
ATACCACCACATATCCTTCATCGGAATATTCAGTTCCTGAATACGAGTCAGCAGTTTATCATAATCTGCTTCACGCTCTGAGCCTCCGATAATTTCGCCAATCTTCGGGAACAGCACATCCATAGCACGTACAGTCTTGCCATCTTCGTTCTGCTTCATATAGAACGCCTTGATTTCTTTCGGATAATCGGTCAAGATAACCGGACGTTTGAAGTGCTCTTCCACCAGGAAGCGTTCGTGCTCTGAAGCCAAGTCCACGCCCCAGTAAACCGGGAATTCAAACTTATGTCCATTAGCCACCGCTTCTTCCAGAATCTTGATACCTTCTGTATAAGGCAGACGTACAAATGATTCCTTCAATACACCCTGCAGACGTTCAATCAAGCCTTTGTCGAACATATCGTTCAAGAACTTCACATCATCATAACAGTTGTCCAATGCCCACTGTACACAGTATTTGATGAATTCTTCCGCCAAATCCATGTTGTCATTGATGTCATTAAAAGCTACTTCCGGTTCAATCATCCAGAATTCAGCCAAGTGACGCGGTGTATTTGAATTTTCCGCACGGAATGTCGGTCCGAATGTATAAATTGCTCCCAAAGCAGTAGCGGCCAATTCGCCTTCCAACTGCCCGGAAACTGTCAGACTTGCCTGCTTTCCGAAGAAGTCATTATCATAAATAATAGAACCGTTTTCATCTTTCTTCAAATCATAGAGGTTCATGGTAGTAACCTGGAACATCTGTCCGGCACCTTCACAGTCTGATGCTGTAATCAGAGGAGTGTGGAAATAGAAGAAACCTCTTTCATGGAAGAACTTATGAATCGCAATAGCCATGTTATGACGGATGCGGAACACTGCACCAAATGTATTCGTACGAGGACGCAAGTGAGCAATCTCACGCAAGAATTCCATTGAATGTCCTTTTTTCTGCAATGGATAAGTATTGTCACAAGTACCCAATACTTCAATCTCACGTGCCTGAATTTCTGCTGCCTGTCCGGAACCTACCGATTTTACCAGTTCTCCATTCACGCTCAGACATGCGCCTGTTGTAATCAGCTTCAGCAACTCTTCATCAAAATTAGCCAAGTCGACTACAATCTGCACATTATTTATAGTAGAACCATCATTCAATGCAATAAAGTTTACCTGTTTGCTACCACGGCGAGTACGCACCCAACCTTTCACATTGACCATCGCGCCAAAATCTTCACGCTTCAGCAGGTCAACAATTTTTGTTCTACGAATTGTTTCCATTTTGATTCTATGTTTTATCAATTAATCTAAAAACACAGGGATGCCTCGTTTCCGCGTATCCCTGTGTTCTACTATTTTATCATTATTCAAAAGATCCCATACGAAGCATGGCCACTTCCTGTTCTGTGAGATAACGCCAGTCACCGCGACGCAATCCCTTCTTGGTCAATCCCGCAAAGTACACACGGTCCAGCTTAATCACACGATAGCCCAGCGATTCGAAAATACGACGTACGATACGGTTCTTTCCAGAGTGGATTTCAATACCTACCTGCGACTTGTCTGTATCCGACGCATAGCTGATAGCATCAGCATGGATTTCACCATCATCCAGTGTAATACCCTGTACAATCTGATCCAAGTCTGCCTTTGTTACATTCTTGTCACAATATACATGATAAATTTTCTTCTTCAAGAACTTAGGATGAGTCAGTTTCGATGCCAGGTCACCGTCATTTGTCAACAGCAGTACACCTGTTGTATTACGGTCCAGACGTCCTACCGGATAGATACGCTCCTTGCAAGCACCTTTCACGAAATCCATCACCGTCTTACGTTCCTGCGGGTCATCCGAAGTCGTTACGCAATCTTTCGGCTTATTAAGCAGCACATAGACCTTACGCTCAATATTTACCGGCTGATCGTGGAACTTCACTTCATCCGAACGTTTCACCTTTGTACCCAGTTCCGTTACGATTTCACCATTTACAGATACCACTCCTGCAGTAATAAATTCATCCGCTTCACGACGAGAGCAGATACCTGCATTCGCAAGGAACTTGTTCAAACGAATCGGTTCATCCGGATCTGTCAGCAGTTCTTTATACTCGATCTGCTTCTTCATGCTATATTTTGCATTCGGGTTGTAGTCGGCAGTACGCGGACGGTAACCTCCCTGTGGACGACCATATCCACCCTGCTGTCCGCCATTGTTGTTAAAACGAGGACGATACGGGCGCTGCTCTCCACCTTGCTGTGCATTGTTAAAGCGTGGACGATATGAACGCTGTTCTCCTCCTTCCTGGTTGTTGTTGAAACGAGGAGTGTACGCACGCTGCGGACGTCCACCATTATTGTTGTTAAAACGAGGATTGTAAGAAGTACGCTGTTCCCCTCCTTCATTATTATAGGAACGGTTTCCGTACGCACGCTGCGGGCGATTGCCATAGCCCCCTCTCTGCGGACGGTCCTCTCCATTATTAAAACGAGGATTATAAGAAGAACGATATCCTTCTCCCCCTTCTCTATTGTTATTATACGGACGGCGACCATAGCTATTGCTTTTCTCGCCTCTACCATATTTGTTATATCCCTCTCTGTTGTAAGACTTGTAACCATCGCGGCCAGACTGGCTGTTTTCGCCATCTTGTCTGAATTCTTTTTCTGCCATAATTTTTTTGTTTAATGCTAATATTAATACTCAACACCCTCTCGGGCGATATTTATTTTTTTAAGTTAGACTCCAGTATAGTTGTGCGGAGTAATCGCACGCAATTCCTTTTTAATATCCTCGCTGACGTTCAGTGTTTCAATAAAATCTTTGATAGAAGCTTCTGTAATAGCCTGGTTCGTACGAGTCAGCACTTTCAACGCTTCATACGGATGTGGATAAGCTTCACGGCGCAAGATTGTCTGAATAGCTTCAGCTACTACGCTCCAGCAATTGTCGAGATCTTCATAGATTTTATGTTCATTCAACAGCAATTTTCCAAGACCTTTCAGTGAACTCTGGATAGCAATTACCGTATGTCCGAAAGGAACACCGATATTACGCAATACTGTAGAGTCCGTCAAGTCACGCTGCAAACGAGATACCGGCAGTTTGGAAGAAAGATGTTCCAATATTGCATTGGCCATTCCCAGGTTACCTTCTGCATTTTCAAAGTCAATCGGGTTCACCTTATGCGGCATGGCACTTGATCCAACCTCACCAGCTTTGATTTTTTGCTTGAAGTACTCCATGGAAATATATTGCCAGAAGTCACGGTTCATGTCAATCATGATGGTATTGATACGCTTCATTGCATCGAAGATAGCACCCAGTCCGTCGTAATTTGAAATCTGTGTAGTATATTCTTCACGTTCCAGACCTAATTTTTCAGCAACAAACTTATTACCGAAAGCCTTCCAGTCAAAATTTGGATAAGCTACATGATGTGCATTGTAGTTTCCGGTTGCTCCACCAAATTTCGCAGTCAACGGACAAGCCTTCAATACAGCCAGCTGACGGTTCAAACGATAAGCGAAGACCATGATTTCCTTACCTAAACGAGTAGGAGAAGCAGGCTGTCCGTGAGTCTTTGCCAGCATCGGAATATTTTTCCATTCTTCTGCGTAGGTAGTCAACTGGTCAATCAGTTTCTGAATCTGCGGATAATAGACTTCTTCCAGTGCATCCTTGATAGACAAAGGAACTGAAGTGTTATTGATATCCTGTGATGTCAGTCCAAAGTGAATAAATTCCTTGTAAGGTTCCAGTCCACCCAGTTTATCAAACTGCTCCTTGATGAAATACTCAACAGCTTTCACGTCGTGATTTGTCACACTCTCAATTTCCTTGATACGTGCAGCATCTCCTTCTGAGAAATTACGGTAGATATCACGAAGAGATTCAAAACGAGTCGCATCAAATGATGCCAACTGCGGCAAAGGCAATTCACATAAAGTGATGAAATATTCAATTTCCACCCGCACACGATACTTCATGAGCGCATATTCTGAAAAATAAGCAGCCAAAGTTCCTGCTTTGCTTCTGTAGCGACCGTCAATCGGTGATACAGCCGTGAGTAAATCAAGTTCCATCATTATCGTAAAGTTTTTTGGTATCAAAATTCTAAAGTTTCATTTGAATTCGCGAAATTAATGCTTTTTCCCGAGTTATCAGGGTATCATCCTTAAACTTTAGTATTTATTTTATAATTAGGTTATTTACTCAGCACTTTCATGGCATTTATACATTCATAAAAATTGCGACATGCAACCGTCCCTTATATACTGATTGCATATCGAACGATAAAGGTCGTAAAAAAAATATCCCACAGACTCACCGTCCATGGGATATTTCCACCTTTTAATACCTTAAGTCTTAATACGAACTGAAAGTCAATACGTAAAGTCAGATTTCTTTACATATACTTTGTAATCCTTTATCAAACCTGGTGCACCGGCTTCTGCACGAGGCAACATCCGGAAACCGGCCACATTATATTCCTTACCTAAATCTATGACAATCTGATGAGGATAAGCGGTATTATCTACCGTCTGCCAGAAAGTACTTTCCTGCAAGTCGAAGACTTTATCTGCCGTACGGTTTCCACTGCGTGTTTCTTCGCTGTCGGCATACACAATCTTCCAGTTCTCACGAGAAACAGGTTTTCCGTTATTATCCAGCACATCCAACTCTGCAATGGCTGCGATATTGTTTCCTTCATAGTTAGAAGTACCTTCCAGACAGAAATAGCGTCCTGCTGCAGGCTGCGCAAAACGTACTTCCTGCCAGCCGTTTCCAGCCTTGAAAGTACCTGCATTCACTACTTTTTCAGCTTTCAAGTTCAGGTTCTGTCCATCTTTTCGATGTGTTTCCGGTGCTTTTTCACGCAGCATATCCAGAATCGGTTTTTCTACACCTGCCACTTTGGCTTCGGCCGGTCCTTTCAGGTCGAGTACAATAATTTCATTGTCTCCTTCTTTCAACCAGCAACCCGGCATATACAAAGTCTGCTGCGGACCGATTTCCCAGAAACGTCCCATAGCATGTCCATTTACCCAAACCATACCTTTTCCCCAAGTCTGCATATCCAGGAAAGTATCTCCCGTCTTATCCAGATGGAAAGTTGCTTTATAATATGCAGGTCCGTCAACCGGCTTGCCTGCCTGATAGTTCTTCTGGCTGACAAACTCATAGAACGGAGGCAAGTTGTATACTTCCCATCCTTTCAGTTCCTTCACCTGTTCACCGCTTGCCACTTCCACTTTGTTCGTAATACCCTTCCGGTCATGAATTGACTTGTCAAAGTTCACACGTCCCATCGCTTCTACCAGAATATCCAGACGTGTACCTTTTTTCAAGGTTTCTTTCAGCGGTAAAGTGAACTCACCACGACGACGGTCTAAGCGGCCCAGTAATTTTCCATCAGCAAAGACCTGTGCCCAGTCGTGTACTTCATCAATATGCAAAATACCTTTTACATCTTCTTTCAATGTCGTACGATACAAGATACTTCCCCAGCCCTGGTCAAACTGTTCCATAGGCTTAATATCTTCCGACTGTTTAGCCTGAGGCAGATTATCGAACAACGGTGCTACTTCCCATTCAGTGATAGCCGGCACAGAAATCACCGGATACTGAGCCGGAGGTTCCGGCAAGGTTTCTCCCTCCGGAAGATACTGTTTCAGCAAATCACGCAACTGGAAATATTTCGGTGTAGTCCATCCTGCTTCACTGATAGGCGCATCATAATCGTATGAGCTGCACATAGCCGAGTAAGCCGGATTATTGGCACCACCCCACCAGCCAAAGGTTGTTCCTCCGTGTGTCATATAAAGACTGAAAGAGATATTACGGTCCAGCATATCTTTGATACCGCTCACCATTGTAGCCGCATCACGAGTCTCGTGCTTCCGACCCCAGTGATCGAACCAGCCGCTCCAGAATTCACTACACATCATCGGAGTTTCCGGGCGCAGTGATTTCAGTTTCTTGAACTGCTCGTCAATGTTGGCTCCCGTACCAAAGTTTACGGTCCACAACAAATCATCCAGTGCATTGTTAGTGAAGTTAGAGCTCCAGTCACACTGGAAAAGAGGCACATCTGTAAAGCCGGCTTTTTTCACCAGATCACGAATAGCCGACACATACGGTTTATCTATTCCATACGAGCCATATTCATTCTCTACCTGCACCATGATGATATTTCCACCACGAGAAATCTGCAAGTCAGCCAGCTGCTTGCCTACTTCATTCATGAAAATACCAACACGTTCCATATAATAAGGATTCAGCGTACGCAACTGCACATCGTCTTTCTTCAGCAGCCACCAGGGCAATCCACCCATTTCCCATTCTGCACATACATACGGACCCGGACGTACAATGACATACATTCCATGCTTCTGAGCCAGACGGCAGAACTTGGCAATATCTTTATTGCCGGAGAAATCAAACTTACCCGGCTGCTGTTCATGCAAGTTCCAGAACACATACAGGCAAAGGGTATTCATACCCAAAGCCTTACAAGAAAGGATACGCTGCTCCCAGTAGGGTTCCGGGATACGCGGATAATGTACCTCTGCAGCTTTCACTACAAAAGGCTTTCCATTCAACAGGAACGTATTTTTTCCCACTTCAAACGTTCCACCGGTCTGCGCACTTTGACACGAGCAGATAAAAGCCGTCATCAAAAGACAAACCACCCCTAATGATAATTTTCTCAATAATTTATTCATGGTATTCATTTTTCTCTTTCACAAAAATAGAGACTTGCTACCAAACTGTAGAAATAGAAATCAATCAATTATAACCTAAAAATCATTCAAAGGCATGGTTACTTTGTCGTTTCATCCGCCTTTATACGAATCACGCTCAAAGAATAAGCTGGCATTTCATACTGCGACAATTCTGTTACGGATACATCTTTCTTCACCGGTCGTGCATTTTTATCGGTAGGTTTTCCACTCAAGACCTGCAAAACGGCTTTTCCATTTTCAGTTTGCGCCAAGCCTTCCACTTTCGCTTTTACCGGAACTGGCAACAAGTTCACCAGTTTCACAATCCAGTCTCCCGTCTTACTGTCACGTACCACAGAAGTACCGATACGTTTCTGCACATCCTGACGAGGATTGTCTATTTTCCGGTCGGCAGGCAAGTAAGTATCTCCGGAATTCTGTCCGTAAAGCTGCTGGGTGTAATAACCTACGGTAGGTTTCACCTCACGGTTATTGAAATAAATCAAATCAGGGTTCCACTGAGTGTGTCCTTCCTTGGCCAACAAAGGAGCGTAAGAAGTCATTGACACAATGTCACCATTACGTTCTACCGAAGTCAGATACAGCGCCTCAGCCAAAGCTGTTTCAATATTATTGGGACGTCCCGGCAAATGTGCGGCGTACTCTCCTAAATACACTTTAGGTTTTGTACGGTCATAACGGTCGTAATAATCCTGGTTATTTATAAACCAGCCCGGTGTATTATAATAATGTTCATCCACCATCGGCACATTCAGGCGCGTAGCAAACTTCCATCCGGCTTCATAATCCGTACCTTCATAGAAAGGACCGACCGTACCAATCACCGTGATTTCCGGATACTTTTCTTTTACTGCCTTGAAAATCATTTCAAAACGCTCCTCAAAAATAGGCGTAATCAAATCCTCGTTTCCAATGCCGATGTACTTCAGGTTGAAAGGTTTCGGATGGCCTGCTTCTGCACGCATCTTTGCCCATTTATTCTTTTTCGGGTCACCATTGGCATATTCTATCAGGTCCAGAATATCCTGCACGTATGCATCCATCTCTTCCATGGGAATACCTCCCTGCTGTCCGCCGCTCAAAAGTTTTCCCGGAATACAAGCCGAATTCTGACATGGAACACCTGCCGCCAGCACTGGAAGAGGCTCTGCTCCTATATCTTCACAGAACTGGAAATACTCAAAGTATCCCAATCCTAATGTCTGATGATACCCCCACAAGTTCCCCATCGGTTTACGGGCTTCCAGCGGACCCACTGAGTTTTTCCAGCGATAAATATTATCAATTCCGTTTCCATGTGCCACACAACCGCCCGGGAAACGTACAAAACGCGGATGCAAATCGGCCAAGGTCTGTGCCAAGTCAGCTCTCAATCCGTTTTTACGCCCCTTAAAAGTCTCTTGAGGGAACAAGGAAACCATATCCAGATGCAATTCTCCCGTCACTTCCGGTTCCACTGAAAGCACAGCTGCATCCACATCAGCCTGAGCCGTCAGCACAGCCGACTGCTTTTTCCATTTTCCGGCTGCTACCCGTACAGAAGATTTCGCCACTTCCTTTCCCTCATTATCCAGCAAGCGTACGATTACTTTTCCACCTTTGCTTCCTTCAGGCATACGAGAGAAGACAGAGAAATCATACTTTTCTCCCTTCTTCAACGTAATTCCATCAAAGCCTGGATTACGGAGGGCCATTCCCGGCTTAGCCTGCAATACAACATAATGCGGATTGTTCTCATGCAAAAGATTTTCAGTTGCCACCTTCACAGCCGACGACTGCCCGTTTTCCCATACGCTCCAGGCATAGCCACTGTCAAATCCCTGATGTGCATTGTCCTTCGGAGAATACTCAAAGTCACGATTCTGTACCAGTTCCGCATAAAGTCCACCATCTGCTCCGTAATTAATATCTTCAAAGAAAATACCAATCAATTTATCACTGATAGGCTTCGCCTCTTCCGGACGCACCGTCAATTGCAAGGATACAGGAGCCAGTCCGGCAAAACGTTGTGCATCCTGTTCTGTACGTTCATTGTGCAACTGGTCTCTGTAGGCCCGGTAGTCCACGAACTTCAACAGCCGGTCCACGTCTTCCCAGGCCACTTTCTGCACATACCCTTGTTCCAATACACCTTCCACTACGGCTTTCTTACGCGTTTCACTTCCTCGTTTTACGGTCGGGACCTGTTCACCATCCCGAGCAGGCTGCATATAGTAAGTCTGCGGATTCCACTTCATTAAATCCGGCGAAGTGGCATGTCCCCATTCTTTTCCGCTTTCGTTCAACTGCCAGAAGCAGTGCCATACTCCTTTTTCATCCCGCACCAGATGAGGATTAAACATACGTTTCTCGGCTCCCCAGGCGCCATAATCACATCTCACGTATCCATATCCGTTGCCGATACTGAACCAGCGTGTTGCATCTGTACTCCAGGCTAATTTCAAGCCACTACGCCCCGCATCGTTCACGGTAGCATACGAAAACAGATATACTGAATCCGGTTCATTCATCACTTCCTGCACATGCGCTGATACAGGAAAACTGGTAAGGCATGCACATAAGGCTGCCAAATGTGTCAGGTGTTTCATAGGTAAGAAGGTTTTATTTAAGATTATTATTTGGAAACTTTCACCCGCTGAATCGTGCCGTCCGCATTAAATTCCATTCGGTCGATACAAACTTCGCGGTGTACACCAGGAGCTTTGTCTTTATCCAGGTAATTTTTATTGATACGATGGTACACGATATACCATTCATCTGTACCCGGTTTACGGACTACTGAATTATGTGCCGTACCGTAAATTTCTTTCGACGGGTCTTGTATCATTACAACCGGGTCCTTAGCTACCTTAATCGGGCCTAATGGAGAATCCGATGTACCGTATGCCACATGATAGTTCGCTGAACCCGTATCATCTACCGACCACAAGAAGTAGTACAATCCCTGACGATAGAACACGTATGGCGCTTCACGATACGCATAATCTTTCAATGTACCTCCTGTCGGAGTCATCACCTTCAATGTTTCCTTTTTGATAGACACCATGTCATCGTTCAGTTCAGCGCCGGCCATATAGCCATTACCCCAATACAAGTAAGATTTGCCGGAAACCGGATCGGTAAACACATCCACATCAATCTGCTGTCCGTGTCCGACCGGAGAATCTGTAATGATAGGTTTGCCCATATCCTTGAAAGGGCCTACAGGAGAGTCTGCCACAGCGACTCCAATCTTCTTGCCCGAATCATCGTTCGGGTTGCCGCTATAATAGAAGAAATATTTATATTTTCCATCAATCAGTTTTTCTTCAATAGCGGGTGCCCAGGCATTTCCATTCGCCCATGGAACCTGCGGAGAACGTAAATCCAGCATCACTCCTTCGTAAGTCCAGTCCTTCATGTCAACCGAAGAAAATACGGTAAAATACCATCCTCCCCATCCCGGTTGTCCGTCTGTAGTAGAATAAATGTAATAACGTTGAGTTTTCTGTGAATACAGCACTTCAGGATCTGCATGGAATCCCGGCAATACCGGATTTACCGGCAGTTCACCCAGTTCAGCCGGTTTTCCCCATTTGTCTGTAATGCGTTTCAATTCTGCACGAGTAATAGGAATGATGGTACCATGACGAGGATGGAAATTCATCTTTACTGCATGATCTATCACTTTGAAGTTTTTCAAATCGGTTGTTTCCGTGAACTGATAAGCTCCCTTCATGTATACATCGTACATCAGAATGTACTTGTCCTGTCCAATCAGTTTGAACGTACCGGCTCCTTCCACCGCTTCCTTTGTCTGCTGTTTATAGTCCGGTTGTTCCTCCCATTCTCCGGAGGTCAGTGAACGGGTGGTTGCCACTTTAATACCGTTACCATGTCCTTCCGTCTTATAGAAAAGATGGTATACCCCGTCTTTATACACGATATCACCATCTATACAAGACTTTTTGTCCTTCGGGATAAAAAGAGGTTTCGGTTCTCCTTCCAGGTCCGTAAAATCTTCATTGGCATACGCATAATAAATCACGTCTACCCCACCAGCATACTGCATGGACCAGTATACCATGTACTTTCCAACCTCCTTATTATAGATAGTCTGAGGAGCCCATACACGTTTCAGCTTTTCCTGCCCCGGATAACGCTTCTGCATATTAATGACAGAATGCGACCAGTTTACCAGGTCTGTAGATTTCAGCAGCACCATCGCACGGTTAGAATCCCAACCATTGTCCGATACCATATCGGTCACTACCATATAAAAAGTCTGACCGTCTTCTCCTCTCAGGATATGAGGGTCGCGCACACCACCGGTAGAGCTGATTACTTTTGAATCAAGCACCGGTTTGTTATTATTCAGGGCATAATAGGTATATCCATCCATACTTACCCCATAACATACGGCTTCTTCACTGATATGATTCCCCGTAAAATAAGTAAACAAATAAGCTACATAATCTTTTTCTTCCACCAATGCGGCAGACACTGATTCCGAAATAAACGGAAGTAAGAATAACAAAGACAGGATTCTGTTTCTCATATACTTTATATGTTAACGTTTGATGCAAAGATAGGGAATTAGTGTATCACATACAACTATTAATCATGCAAAAAAGGAGGAGAATCGTGCATTTTTATAACCTATAAACCGTTATTACCTTGGAAACTTAAAGTAATTTGTATATTTGCACTTACTGTAACCGTAAAAAGAGTTGTGACACATGCAGTATAAGACTATACTGCTGCATTATAAACAAAAAACATATCACCATGAAAAAACAACAAATGAAACAAATCGCCTTACCTCTCTTTCTGGGAGGTTTGATAGCATGCAGTCCTAAGACTGCCGTAAACGAAACTGACTTGTTGGGCAACTGGACAGAAATACTTCTTCCTTCATCCAACTTCGTACAAGGAATGACACTGGCCAAGGAAGGAAAAGCCTCCTCCATCGGCATGGCCACTCTGCAATATGAAAGCTGGCAACTTCTGCCGGACGGACAGCTTATTCTGAACGGAAAAAGCATCGGTAACGGACAGACAATTTCATTCTCAGATACGCTGGCCATCCTGTCTTTGCAACAAGACACTCTCACCCTCCGGAAAGGAGCCGATTATCAGATAAAATATGTACGCCAGCCGGAATCAGCACCACTAGTCGGAACAGACAAGGCTTCTACGGGATACACCTGGTCGGACGTATTACAAAAAGACATCCGGATTTTTGAGACAGGACAAAAAGTACTCTCTGCCACCGACAGCCAGGCAACCCAAGCCGGCTTCTTAGTTTTTGCCACGGATTCTTCAAAGGTAGAAGTGTTCTTACCTGATACCAAAGTCATACTCGACCGCCGTGTACGTCCTGACGGCATTGCAGTCTGGAACGTAGAAGACGACGACACCTATCAGGTGCAAGCCTGTGCAGACTCCTGGATTGTATCCAGAAGAGGACGACTGCTTTATAGCACGCACGGAACCGATAAAAAAATAGAAACCTCCTTCCTCACCGCGGAAAAGACAGAAATTCTTGTGATATTCTATCCGCATGAAGCCCTCGCTGAAGTTTGTCTGGACGGACAATACATGTTACTCTCGCAGTACCGCACAGCCTCAGGTTACGGTTACAAGAATACCATTCTCGATTTGCGTGGCAAAGGAAAAGAAGCTACATTGACACATAGTACAGACGGAAAAACCTTCCAGCTAACAGAAAAGGACTAAAAACAGTATCGTATGTGGATGAATCTACTTTTATTAATCGGCGGATTAGCTTTGATTTTAATAGGAGCGAACGGACTGACTGACGGAGCAGCCTCTGTAGCCAAACGTTTTCGTATCTCCGACCTGGTTATCGGATTGACCATTGTAGCCTTCGGGACCTCTGCTCCAGAACTGGTTATCAGCGTACTCTCCTCGTTACAGGGAAGTGCTGAAATGGCTATCGGTAACGTGGTAGGAAGTAATATCTTCAATGTGTTGATGATTATCGGATGCACCGCTCTAGTTCTTCCCATACAAGTGGGACAGGGCACTATGAGCAAGGAAATTCCGCTAGTCATTCTTTCTGCACTGGTACTCACCTGCTTTGCCAACGACTGCATACTCGACGGAGGAAGCCGGGACATCATCAGCCGGATAGACGGACTGGTACTATTAGGTTTCTTCCTTATTTTTATGCGTTATACTTTTGCCATCGCCCGCAACGGAAACGAAGACGGTGGCGAAGAGCAGAAGGTGAAGGAACTTCCGGCATGGAAATCAGCCCTATATATTATAGGAGGACTGGCCGGATTGATCTTTGGCGGACAATTTTTTGTAGACGGTGCCAGTGGTATTGCCCGTTCATTAGGTGTCAGCGATTCTATCATCGGACTTACACTGGTGGCCGGAGGTACCTCTTTGCCGGAACTGGCAACTTCCGTCACGGCAGCTTTGAAAAAGAATCCGGGCATTGCCATTGGTAACGTCATCGGCAGCAACCTGTTCAATGTATTCTTTGTATTAGGATGTAGTGCAAGCCTGTCTCCTCTCCCTATGGGAAATATCAACAACATCGACATGGCTGTACTGGTAGGTTCTTCCATTCTGTTCTGGCTGGTGGGCTGGTTCTTTAAGAAGCGGACCATCACCCGCATAGAAGGAGGACTGTTAGTCGCATGTTACATCGCTTACACGGCCTTCCTTATTTCACAACAATAAAGAACCTTGTTACAAATATTAACCATGAAAAGAATACTTATTCCTTTGGCAGGTCTTTGCCTATTGACAGCCTGCAATCCGTCTTCTAAAAAACAAGCCGGAGATTCCGACATTCAGACGGAACTAAGTGAAGTATTCCCCGAGAATCCCTCCAGAGAAGCATACGAAGGCTTCCAGTGGCAGACTGTTACGGGAGCCGGTTTACGGCTGTGGGCACAATGCAACGAAAACCTACGTATCGTCACCGACGCTTCTATTCCGGGTGCACGCATAGAACGTATGGAAAATGGCCACAAACAAACTTCGGACCCGGTTATTCAGATATTGGATATACCGGGCAAGGACATCCATTCACTTATCCCGTTCCTGCAGTCTCACCCACGTATTTTCATGGATAAGAACTGGGCAGACAGCCTGACCTGCGATTTCCGGGAAGTAAAATCCAACCGCGCCGGAGTAACCCGCTACATCCTGGAGCCTACCGGGAAGTCAGCGAAAGAACTGGCTGACCGCGGCCAGCACGAACCTGTGCCCTTTACTTGCTATGGATGGGGAGTAGGCAACAGCGGAGCACGTTATTTCGAGGTATTCCACACCCATCCCCAGAAAGCAGTCTTCGTTGAGGTGGGACAAGATATGCCTTTGTTTGATGAGCAGAGCATCCAGCTATTCGACTCCATTCAGGTACTCCACGGACAACTTATCATGGGACACGAAGCCTACAGCTTCACTCCCGATGCAGACACTACAGCCTATTGGGTTGTTGACAAGTCGGGTGAACTGAAGAAACGCTATGAAGCAGCTCTTCCCTCCGATGCAAAACCCTATACAGCCATACCAGCCAAACTGAAAGTCCGCATCCAGGGCCCTTCTTCCGAAGGTTTTGCAGCTGAGTATGCAGGCGTAATGGAAGTAATGGAAATTGAAAAAGTGGGAGAATAACAAATATACTACCCATTTATCCACATAAAATATAATTCATAAATCATGCGAATCTGAGTTTTATTACAGATTCGCATGATTTATTTAAGCTGTTATGCTTTAGAAAATACAATATACCGATGATGTAAAAAATTATTTTCCATGAGCTTTATTATTACATCAATATCAGCTGATAGCTTTTGATACTTTTCTCCTATATTTTGCAGCAAATATTCTATTCCTTTTCTTATTCATTTTTTTTCTTTGTAAAAAGACCGATACCAATACCTTAAAATAATTTGCACGAGCTAATATAATCGAACAGGTCATTGTTTTAACTATTAAAATACAAAATGGTATGAATATGAAATTGGGAGTATGGGTAAGTAGCCTACTACTACTTTGCACAATTGGAAGTTGTGGAAGTACAGAAAAGCAAATAGCAGAAGAAACAACATTTACAAATCCGTTGATTTATGCGGATGTTCCAGATGTAGATGTAATTCGTGTCGGAAGTGATTATTTTATGGTAAGCACTACTGCCCACATGTCTCCTGGTGCACCGATTATGCATTCAAAGGATATGGTTAACTGGGAAATCATCAGCTATGTATTTGATGAGTTAAATGAAAGCCCCAAAAATAATTTGGAAGGAGGAAACATCTATAGCCGCGGACAATGGGCCGCTTCTTTACGTTATCATGACGGCATATTCTATGTTTTCTTTGGAACAGGAAATAAATCTTATGTTTACACCACCAAAGATCCCTTTGGAAAATGGGACAAGAAATTAGTAATTGATGAATATTTGCATGACGCATCAATGCTGTTTGATGAAGATGGAAAAATTTATTTAGCTTATGGAAGTGGACATATTCGCATCATTGAATTTAAAGATGATTTATCCGGAATAAAAGAAAATGGCCTGAATGTAGAGGTTATATCCGGAGAACCTAAAGGACTACTGGAAGGAACTCATATATATAAGTTTAATGGACAATACTATCTCACTTTAATCTGGTGGCCGGAAGGAGGTATCCGAACCCAGCTCTGTTTCCGTTCCGAAAAGATTGAAGGTCCTTATGAAATGAAAACCATTCTTTCTGATGACATGGGATATGCCGGCCACGGAGTGGCACAAGGATGCTTTATTGATACAGAGCAAGGAGATTGGTATGCCATGTTGTTTCAAGATCATGAAGCAGTAGGACGCGTACCTGTATTAATGCCATGCCGTTGGGAAGAAGGATGGCCTATGCTAGGAGATAAAAATGGCAAAGTACCTTTAACAATGGAAAAACCAATACAAGGTTACAGCAAAAAGAAAGGTCTGGTAGTTAGCGATGAGTTTATCTACAAAGAAAACAAATTAGGATTAACCTGGCAATGGAATCATAATCCGGATAATACACTTTGGTCGGTTACAGAACGTCCCGGATATTTACGCCTGAAAACAGGTAAAGTGGTAAAAGACTTATTTGAGGCACGTAACACTTTAACTCAACGCACGGAAGGTCCTCTGTGTGCAGGCATGATTGCGATGGAATTAAACCACATGAAAGACGGAGATAGATGCGGATTAGCAGCATTCTGTTCCGAACCAGGAACATTAACTGTCATAAAAGAAGGCACTGACAAATATCTTATCATGACAGACAGGGGTGTAGAAAAAGCACGCATTCCATTCTCACAAGACCGTATTTATTTGAAAATGGCTTGTGATTTCACAACAGATGATGCTCTTTTTTATTATAGTCTTGATGGAAAGAAATGGGAACAATTAGGCGAAAAATTCCACATGATTTTCAGCATGGCCCATTTTACCGGCAATAAGTTCGCCTTGTTTAATTATGCGACGAAAGTGACAGGTGGCTATGTGGATATAGATTATTTCCATTATGAAAGCCCTTCTACAATTCTTGCCAACCAATGTAAAGATAGACAGAATAAAAAAGAAGACAACTTATAATCACTGTATCCCATTTCCCAATCATCAATTTTTTTAAATCAGTTTGGGATAATATTCGGAGAAATACAAATATCCACAATCAAAGTAACAGACTAAATATGAAAACAATAAAAGGATTTATTGGAATAGCAATATCCCTACTATTAGGAAGTTGCGCTGCTGAAAAAGAACAAATCACACCTGTACCATTCAATGAAGTCACTTTGACAGACGGATTCTGGAAAAACAGAATGGAAACAGAAATCAATGTTACAGTACCCTTTTCTGTGGAGCAAAGTGAAACAGCCGTAAAACGTTTTCGGCAAGCAGCAGCTTATATGGCAGGCGATACCACCCAACTGCCCGAGCCTCATCGTTTCATCAGCTCCGATCTGTATAAGGTAATGGAAGGTGTAGCATATTCTCTAATGTTACACCCGAACGATATATTAGAGCAATTTATGGATAGCACGATTCAGTTAATTGGTGCAGCTCAGGAAGACGACGGTTACCTTTACATCTCTCATTCCTGCGGTAATCCCAATGTAGAAGAAATGGGAGAAAAGCCTTATTCTTATGTGCTGCATAGCCATGAATTATACAATGTAGGGCATTTATATGAAGCTGCCGTAGCCTATTTTCAGGCTACGGGAAAGAAAAATTTTCTGGATATTGCCCAAAAGAGTGCCCGACATGTAAACAGAGTTTTTTTCGAAGGAGGAGATCCTAAATATAACAACGGAAAACCTGTCATGCAAGCTCCCGGACACGAAGAAATAGAGTTAGCTCTGTGCAAACTATATAGAGTGACAGGAGACACTTTGTATCTTCACATGGCAAAACGTTTCTTAGATATACGAGGCGTTACATTTCACACAGAAGGGGAAGGAGTAATGGCTGATACATACGCACAGCAGCATGCCCCTGTAAAAGATCAGACACAAGCTGTAGGGCACGCCGTAAGAGCAGCATACCTGTACACAGCTATGGCACAAGTCGATGCCCTGACCGGAAAAAATGATTATACCAAAGCCTTGAATTCCATATGGAATGATTTAGTTACAACCCGAATGCACATCACAGGAGGATTAGGAGCTGTAGCCGGCATGGAAGGGTTTGGAGCCCAATATGAGTTACCCAATCTGACCGCATATAATGAAACATGTGCTGCCGTTGGAAATGTGTTCTTTAATCATAGCATGTTTCTGGAAAGCGGAGAAGGAAAATTCCTGGATATTGCAGAATTGTCCTTATTCAATAATGCACTTGCCGGAATTAATTTAAATGGTGATCGTTTCTTTTACGTAAACCCGCTGGAAGCTAACGGTATCCTTAGATTTAACCATGGTCACGGAGGTCGTTCCAAATGGTTTGGATGCGCCTGCTGTCCGCCCAATATTTCAAGATTGATTCTGCAGGTTCCAGGTTATATGTATTCTTATAGCAAAGAAAATATTTACTTGACTTTATATGGAGGTAGTATCACTAAAATTCCTATGAAAGGAACAAATGTGGAGTTAATTCAGGAGTCTAACTATCCATTCGATGGAAATGTAAAGCTAACGGTGAAACCGGATAAAGATGTAAAATTCGGACTCAAGCTCAGAGTCCCGACCTGGGCAAATAAAAATGAATTCGCACCTGGTGGACTATATCCATATAAAAAGGTGAAGGAGGAAAATATCATTCTGAAGATTAACGGAAAAGAACAAACGTATCACATTGAAAAAGGATTTGTTTCAGTAAACAGAACCTGGAAGTCGGGAGATGAAGTCATACTGACGTTACCCATGCCAGTCCGTATGGTGGAATGTGTGCCTCAAGTAAAAGAAAATATCGGAAGAACAGCCATTGTACGAGGTCCTCTTGTGTATTGTGCAGAACAAATAGACAATAACGGACCTGTGCAAAGACTTTATTTAAATGGTTCTGATGAACAAGCAGCAACAGTACACTACGTACCAGATGGAATATTAAAAGGCATACCTCAAATCCATCTTGACAATCAGATTACCCTCGTCCCTTATTATGCATGGTGTAATAGAGGAGACAATAGCTCCATGCTGGTATGGCTCCGAAACGAAAAGCCCAGTAAAGACGAAATGGCATATGAAATGGCATATGTTCAGAATATAAAAGAAATAAAAGTGTCTTCCGGAATCTCCAAAGAGCATGAAATATGTGACTGACAAGAAGGAAACAACTCCAATGATAGTAATATTTCAAAATGGGTTTCACAAACCTCAGGAAAACAATGGGTGGAAATTCAATTTAAAGAAGCTTTTAACCTGAATGCCTTATCTGTATACTGGTGTGAGAACGAAGGCAATATAAAAACACCCCAATCCTGGTCTGTGGAATATTTGTCAGAGGGTCAATGGAAAAATCTGCAACTATACGTTACGGATTCTTATCAACAAGATAAAGACAAATTCAATGTAGTTCATCCGGCTAGTCCGATTCAAGTTGAAGCAGTACGTATTACAATACACACTAAACCTAATAAGTTAGTAGGAGTTTCAGAAATCAGATTTGAATAAACCTTTGAGGCAAAGTCCTGTTATTACAGGATTTTGCCTCATTTTCTTTGTATAACACTATCCTAATAACGTACTTACAAAGAGAGGCGTCTGCCCTTTTCTTTTTTATGTTTCCCTTACGTGAAACGTACGGTTTTGCCGAGAGAAACCTACGTTTCGCGTAAGGGAAACATACGGTTCTGCAAGGAGAAACCTAAAACATACAAAAACGTTTTTCAGTTCCTCCCCTTATGTTTTTTCAAATAAAGCCTACGCATGTATAAATCAGGTAAATCATTCTGATTTGCCTTACACAAAAAAGGGTGAAAAGACTTCACAGCCTTTTCACCCTGCCTATTAAAAAGAGAGATTTTATTTTTTATAGATGTGTTTTCCTTCGGTTACTACTTGAGAAGGGTTACCGGCATAGCTGATACTTCCGCTGCCATACGTCCTTGCCGTAATAGAACGGGAAGCACGGCAAGACAAATCACCCGAACCATATACAGCCGCATCGACTTTAACGGCTTTCAGGTTATCTGCCGACAAATCACCGGAGGCATTGTCACGAAGTACGGCTTCCTGGCAGCTGCCTTTTATGACCATATCGCCACTGGCATTGACCGTAGCCGTCACCACTTCCTGACATTGCAGATTAGGCACCACCAAATCGCCGGATGCATTGATGGTCAAAGACGCATGCTGACATACGGCTTTGTGAACCGCCATATCTCCGCTGGCATTGATACTGGCCTGTAACTTCTGGCAGTTGACCTGCTGTACATCAATGTCGCCACTGGCATTAATTTCAGACTGAAAGCTACTGCACTGCACCGCAGGGCATTCAATATCACCGCTGGCATTCGTCTGAAAACGTATGTCTCCCTGTATTTTCAATCCTTTGGGAATAGATATATCACCGGAAGCCATTGTGGTAAAACGACTGACAGAGGGCGCATATACGTCTACCCGGCAGCGGTTCTCGCCCTGGATGCTGGTACCGTCCTGATAATAAACCCTCAGTTCACCTTTTGACTCTTTCAGTACCACATAGGGCATGACATTGTCTGAAGCATAAATTTCTGCATACGGACTGCCGGAGGTCTGGTGATACACCACATCAATGGAAGAAAGTGTAGACACTTCCCGTATATCTCCCAGGGAACGTTTTTCCGTCTGGTAGTTTTTACTTGGCTGAATAGTATGAGCAGTTCCTATACAGCTGAAACAGGTCAAGGCACAAGCCAATGTGAGTATGTTCATTCTGGTTTTCATTATTCTATCTCCTTTATTTTTATAGTTATACATTCTATTTATTCTGTTTTCAAATTTTCAGTCGGATTGGCCCGTGCCGCTTTCCATACCATCCCGAAGGCTACCAGCCACACTACCAGACATACGATAAGGATACATCCGGCAAACAGGTACCACGTGAGGTCTATCTTGACAGCAAACAATTGCAAAAGCTGTTCGCCTACCTTCCAGGCGCACAAAGCACCTATCACTACAGCCGGAAGAGCTATCTTCAGCAAATCAAGCAGAAATATTTTCTGTACGTCGGCCATGGAAGCTCCGTGAATAAGGCGGATGGCAATCTCCGAACGGCGGCGTGACACTTCATCGCGCACATACGCCACCAGTCCCGTCAGGGCTATAATCAGGATACACAAGCCTGCAAAGAGCACACTGTTGCGTACATGCAACACAGCATTATAAAGATTTCCCATCTCAAGCGACAAGCTATATACCTTCAACTGCTGGGAGGAAATGGTACGGTCGATTACTTGCTGTACTTCTTTCATCACCTCAGGTGATATCCGATTCAAGGCTACATACAAATAGCTCGAAGGTTTATTTCGATAGAACATCACCGTAGGACGCTCGTCATAGCTTTCCATGACCTGAGAGCCTAAGTGAATATCTTCGTACACCCCACAGATAGTAGCCATTGTCCGATGTTCGGTGATATACACCGGCTTCCCGATGGGAGAGCCTGTCCATCCGACCAAGGTTTTCATGCGTTCCACAAACTGACGGCTGACCATTACTTGTTGTGACAAGGTATCCGTCAGCGTAGGCGTGAATACGTTTCCTTCGATAACCGGAATCTGGAAGGCCTTGTGATAATCGGGACCTACATAATACATGTCGGCAATATTCATGTATTCTTCTCCTGTTTCGGGATTGTACACATTATTTCCGCTACACGTCCACGACATGAGCTGATAGCCCCAAGTTACAGCCTTTACCTCCGGCAGCTTCTTCAGTTCCTGCACACAACGTTCCCGTTCCACCATCTTGGTGCCCGACAAGTCGGTGTACAACGTATTCCGGTATTCAAATCCCGGATTGAAGTTCATTAGCGTGTGATACTCCAGACCGATGACCGCCAGCAGACAAACGAAGAAAGCTGTCAAGGCAAACTGCAAGCACAGCAAACCTAATTTCCACCTCCGCTTGTTTTCCGTGTAACGGCGATAAGCGTAAGTCACCGGAATACGGGTATAAAGATAACCCGGCATCACTCCGCAAAGCAAAATCACTCCTAAAGTCACGGCCAAACAGACCCACACGGTAGACAAAGGGAAAAGCGACTCCAAGCTATGTCCAATCTGCTCTTGCAGGAAATCCTGCAAGCCGAAAATAATCAATACGGCAAGTGCCAGACTGATCAGTCCATGCAACAAAGATTCCGAAAGAATCATCCGGTAAATGCCGCCGCTTCCTGCCCCATAGCAACGGTAAGTGGCAATTCCCTTGGCACGGCTCACCATGGATGAAACTACCAGCAGGATATAGTTCAACACAGCCACCAGCAGCATGATAATCGCAAAGCTCAGAAAGACAATGTTCATGATGCGGTTGTAATCGGACGAGGTGAAAATCTCACCTACCGGACGGAAGGAAATCTCAAAATCCGTTCCCGACTGAGCCAGCTCTTCTGTGACGTGGTTTACTTCCAACATACGTTGCATCCCTTCCTTCAAGTCATCCGGAGTAGTTCCTTCGCGCAACCGGATATAGGTCTTGTATCGGTCATTCCCCAGCCAGTTGTCACGTCCGTCGTAACTCACCCATCCGATAGTAGGCAAGGCAATAAGCACATCCATCTGCGGAAGGTGGGTATTCTCCGGGAAAGCCTCGAACACTCCAGCTACCGTCACGTGAAACTCTGGAAACAGCTTCCAAGAAAGTGTTTTTCCGACAATCTGTTCACCTACCGTTTCCAGCAGTTTGGAGGAAATATAAGCACTGCCTGCCTTCTCCAAACCAGTATAAGGGTCCTCTCCCATCAACAGTTTCCGAGGAAAGACCTGAAAAAAGGTACTGTCGCAAAACCAGGCTTTACCACTCAATTCTTTCTGCTCCTCCGTCACTAATGTCATATCACCCATATCCGTGAAACGGGTAGCCACTTCCACTGCCGGACAATAATGCTGCAAACCCGGTCCCATGGCACCAGGAGTCTGCGAGTACTCTCTCCAGTCGGTTCCCTTCTGCTTGTAGCGTTCTTCCACCCGGTAAGTATCTTTCAACCCCGGCAGGAAGTTATCATACGACCGTTCGAAAATGACTTCTGCCAGCATAACCAACCCGATAGCCAGTCCCACGCTCAAGCAGATAATCTTGACCACATTGGCCTCGCCTTTTCGAAACAATCCTTTCAATGCACGTTTCATCACAAGTTGTTTTTACATTTCCGCAATAGAAGCTACAATCTGTCCGTCGAACAAATTAATTACACGACTGGCAAAACCGGCATCGCGCTGGCTGTGTGTCACCATCACAATGGTGGTTCCTTCCTTATTCAGTTCAGTCAACAGTTCCATCACTTCCTGTCCGTTCTTGGAATCCAGGTTACCGGTCGGCTCGTCGGCCAAAATAATCTTCGGTCCGGAAACCACGGCACGTGCAATGGCCACACGTTGCTGTTGACCACCCGACAACTGCTGCGGATAATGCTTTGCACGATGGCTGATATTCATTCGCTGCATGATTTCATTCACCCGACGCTTCCGTTCGTCAGCCGGAATCTTCAAATAAGTCAACGGGAGTTCAATGTTCTCAAACACGTTCAGTTCGTCAATCAGGTTGAAGCTCTGGAACACGAAACCGATGTTTCCCTTACGCACATTCGTGCGGTCTTTTTCTTTCAGAGTGCCTACTTCCTTTCCATCCAGAAAGTAACTTCCGGAAGTCGGATTATCCAACAGCCCCATAATATTTAATAAGGTAGACTTTCCACAACCGGAAGGTCCCATAATTGCCACAAATTCCTTGTCTCTTACCTCCAAGCTTACTTTATTCAGTGCCAGTGTCTCTACTTCCGTGGTGCGAAAAGTTTTTGTCAGGTTTTCAATCTTAATCATAATCGTATTGTTTTATAGAGTTTGTATTTTACATTTCGGATTTTCATTTCCATCAATTTCTATACAAAGTCCATGCCAATGATTTAAACGCCTGTTTATCAATACAAAATCAGATTTACATAAAAAAGCAGGTGTCTAAAAATTAGACACCTGCTGTATGATTTTTTGACAATAGTCAAACGTGTATACACGAAAAACGAGAAATAATAATCATGATTCGGCAGTAAGAATTCTTCTGTACGCTCTTGCATAAAAAGAAAAACTTCAAGGCAAATTCTCTGTTTCACACTGTGAAATACAAAAACCACA
>CAMFND010000148.1 GCA_945965395.1 uncultured Bacteroides sp.
TGAATATAAATATGATGCTCCAGTCATTCTTAACAAGAATATGGTTAAGCGTCAGCGTGGCAACAATATCTACATGGCATCATGCGTAGAACTTTCAAAAGACACTTCATTTGAAGTCTACTTTGAAGTTAATACCCCGAGAATAGGTAGTTGGTTAATCTATAAAAACAAATAAACAATGAGTGATAATATTAAAATAATCAAAGGTAATATCTTTAATACAAAAGCGCAAACTATCGTCAATACAGTTAATTGTGTTGGCGTTATGGGAAAAGGAATTGCCTTAGTTTTTAAACTAAGATATCCAAACATGTTCGAGCAGTACCAGAAATATTGCTCGCAGCATCTCATTTCTGTAGGCAAACTTTGGCTATATAAAGGAGAGAGTGATCAACCTTGGGTATTGAATTTCCCTACAAAAACACATTGGAAGTTACCTAGTGAATATACTTACATTGAGCAAGGTCTTCAAAAGTTTGTGGATTCATACCAAGAAAAAGGCATTACCTCTGTTGCATTCCCATTACTTGGGGCAAATAATGGTGGATTAGACGGAGACAAGGTTATTGAGATAATGAAACATTACCTTTCTCAATGCGATATACCAGTTGAGATATATCTCTATGACCCCAATGCAGCGGATGATTTATTTGAAGGATTTAAAAAGAAATGGAATCTTATTCCGGTAATAGATAAAAAAAAGGTGATTGGAATAAGAACTCAAAAACAGATTGACACTATTGACAAAGCTGTTAATGAGGATAATATTAAGTCTATGATTGCATTAATTGAATATAAAGGTATTGGTTTGTTAACCATGCAGAAATGTTTTAAAATGGTGATGGATTATCATGCTAATCCTACTTTAAGATTAGAATAATATACAGCCCAGCAAAATTCCTTAATATATTGCCTGCAACTGACGTTTGTAAGAAATGCAGTTGCAGGCATCTAAGGATTTTATCTTTTCGAAGCCGCCAATGACAGCTTCCTGAACTGCTTCAAGAGCGGTTCCATTTCGAGTGATACACAGCGGGCACGTTGGCCGGCTGCCTTGTTTCCTTTTTCTGCTTGAAGGGCTGCATCCTTTTGGAATGCCTCCATCTTCATTTGGAGTTGTACGAGTAATTCATTCATAATCTTTACATTTAGAGGTTACATTACCTAATAGATACTTATCACCGGTCTGAACTTATGTGCCTGGTCCTTCGGAGTTTCCTGAATGGTTCCCGACTGCATCGAGAAGAGCCAGGCCTTGCTGTCCTTTTGTCCCTCCACTTCGGTGGAAGTCCACAGCCAGCAGTCACCGGGCTGCAAACTGATGGGTAATCCGCCGACCGCCTCTATCCGCTGGTTAACTAACCCAATTTGCTGATAGAGGTAAGTGAGCTGCTTTACCGAAGGGATGTAGGCGGACTGGCCGTATCGCCACATATCGAAGACATAAACGGCTAAGGGAGATTTCACTTCCTCGTTGCGGTACATAGCATGGGTGTTCTCATTGCCGTCTTCCTTTTCCAATAAAGCAGATGTTTCCTGTTCGACACCCAGACTGTCGGCAAAAGCTGCAGGTGCGACATCCCGGATGGAAACAGCATAGCCCAAAGCTTTGATCTCCGGACTCCGGCTCACATGATAGACAATGGCCACCGGCTCTTTCTTGGAGGAACTGAACTTTTCTTTAGACAGCACACTGCCATCCGAGCAGACTACATCACCAACCTGGAGGGAAGAAGCAATGGATCTGTCTCCTTCATGCTCACATTCTTCGCAGGAGGTGAACAATGTGGCAACTCCTGTGATTACAGCACATACTAATTGTTTGATTTTCATAGCAGCGGTATTTCAAATGATTTGACTACAATTTCCGCCTCCTTATCGAGGATGAACCAGTATTCCGAGTGGTAAGGCTTTCCTTTTAAGGTCTTGGCTTCAAAATCTATCTTGACCTTCCATCCGTTGAACGGCTTCGCGACCTTTTTTTTCCCGGCTTTCGCTTCTTCCATTTCTCCATAAGCAATCAAAGCCCGGAGCGTGGTCATGGCATCCAGCTGACGGGTGACCTGATCACTCATTGTGGCATCGTCCTTATCGAGGTTCTGGAAGTAGTCCGTTTCTTTCATCAACTTGTGGCCGTACTGCATCAGGTGCATGGATAATGCAGCCTTCTCGTGCGGATTGACATATTCCTTGCCGAATATCGAATCTGCCTTACTGATTCCCTTGATTTGGATGGACTCCGGATTATCGACGGTTGCCTTCAAGGCTCTCTCTGCGATTTCCACCGCCCGTTTCTCGGGTCGGTCGGAACAGCTGGCGAAGTAAAACAGTCCGCCCCAGAAGCAGACGGCGGTCACCAGCAGGATGATGAGTTTCATTCCCGGTTTCATATCTTCACAATTTGGAGTTTGTCGGGAGAAAGACCGAGACGCTTGCGATAGATGGTACCGTCATCACGGTACATTTCCAGTTCGTTGGAGGTGATTTCTTTTTCACAAATTTCCTTGGCTTCTGTCAGACTCAGCTGGTGGGCACCGATGTTGCGCCAGATGGCGAAGTTGCACGGTGCCTGCTGGTTGCTGTAATTGGAGCAGTTGAAGGCTCTCGTACCCACCCGAATATCGCCGCCACAATGCGGGCATTTGCCGATGACCGACTGCATGTTGATGGCACCGTTGTCGGCCAGTTCCAGCACGGAAGGGAAGGCTTTTCCCTCCTTGGAAGCAAAGCCGTCCAACAGGATGAAGCGGTGCTCCAACAGTTCGGTGATTTCCTCGTCACTCATCTTGCGGTTGCCGATAATGCCGTTGATATTCAGCACACAGGTAGGCTGTTCGGCAATGTTGTTCTCACAGCGGTAGCCCTTGCAGGTCTTTACCACGTTGCCGCCACACAAGGGACAGCGACCGATTATTTTCTTTTCCATACGCTTTTGTTTTTGGATGATTTGTTTACTATATGATTCTGTTACTTGTTGTTTTAATTATTTTCTTATTTCCTTACTTGATTACTTTGTGATTAGTAAGTTTGTTTACTTGTTTACCTATTTACCATTTCAGGCTGTAGCCCTGGTTCCAGTCCGAGATGATACCGCCGATGATGTTCTTGCCGGACATCACGTTGGCCCATCCTTCGGGATCGAGCGAGAACCAGAGGTCGTTCCATGAGAGCGTGCGTACCTGCCAGGCCAGGATAAACAGGTCGGTGTTGATGGCTTCCAGCCGGCTCACCACCTCATTGGCAATGTAGTAGCGTTCCGAAGCGTTCAGCAGGTTCACCTTGTGCTTCTCGTTCTTTCCGTCATCTCCTGTCACGTCATATTTGCCCGAAGTCACCAGCTGTTTCATGAAGGGAAAGAGTGCCGTCATCTGTGTGGCAGCATCCGTCAGTTCATCCGATACCATGGCCGAAATGACGGTTCCCTTCAGATTGCCGCCCACCGATTTGAGGAGCAGGCTGCAGTTCTGCGGGATTTCCTTGGCCACCAGTTCCCCGGCACGCTTAATCTGGTAAAGGTTCTGCATGGCGCCCTGCGCATTCGAAAGGTAGTCCAGCATCTTGTCTTCCACATGATGAATCCGCTCCAGCGAAGCGGTTACGGCCACTTCCGCTGCAATGATTTTCTCCTGTGTCTTCTTGCGGTCCTTGTGGATCTTCTTCAAGGCTGCGGTCTGACCCAGTACGGCAGAAGTCAGCGCCGGGTCGGTCTGTTGGGCATGCAATGAACCAGTTCCTGCCAGCACTCCGAAGGCTACGGCAAGCAGTGTGCATTTCCATCTTCTTGCATTCATACATTTATAATTTAGGGCCTGCATTTCTGCGTTCGGCCAGGTTATTCTTTCTATCCTCCTGCGAGAGCGAGGGTTTTATATCTATGGGCTTATTGAGCAGACAATCGTTCCAGTCCTTGAATGCCTTGGGCGGCAACCATTGCCCCATCTTGTAACGGATGCTGAGTTGTTCGCTCAACTGCTCCAGAAAGGAACGGCCTTGCACGAGGTCAAAAGTTTTTCCCTTGGCTTCTATACGGATAACATCCTCGACTTTGTTGATTCTCATCGGAATGTCCTCCAAGAGTGACAGCATACGCAACCCGTAGATACGACCTGCCAAATCATTGTCGAAACAGTCAAACGGACGGGCATTCGGGAAGCGTTTCATGACTCCTTGAACCTGACCATCGGAGAATGTTCCACCCAAAGAGGCCAAAGCCGTATCGTTTTTCAACAGACTTTGATTCTGTTGGTAGAAAGCCATGGCATCAAAGGCTGACTCACAGAAAAACACGTTCTTGACTGCCTGCTGATTCCCGCCGGAGAGGTCGGCCACCCATGCGGAAGAGGAAGAATCACTTCCAGCAGCCTTGGACTTGTAACCGCTGTACCCCCGCATTTCGTAGCCCCGGACCTGATTGTTCTCTCCGTTGGTATAAGGGAATCCGATGTTGTAGCCGTCAAAGTTCTCGTTCTTCCTGTCGCGGATGAGCCGGATGAACGGAGCGAAGGTGCGTACCGTTTCATCGGACAATCCCCTTTGTTGGAAGATGGCCGGAATCTTATCGGGATTTATCGGCTTCACCTCATACCTAGAGTTGTCGAAGGCAGCATGAGGCCTGACTGACTGCACATACTCCCGGTCTTCGCGGTATTCAGGTTCGGGCATATTGGCAAAGCGGGATAGCACCTTGGCTATCTTCTGCCATTCATCCTTGCCGGATACATTGAAAGCATTCAAGTTCTCCCGGATGAGTGTGACTACATCCCCCCGGGAACCGTCCCGGCGGAAAAACCTCTGTGCGGCCTTGTCCTGGGGATGACTGATAACCAGCGCATCCTGCTTATCCTTACCGTCACCTAGCACCATTTCAATGTAGCGGCCTACACCGGCCTTGCGGTCGAGCCGATAACCCAGCGTATAGGCTACATCATCAATGCCCACCTTGGCTTTGAGGTCCTTGAAGTTCACTTTGTAGTCAGTCATGGTTCATGGATTTGAAGGTATGATTAGAAACTCATTTTCGCTCCCACTGCCTGCGTGCGCTTGAGATTGGCCACTTCCGGCTCGAAGGTCTTGTGTGCCGTCATGTTCAGGAAGGCTGCCTTGTCCTTGTAGTCCGTCAACTGGAAGTAGGTTTTGGCTGTATCTTTCGATACCTTCTTCAAACCCAGTTTCACACCGTCGTAGGAGGCACGGATGGCATAATCCCCGTTGCGTGTCTTCACGATGGCCGCATTCTTGAACGGCACCTCTTCGCCTTCGCCCAACGGGGCAAACGGGTCGTTCTTCGTCAGGTAGGGCTGTTCGTTGAGAGCCAGCCGCTGTTTGTCCACCTGGTCCAGAATCAGGTCTGAAGCCTTGTTCACGTCCGCCATGACGGAAACGATGAACTTCGGTTCCTGCTTCAGCACCCCAATCCAGGAATCCAGATAAGCTGCAGAATTGTCCGTCACTTTCATGTCAAAGCCCATCGAATGGCAGATCATGGCAGCCGTCAGTTCGGCTACCAGTTCTTCCTTGGCGTATTTCGGGTCTCCGAAACGTCCGCCCATCTCGCGGTTGAGCCGTTCGGGAGTCATAGTGGAGTGCGACATTTCATGCAGCATGGTGGAATAGAACTCCATGCCACCCCGGTAGACTTCCTCGGGGGTATCGCCGATGTTGAACTGCTCCTTCATGGGCAGCACCACGATGTCCTGGGCCGGTGAATAAAAAGCTCCGTCCACCCGTTTGTCCGCCTGTATGGGGCAGAGCCAGCCTTGCGTCTCAATCATGCGGTCGAGGGCGGCATGGACATACATGCCTTCCTTATCCCGAAGCTCGGGCACCTTGAACTTCTCCAGGAGTTTCTGCACCCGTTCGGGCTGCACCTCTGCCAGGTTGGTCTGGTCGATGTTATATACGGGGAAAGCCTTGAAGAAGGGAATGACATCCATGCCTTTCTTCTCCTCCTTACTCATGGCCTTATACTCATCCGAACTGACTTTATGGCCGTTCTTGTCCTTGACCAGCACGTCCCAATAGACCACGGGGAAGGCCTTTTCGCCTTTCAGTACATGGGCTTTCAGGTTGTGCGCCTGCTTGAAGGTGAGGTACACCGGCAGCCGGTAGCCCTGGGCTGCGGTCTGCAGCTGGAGGAAGAAGGAATTGGAACCTGAATAGTTGCGGCCTCCCACGTTCTGCGGGAGACCTGCAAATCCGGATGCACCGCCAATCCAGCCTTTCTTCCAGTCGGAAGCCTTCATCTGTTCCATGCGGGCTATCATCATTTCGGCAAAGCGGTCGATGGCTACCTGTCCGGCATTGCCGGATGTGTTAGTTCCATATGCCATAACTTTCGTCATCCATTACCTGACGGTCCATCTGGTCAATGTCCGTCTGTTCGACATAAAACTCCGCGGATTCATCCGAAGGATCCGTGCCGTGGGTCTGGCACCACTCCAGATAGTCCTCTGCATTATCACCATCCATCACAAAGCGGAGGAAACCGATTTTACCTGTCTGAAGGAGTTCCACCAACTCCTCGTGTGTCTTTTTTGCTTTCATATCTTTTCGTCTTTGATTGTTTCTTGAATATTCGTTTGTTCCTTTTGATTGCGTTACATTTTCATGGAAGCCGACTTCTCTAGTTTGTTGGTCACGGCTGAAAGCATCCCGGTAATTTCCGTATTGAGGTACTTGGCCGCAATCTGTTCCCGGGTGGCAGTCTTTGCCTTGAAGAGCGAGTAGCCGTCATCGAAGGAGAGTTCATGCTTGCTGGTCTTGCCCTTATCGCCCAAGTCCATCGACACCTTCCATTTGTTATCGGAGTGGTCCTTAGCCACACGGACTCCTTTGGGGTCCACTCCTTCGGGAAGCTGGTACTTCTCGTAGGCTGACTGCAGGTGCAGTCGTTCTCCGAAGTTCTTTTCTACCAACTGAGCAGGAGTCGTCACCCGGTCGAAGTAGGCATTTAGGTCCTCACGGGAAGCCACGGCCGACATCTTGGTGTCGCCCATCTGCACATAGAACTTATACTTGCCGTAGTCCGGGCGCTGTTCGTTCTTTTCCTTATAGACATTGAACTTGTCTATGGTGATGGCTCCATCCGGACCGGCAAGTTCCTTGGGCATTTGGTAGGCTTCTTCCGATACCTTCGGCATCAGCTTAGTCGGATAATACTTCTCCATCAGCTGCGGCACCGTCAGTTCCTTCTTCTGGTAAGCAGCCAAATCCGCTGCGTCCATCTTCTGCGGTTTCAGCTGTACGCTGTCCATCTTGGCGGTGAAGTACCAGTCCGCCGGATTGGTGGTGCTCTGGAAGGCATGTCCGTGACTGACTTTCTCGCCGTTGGCGGTAATCATCTGCGGTTCACGTGGCTTGCGTTCCTGCTTGGCTTCCGCTTTCTGCTTGGCCTGTTGTTCACTCTTGACTTCGGCTTTGGCTTCCGTCTTCATTTCCTTGGCAGGCTTCTCCTCAACTGCACTTTTCACAGTCTTGGTAGGCTCTTCCTGCACAGCCTGTTCTTTCTTCTTTTTCGCCATAGTATTCTTGTTAGAGATGTTCGTTTCTTTCAAATCTTCCCTGGTCTTTTCCCTGGGCTTCTTCATCAGTTCCGGACGGTCTATCGCCTCGCAAATGGCGACCCGCTGACCGGAGCGAATCAACTTGGGAAGATGCTTGTCCAGTTCATGACGGGGAAAGGTCAGGAGTTTGATGGGGTCATTCTCCAGCGGAAGGATTTTGTCTGATACCTTCAGCGCCAGTATCACCGATGCCTTGAGCGCATCCTCCTTGTACATTTCGTAGAAGTCACCTTTACGGAAGAGCAGCACCGCATCGGGATGTTTCTTCTTCAATTCGTTGAACTGCCGGACAAAGCCGACATCCTTCTCTGCATTCTTCTTGACCATAGGGAAAAGGATTTAGCGTTTGAGACCTTTGGATTGTTCAGCTTTCGGAGCATGAAGTTTCAAAGCCCTTTCCTGCGACTGCTTGTCCACCACCTGCTGATATTCCCAGCGGTTCTTGTCCGTCATCACCAGTCCCAGGAACTCGGGATGCTGCTCGTCATAGCGGAGTTTCTGCTGACGTTCCCACTCTTTCATGTCGCCCTGGATGACCTTGAAACCTTGCGGTTCTTTCAAATCCACACCAACCGACACTTTCTCACCGCCTATATTCAGCTCAATGGGTTTTCCCTCGCGTACCTGCTGCTTCTGCTGCATGCCCAGTTCGATGTCGTTGACTTTCTCCATGTCCTTGAGCTTCTGTTCCAGCTGAAAGTCCGTCACACGGCGATGGATAACGGATTTGGTTTCGGGATCGAGTTGCAGATACTGCTGGGTCTTTTCTCCGTTTACTTTCACGGCTTTCTGGATGACCTCACCCTTCTTGAGCCTTTCGGCTTCCTGTTCCGTGAGGCGCAACACCTGGTTGCGTACCTTTTCCAGTACGGCACGGACGGGATAAGCCATGAGCGCCGGATTACCTTGCTGGTCGGTGGTCAGCTGTAGTTTGAGAGGAAGTGTGATAAGGTCTCCGTTCCGGGCACTGATGGACACCTGCAAGAGCGGTGTGACCTCTCCGGAAGCCAGTTTCTCCTTCACTTCCTGAGGGAGGCTGTCGGCCTTTTCCCGGTCAATGCCCAAGACTGCCAGTTTCTCGTAGGGCAGCCTTTCAGAATGATTGATGTTGTGCATTTTCGTATTGTTTAAGTAAAACGACATATTTGCGGTCGGAACCGCCTTGAACACCCGCAAAAGTATTGTCAACCCTATCATTGAAAAGAAATGCACAACATCATTCTGACCGCCGTGTTACTGATTCTTGGTTCCGCTTCAGCATCGGCACAGTTCTATACGATTACAAAAGAGAAGGAAATCCGTCCGGAAAAGAAGCAAAAAGTGGCTCCTGATACCTTACAGAGGGGTTTGGTCGCTTTTGAATCTTGCAAAAAGGCAGAAAACGACAGTATAGAGACAACATCGCCTACAAAGGGCTGTAAGGGACAAAGTGACCAAAAAAGTTACAATAAAACGTCCCCAAAATTGGAGCCAACAAAAGAAGTCCGGTTAGAAACTAAAACGCTGCCAACGCTGACTATTCCCAATCTCTATCAGGAAATTATCCGCAACGGAATTCGGCATCCGAAGATAGTACTGGCACAGGCCATACTGGAAACGGGGTGGTTCCGTTCACCGCTCTGCCGAAACCGACATAACCTGTTTGGCCTTACCAATCCCAAAACCGGAAAGTACTATGAGTTCAACCATTGGACGGAAAGTGTTCGGGCTTACTATACCAAAGTGCAGTATCGGTATGGTCAAAAGAACCGGATAAACTCCAGCGATGTAGATTACCTGAAATGGCTACGTGACATTGGCTATGCAGAAGACCCCAGATACATACAAGCAGTGGTACAAGTGATGAAGCAGCATCTGTAGCTTGGAAGGCAAAGAAAAAAGCACCTTTCTTTGCTCATTTCCATACTTTTTACGAACTTCGTGTCATTACTAAAACAACTCAGAAAAAAGAAGAAACAACTATATAATGAAAGAAGAATGCTTGATATGCCAGGCTCCGCTGGAGTATCTGGAAACGGAAACGCTGATGGAGTGCGCACTCTGCCACCGACAGGAAATGAGCCAAACGCGCTGCATCAACGGACACTATGTCTGCAACGAATGCCATACGAAGGGAATGGATGCCGTCATCGGTTACTGCCTGAGTGAAACGTCCAAAAATCCGGTTGAAATACTGGACCACCTGATGAGCCTGCCTTTCTGCCACATGCACGGACCGGAACATCATACGCTGGTCGGTGTTGCGCTCCTGACCGCCTACCGCAATACTGGAGGTGAAATCGAGCTGCTGACGGCCTTGAAGGAAATGTTGGCACGGGGACAAAAGGTGCCGGGTGGTGCCTGCGGGTTCTGGAGAAGCTGCGGGGCTGCCATCAGTACCGGTATGTGCATGTCCATCCTCTCCGGTGCCACCCCGCTCACTCAGGAATCCTGGGGACAAAGCAACCTGATGACGGCCCGGTCGCTGCTGAAAATCGGGGAAGTGGGCGGTCCACGCTGCTGCAAGCGTAACTCTTATCTGTCCCTTCAGGCGGCTGCCGAATATATCCAAGAAACAAAGGGTGTCACACTGGAAATGAAACCCATTGTCTGCCACCGCTCCGACGCAAACAACCAGTGTATCGGAAAGCGTTGTCCTTTTCATCCCTCACATACCATCCCTCAATCATGAAAATACTGATACTTTGTACCGGAAACAGATGCCGAAGCCAAATGGCTCACGGCATCCTGCAACAACTGGAACCTTCGTTTGAAGTCCATTCAGCCGGCGTTCGTCCGGCCAGTGAAGTTCATCCCCTGACTGTGCAGGTGATGAAGGAAATAGGCATCGACCTGAGCCATCACAATCCGAAACAGGTAGACCGCTATCTGAACGAGCCGTGGGACTATGTCATCACGGTCTGCGGAGGTGCCCGTGAAACCTGTCCGCTCTTCAGGGGTGAAGTCAGACACAGACTGCATATCGGCTTTGATGACCCTGATGCGTTCACGGGGACACCGGAAGAAATCATCACCGAGTTCAGAAGGGTGCGTGATGAAATCCGCGCCAGCTTTGAACAACTGGCGCAGGCTATCAGAGAGGAAGAATCCTGACAATTCAAATACGATATGGCTAAGAAGAAACACAAAAAGCAGGTAGAAACGGCTTCCTTTGTGGAGATAGAGAAAGACTTCGGTCTGTGGGAGGACTACATGGCTTTCGGACCACAATATGATACCGTCAATGACTGTCCGCTTATCCTCGGTGAAACGGAATGTGTACAAGAACTTCCGTTCAAGAAGCTGAGTGCGGAAACCAGAAAAACACTCCGCTCTGCCATGGTCAACCGGGTGGTGGAATACTGGCAAAGTGAAAGGCTCATTCCTGAAGGAGGCATCGTCAAAGAACTGCGAAAGGCGGCCATTCAAGAAACTTACCAGCTTACCGGACAATATGCCAAGGAAAGCGATGAAGTCAAGCATCTGCTGAACGAGAGTATTGTACAAAGTATCAACAAGGAACTGCGTAAAGAAAAGAAAACCCAATCCTGATGATGACGAATGAGAAGCAGGAAATAATCCGGAACTCGGCATCGTACAAACTGGTGCATGCGATAGCCCTATGGATGGATCGGCGCTTGTTGGATCCATTGATTGGTCTGGTGTTGCCCGGCTTTGGTGATGCGCTGACTTCAGTGTTTGCAGTGCCTTATCTTTATCTGAGCATTGTCAAACTGAAAAGCATTCCCCTGACACTGGCCATTGTCTGCAACATCCTTCTGGATGTACTCATCGGTATCATTCCTTATATAGGAGTAGTCGGTGATGTCTTCAAACGGGCATTTACCAGAAATGCGGCCCTGATAAAGGGATATGTGGAGGGCGACAGAGCCATCATGCAGGAGATAGACCGGAAAGCGGTCGGTATGGCTTTTCTCATCGTGATTCTCTGCGGACTTATCTATGCCATGGTATTGGCTGCTGTAAAAATTATGGAATGGGTTGGTTCCTTTTTCTAACGAAACGGATATGAGAACAGAACGAGTAATTATAGTCAAGCCTTATGCCTCACCTATAGGGGTATTGCTGCTGGGTTCCTTTGAAGACAGGCTCTGCTTGTGTAACTGGCGCACAACAGCTGAACATGGCCGACGGATGGACGAACGGCTGCAGACCAGACTTTCTGCGACCTATTTGGAAGGAACAAGCGAGATAATTGAAACAGCCCAATCCCAACTGGAAGAATATTTTGCAGGAAAGAGAATTGCATTCCAAATGCCTCTTTTGCTTTCCGGAACTGATTTCCAACGGAGTGTATGGAAAGAATTATTACAGATTCCCTACGGAAGCACCCAGACCTATAAGGAGTTGGCTTGCCGTATCGGAAAACCTGCTGCCGTCCGTGCAGTAGCCAATGCCAACAATGCCAATCCTCTCTCCGTCATCGTTCCTTGCCACCGGGTGATTGGTAGCAATCGTAAACTGACAGGATATGGAGGTGGTCTGGAAATCAAGCGGCAACTGCTTTGTCTGGAAACTGGAATGAATGGCTTATGGAAAGAGAACGATGTATCCTACTAAACAGAGCAGATGCACCGGATAGAACGCATAGAACCCATACTTCGCCACCTTGCCATAGATAAACCCTCGTGTTCCATCATAGCTGGAAATCACCAGACATGCCAGCAAAGCCCCGACTATCCCATAGTGCATCATCAGCGGAAAGGCACAGAATAGCTGCGCCTTTCTACCGGAGGGAAAAGAAGGATTGACATTCCCAAACAGGTAGAACACCACCATCATCAGAATCCCCCGCCACTCATAGTCCACTCCAGACCAGGAAGCGAAGCCAGCTATAGAAAGAATGACAGCCCCACAAAGGATGTCCTCCTTTTTTAATGCTTTTATCGCAGCCAGCGCCATCACACCCAATGCCAGAGTAAAGAGTACATTGTGCGTCCCATCTGCGCCATTCAGCAAGTACCACGGCACCTCACTGACTACGGCAAATCCGAGTAGCTGCAAGAAGTACTTCATCCGGTTTCGGGTATGCCGGAAGCCCTCTGCAATGAGAAAAGCAAACACCGGAAAGGCGATGCGCCCGAAGCAGCGCATGACCTCGTAAAGAAGTGTGCCGTGTTCCATTAAGTAGTAGGCACAGTGGTCTGTCACCATTGAAACAAGGGCGATGACCTTCAGTGTACTACCACTCAATAAAGGTAATAAGATTGAATGTTCAGATGCAGATTGTAAGGATGCCATATACAAATCATTTACGCCATACCCAGCAGTTCCTTGACCATTTTCTCCACTTCATCGTTCACCCGTTTGAAGTTGCGGTTCAGCATGATTTCCTTCTCGCGGTCATTCTTGAACTCGTAGATTTTCGGCAGCGGCACATAGTGGTCCTCTTCGTTCTTAATTTTCTTCATATCGAAGTGCGTCTTGCAGAAGTACTTCGTAGTCTTGAACTCTTCCGACTGCTCGATGTCGAAATGGTTCAGCATCCGCTCGTCCGTAGCCGTGAAGTCACGGGCAGCCTGACCTGCCAGCCAACCAGTCGCCATATCCGCAATCTTGGCAGCAGGCACCAGGTAGTCCATCTTCTCGGAGATGGTGGTCGATACCTTGTTGTCGTTGATGGAGATGGACCGGGATGTTTGCTTCGCCTTGCCGAACACATCATTCTGCGCCCATTCCAAGGTTTCCTTGTTACGGGCAGCACCCATGAAGATGTTACCGCAGGTCGTGATAATCTTCTGCATCCCCACCTTGCCGTAGTCTGCCTCCAGCTGCGGCAACTCCTGAAATCCCAGGGTCACCGCCACCTTGTTGGAGCGAGCCGTACCAATCAAGCGGTCTATCTTATGGAAGTAGAGCGTAGGCAGCTCATCCACGATGATGCTCACTGGGATGTTTCCCTTGGAGTTGACTCGGGTAATGAGTCGGTTCAGCACCAGTGCATTCAATGAACCGATGACCTGTTCCTTCTCCGGGTCGTTGGCAATCACCAGGTAGCTCGGATTGGCCTTGTCCGAAATCTTCAAGTCGAAATCATCCCCTGTAAACACCCAGTAGGCTTCCGGAGATACCAGTCGAGCAGCATTGACACGGAGCGTACCCACCATACCTTCCAACTGGTCATTCGCCTTGTTGTCATAGGCACTCTTGAAGGGAGCCATGAGCGAGGCAATCTTGTCGTCCTGCATCAGAATGTTGAATACCTGGTCGTAGGGTCTTCCCAGAAAAGAGAGTACATGCGGCATATCCGAATACTCTCCGGTGATGGTGTCCGGTTCCACCTCCTGGCCATTTTCATCCTCATACCAGCACCGCTCAATCTTCACCAGCTTGCCAGTTCTATCTTTGTAGGAGAAGCCGTTCAAGTCCACGAACATCCGGTCTTCATCCGTTGACACATCGTTGCCGTTCTCATCCACAAAGTCCAGGATGACATTGTTCTTGGCATCTATTGCCTGGTAATCGTCCCAGTTGCGTATCACCAGCTCGAATTTATTTCCCTCCGGTAACTCCTCCTTGGAGTTAGTCTGCTCCTTGGAAGCATCCACAGACTGCTGTTCTGAGGGTGTTTCTTTGGAAGAAGATGTTTGCTGTTCTTGTGATTGCCCCGTTGTAGTTTCTTCCTTGGGTACTTCCGGCTCTTTCGCCAACGAAATATAGCGTTTCAGCTTCTTGCCGTTCTTGAATCCAACCGGATGAAAATTGACAAAAAAGTAGATGATGGCCGCCAGAAAGTTCTCTGCCGAGTTGGTAAAAAACGCTTCCGAACCGCCTTTCTTTTCACCGCCTCCCTTGTTCAGGGAAGCCAGCAAGGTGGCAGCCGTTTCCGAAGCTGCCGACAGGTCAGGAATGTATTTGCGCTGAATCGGATTGATACGATTGGAGTATTCCACATCGGTGAAGTTCACGATTCTAAATCCGCAGTTTTCAGGCAGTTTTTTCAGTTTCATATTCTTGCAATACTGATAGAATAGCGTCTTGGCCAATGTCGGAAACTTGAAGTCATATACCATCATAGAGAACCCTTTGGCTGCGTGCTGACGGATGAACGGATCAATGATGCCGAAGGATTTACCTGAACCCGGTGTACCCAGTACAATCGTTCCACGGAAAGGATTGATGATGTTGATCCAACCCTTGTGCATCTTTTGCTTCCAGTAGTAAATCATCGGAATGTTCACGGAATAGTCATTGGCTACCAAATCCTCCGACTGCTGGAACGATTCATTCTCGAAGTTGAAGCGGTCTTCACCCACCTTGTAGTTGTAGTACTTGGCGATGCCGTCCAGTCCCTGATGCACCAGCATGGTACCCACCACCGAGCAGAGCGCATAAAGGATGCGGTTGGCCGGGAAGCCGAACCAGCTCATGCCGATATTCATGCCGTGAAAGATAAAGCACATGCCGACCAATGTCAATCCCGCCAGCACCGGATAGATGACCATCGTCTTGACATTGAACTTCAGCGCCTTCTTTGCCTTGGTTCCGATACAGACTACACAGATGCAGATCAGCTCAGCCACCTTGCAGCCCGATACGGAGTTGAACACCTTGAATCGGGCCAGAAGGTCCAGGATAAACTGCGTGACACGGTTATCCGCCGTAATGGGAAGATTCATCACAATCTCGATGATGAGAAAGATGTAGATGCAACTGCGGAAGTAGTTGTACATCTGTTGCTGTTCCCGGGTTTCTTCGAATGCCATAAGCCATCAGATTGAGTGAAAACTAAAAAGGAATCTTTACACCCAGTAAGAGTCCGTTGCGAAAGGTATCTCCATGCAGGAAGTTGACGTTGTTCTTCTGGATCAGCGAAAACTCCCAGCCGTTCTGAAAGACATAGCTGTATTCAAAGCCGGCTTCCACACCGAGGAAAAATTTCTTCTGAGTGGCTCCGAACTGAGGTCCTAGACGGAAGCGGAGCATGCCGTTCTTGTAACGTACCAGTCGCTGCTTATAGACCAATCCGCCATCCCAATAGTAGTCCTTCCAGAACCGGCAACAGGTGGGTTTTTGCCAATGATTCCCCACTTCACCGTAGATTTCTACGGCATTGCCATAGCTCAACGGATGTTCGTAACCAATCATTGCATTCAAGGTGTTCGGAAACAGGAAACCAGCATTCAGCGTGAGTTTCTTGTCCTGGGCGGATGCCGAAAGCACGGCAAACGCACAACAGATGATTATTAAAATCTTCTTCATATCGGGTAGGTTTTAGCGGTAAATGTAATAGTACGGATAGCATGAAGAATTCTTCAGAATGTCCGAATCAAAGCCATCGGCATTGAGGATGTCTTCATATTCAATGGTGAGCGTAATGACACGGCCACTGATTTGGTTCTCTGATATTTCCAGACGGAGCACCTTCTCATCCGGGAAGGTCAACTTCTCAATCACCAGCACATTGCGGTAATTCTTCTTGAACTTCTTGACGGGATTCAATGAGTAAACCGGTGTCAATTCAATAGTCTGCGAGTTGGTGGCTTTCGTCTCTTTTTTGTCCGTCAGCTTCACGCGAAGTTCCTCAATGTCGTAGGCAATCTTCGTCTTGTTCTGTAAAGAATAATCAATAAAGAAATAGTCCCCGATAGTATAGATGTTATTGACGATGGCCTTCATACCGTGGGCATTCGACACCACCTGATTGTACTTGCGCTTGCTACCATACACCGCCCACGCATAGCGCACCATTTCGGCCTTGGGCATCGATACCTCGGGGTTGATATAGGACTGGGTATCGCTGTAGGCCACTTCAAAGATGGAGGCTGCCATGCTGGGATAATGGGTATAAACCACGTCATACTGAGCGATATGGCGCTCTCCAATCAGGGTGATAGTACCCAGCAATTCATTCTCGTCAAAGGAGGTTTTAATGGAGTCTGGCTCCAGATAAGGCTTGATGCGTACCATGTTGTCGGCGCACTGGTTGCCCATAATCTTGGTCGTAGAGATGTCCACCAATTTGATGTTTTCGGGCATGACGATGTGGGTGGTGACCTCACTGTTCACGTAGATCTTCTCCTTGGCAGCAGCCTGTATGACAAAACCGAGAAGACCGAAGAAAAGTAAAAATAATTTCGCTTTCATATTAGGTAATTTTTATGATTTACTGATTTGATTATTTGTTGATTCTATTACTTGTAACCTTACTTACTCTGTGATTAGTAAGATAGTTTACCTATTTTTATTCTTGACCTTTTACCTTGCTTCCTCCGAGTTAATCAGATAGACAATCGTGTTGTACTTGATTTTCGCTTTATTCTTGCGGATGTTGGACGAGATGGCCGAAGAAGCTGAGTTATAGACGTTTTGCAAGGCTTGCAGCGCCAAGGCTTCACCAGAAATACCGGAACCGTAGCCATCTTCTGACTGGAAGTTGATGTTCTGCTGCACGGCACTGGAGCTGGCATCCTTCACGAACTCACGGAAGGAAGATTCCGGTACATAGAACCCTTCCATGCCGTCATTATCGAACACTGAAAGCTTCACGTTAATGAACTTATCACCGACCAGAATGCTGGTAATGGTAGCCTTCACACGCTGCTGTCCGAAGCCTGTCACTGTACCATAGAGGTAGGTGCCTTTCTTCAACTTGGTGTTGCTGACGGTTATATCGTCCAGCAACTTGAATCGAAGTCTGGTTCCTTCCTTGGCTTTGGTGGTCTGGTCAATCATGGCGCGGATCAACTTGGCTTCAGCTACATCATCGGGTGAAGTCACTGTATGGAACTTCTCCGCATTGGTATCACTAGACTTGATAACAAGCTTGGGACGATTGCGTTCTTTTTCAGCCTGACGGACCTTAGCGATGGAGTCTGCTCTTTGTTTCTGAGTCAGTTCATCCCGGTCAAAGCGCCCGATACCCAAACCGCTTTCAATGGCCTTCTGACGTTCGTAACTCCTGCGTTGGATTTCCTCCAGGTCACGGGCGAAGTCATCCTGTGAAGTATAGCCTTCGGTAGGTGCTGATGAAGCGGTTCTGCTTCCATTACCTGACCTATTTTCTGAAGGAGCATTATCCCCGTAGGCAAAGGCATTGATGTGTCTTCTAGACTCGGCCAACGACCTTTCCAGTTCTTCCATTTCCTGTTGCTGACGGATGCGTTCCGCTTCCGCTGCATCCAGTTTGTTGAGTTCGTCTTCGCTGTAGCCGTGCTCCAGTTCTTCGGCTTTCTTCTGTTCTTCTCCGATGGCACCAACGGCGGTAAAGGCATCCTCGTCCCCGAAGCGGCGCGACATCTCATACATCTTGTCTCCAGCTTCCTCCGCCTGCGCATTGGGAAGTTCCGTATTGATGCGGTCGGTGGCAACCGTCTGTTGGGCATCTTCGCTGCCCCCGAACGTCTGCATCACGAAGTACACGAGGGCACACAGGGGAATGAACACCACCAACGGGAAGATGTACTTGGGCTGTTTGAAATTGATTTTTCTGATCATGGATGGTCATTGTTTTGAAGTGATTTGACGATGGATTCCAGCCGGTTGTAACTCTGTACGATATGAATGGAATCCTGATGGCTTTTATGTGGTATTGCAATGAGCGAGTCCAGTTCCTCCCGCAGCTGTTGTCCCTCTTGGGTCAACTCCGTCAGCGTGGAACGATGTATGCTCTTGTTTGCCTGAATGGTGCGGAATCCGGCAAACACGGGTTCCAACTGGGCAATACTGCTGACATCCGGCTCACGCTTGTCTGACAAGGTCATGCTGTCGATTGCCACAGTACTTACCAGCAGGAAAACCAGCGAACCGGTGACATAGGCAAAGGTGCGTCTGGGATGCTTCCTTGCCCAGATGTTGGCCAGACGGATGCGTCCTGCCAGGCGGTATCTGGTGCCGACGGCTCCCAGCTTGGGTTGCAGCCAGGAGCGTATCAGGTGATGCGTCTTGAGTCTGCTTTCCTGAAGTGTCTTTCTGAATGATTTCATGTATGCAATGATTTTGAGTTTATTATCCGGTTATTTTTCAGTAATCGAGGTCTTTGTTCTCCAGTGTCCTCCAGTTCGTAATCATCAGACCGTGCGGATTGTTCCGGGTGCGGGGGACTGATTCGATGTAGCCTGTAGTGACCATGGAGCGTTTCAGGTCCCGGGTACGGCGCTTGATGAGCTGCGTCCCGTAGTAGGTGAACTTCCGTTCGTGTTCATCGAACTGAATGGAATCACACATGATGGTACACACCGCTGAAGAGGAGATGATGTCGGAGTAGAATCCGTTCTCGTCCAACGCCTGCTTCTGCTTGAGGGCAGTACCATCTGCCATATACATTGCCTTGCCGACCGTCCACTTGATGTAGTCGTTGTCGGGAGGCAGGTTAAAGAAATACTGATGGAAGAGCTGGATATGGGCCTTGGCTTCCATCGTGAAGTTCGCTTCCAGCTGGGCACGCTGTGCCAGGAAGGGGATGTCACCGTCCAGTATGTAAATCTGCTCGCGTTCTTTCGTCACGAGCGAGATGCAGCACCAGACGGTGAACCCGCAGATGAGGGTGCAGCCACCTATCGTGGCCAGCACCGTCATCAGGGCAAGTTTCGTTTTCTGTGCTAAGGATTCTATAAGCATATTCGTTGGGATTAGAGGTTATTTCTTGCCTGACTTGGATTTGGGCTTGATCATGGAAATGGCACCGCCCACTACGGAACCTGCCGCTCCGCCGGCTGCACCTCCTGCCATCGCCGTCATGCCCATCACGGTACTGCCGGCTGCTGAACCTGCACCGGAGCTGACACCGCCCGGAATCAGCCAGGAAGCCACTTCGGGCACAAAGCGGATGATATAGGCACCCACCAGCATCCCCATGGCATACATACAGTTGGAACCGATGCCCTGCAGTCCCAGTGCACCAATCTGCTCCCAAGAGTTCACCGAGCCGTGAAGAAGATGGTTGTAGGCAATCAAATCCTGCTGCAAGTTATAAAGCAGGATGAAGTCGATGTAGTAGATGCACATATAGGTGACGAAGCCCCACAGCGAGAGGGAAAGGAACTTCGACATCCACTGGCTCCAGGCCGAGTTCCATGGCGGAGCCAGGGACAGGGCGAACATGATGGGACAGAAAATCATCATGATGGCCATGAAGATGCGCTGCGCCACCAGAATGCCGTAGTAGGACATCTGGAATATCAGTTCCCCCACAAAACGGATGACATCGTTGATCCATTCGCTCATCTTGGTTTCAGCCGCCACGGCTGCCCGCTGCGCATAATTGTTGATGGTGTTGCCCAGATTCTCCACGTTGTAGATGAGCTTGTCCCACCAGGCAGCATCCTGTCCGATGGCGGCTACCTGCTGGGCGGTGGAAATGGAGTCCTGTACGGCTCTCAACCGGTCGAGGTATTCACTCTGTTTCTGCGCCACCTTCAACTCGAAAGCGGCCACTTCCTTGTTCTTGGCTTTTGCCATGGCCTTGGTAGCGGTTTCCAGTCCTTTGCCGGGAACCTGCAGGGCCTGACAGATCCACGAGGAAGAAGAGATGCAGATGGAAATGCCGATGATGCGCAGGAGTTTCATCACGTCCATACCGCGCCGTCCGAGCATCATCATCCAGCATTCGTAGGAGCCTACACAGAGCGCCAACAACAGGCCGAGGATGCGTGCCAGTCCGATGGCATCACCCAGCACCGCCACATTGGGAAAGGTTTCCATGGCGACCAGCAGCTTGTCCAGACTCTCGTCAATGGCAGGCAATCCGATGGTTAATGGTACTAACAGTAGATTCATATTTCATTCTATTTTTGTTACATAATCCTTTTAATAGTGCGTGGAAGCCACCGCACAGAGGTTGGCGGTCCGTTTGACCAGTTCCTCCATCTTCTGCCGGGCTTCCTCGTAAGCCTTCTGCCGCTTGGCATTCTCCAGTCCGTAGCCGACTCCCATCTTGTGGATGTAGGCAATGTCGGCACAGAGGATTTCATTCTGGCGGCTCAGTTCGTCCACCTGGTACTGGAGCTTGCCCTTGCTTTTCTGCATGCAGTAGAGCAATCCGTCGGTGATGCAGTCCTGCATCCGGTTGAACTCGTCCTTGTAGGAAGGGAACATCAGATCCACGTTGCGGTCTGCCTCGCGGAGCAGTTCTTCTTGATAGAGTTCCTCCATCTTCTGGCGCTCTTCCTCCACCTTCTTGATTTTCTGCCGCTGGGTCACTTCCGCCGTTACCCGGGTGGGCATGATGCGTTTCACGTTGGACTTGTGCTCCTTGAAGCGCACCCGGAAGCCGGATTGAAATCCTGCCCACTTCCAGTACATTTCCGCTCCCGAGTATTTCTTGTGCAGCAGGAAGTAGTACCAGTCCGGTGCGAAGTCCCAGGGACCGTTCTCCATGGACTGCCACTGCCGGGCCTTTTCCTTGTCCTTGGTCGGACGCTGGGCCTGTCCACTGTAGGGACACCCCAGCAGCATCAGTGCGATGATGCCTGTGATGGTTGCTTTAGCTGACATATCCTTTGTTCCATCGATTGATAACACGATTTGCTATCTCGTCCTTCACGTTGGAGTTAAGTATTTCCCAGATGTAGTCGGGCTTCCAGCCGCAGTCGGTGATGAGAAAGCAGTAGAGGTTCGCATTGTCCACGATGTAGCGGGCCTTGTCGATGGTGGCTTTGAGCGTCATCACCAGGTTCAGCTTCTCGTCCATGGAGGCTTTCATCAGGTTGATGCCCGAAGCGGCCACGGAAGCGTAGAGCTTGTAGCAGTGCTTCACTTCCCGGGCTATCGCCACGTTGGCATCGGCATAATACCATCCCACAAAGGGCTTCTTCTTGACATGCTTGAAGGTGTTGGAGGTAAAGTCCTTGTACTCCTTGACCAGCATGTAAAGCGAATTGGCGGTGGAGGAAATGGCTCCGGCCAGCACCAGGTAGGAATGGGCATTGCTCATCTTGGTGTTCAGCGTGGTCCGCACGTCATTGAACTTGTTGGCGCCTTTGGTGACCATGGACTGCTCCCCGAAGCTGGTGGCCACTCTGCCCAGTGCCTGGTCTTCGTCCTTCTTGATGCACTTGTGCAGGGCTATCAGGGCTTCGATGGTGGGCAAGTCCTTGGGTATGACCACGGCATAGCTCATGTTTGAGGACATGATAGATAGCATCAAACACAATGCGCCCAATTTCTTTTTCCAGTGTTTCATAGCTTTTTCATCTTTTAGTTAGCAGCCACCAGTCCGTTCCAGTCCGATACCAGTCCGTCCACATGGTTTTTCATGGTGACAATGTTGGCCCATCCCTCGGGATCGATGGCAAAGCAGAGGTCATTCAACGTGGCATACTGTGCCATGAGCATCATGCCGTCCACCTTGTAGCGGATCTCATTCAGATTGGTGTAGATGGAGTTGGCCAGCGACATCCGTTCGTAGCGGTCGAGCATGTTGTATCCGTCACTCTTCTTCTCTGCAGTGCCTTCTCCTTTAAGCGGATTGGGTATCTTGGCATTGTTCACGATATTCACAAAGTTGCCGACCAGCTGCTGTGTTTCCATCACCAGCCCTCCGAGTTCCGTCAGGCAGTAGAGCTGGTTGGTGAACTTCGCCTTGCTGACCGTCTTTATCAGTTCCGGCACATTCCGGATGATGTCGAAGGCACAGCTGCCGATTTCCTTGTAGTACAGGCTCTCCGTACCGAAACCGGAGATGTTCTGCATCGACAGTTTGTAGAGTTCCTTCATCGTGGCCATGCTGACCGAATAGAGTTCCACCTTCTGCTGTTTGGCGGCGATGGTGTCCAGCCGGGCATTGTGCTGTTCCTCGATGAGTTTCTGGGCGGCAAGGTTGGACGACACGATTTTGATGCAGTTCTTGTCCACAACGATGCGCCATCCGGCATACATTTGCGTTGAAGCGGCAAGCATCAGTACCGCCATCAACAGGAATCTTAACTTGACCATAATGACATGACTTTTTGATGTTGATTGACTTTTCTGGCAAATTCCAGATACTTATGCCCGCCGTCCCGTTTGCGGTCTGCCTCTATGTGCGTGATGGCTTCCTGCATGGTTCCGTAGTGGGCCAGATAGAGTTTGAGGGCTTCCTTCTCCGTACGTTCGGTAGTGTAAGCCCAGTAGCATTCCGGTGCTTCCTCCACACCGTACACATCCGAGTATTGTCCCCGGCATATCCAGACTTCCTTGAAATAGCTGCGTCCTTCCCGGTTGTTCAGGGCATTGATGGTAAAAATCTGCTGCCGCTGGATGGGGGTCAGTCCCAGGATGGCGGCAATGTCCTCGTAGCGGTCCTTGAACTTGGTCTGGTCGAGCAGTATCTTCACGTCGGAGTTGTTGATGATGGCTTCCTTCACGATGGGCGAATCTATCACGTCATTCAACTCCTGGGTAACGACACCTGCTATGCCGTGGAACTTTCTGACCGTTTTGTACAAAAATTTTATATATTCTGCCATGGTGGGCGAAGCAATCGCCTTCCATGCTTCCTCGATAATCAGCGCCTTGCGTCCTTTCTTGATGCGCATCTTCTGCAGGAACACGTCCATAATGATGAGTACCACAATCGGAAACAGCACGGGGTCATCCTTAATCTTGTCGATTTCGAAGACGATGAACTGCTCATCGAAGAGGTTCACGTCCAGGTCGGAGTTCAGGGTCATCTCCAGTTCGCCTCCCCGGTAGAACTGCTTCAGGATGGCTGCGAAGTCGCGGATGTTGAACTGAATCTTCTCCTGTGCCACGATTTGCGGAATGCGCTCCAAAGCAAACTCGTAGTAGGAATTGAAGGACAGTTCCCGGACTTTCAGTCTGCGTTTCTGTTCCTCGATGTGGTCTATCTGCTTGTCTATCTTGATAAGCATGGAGTTGTTGTAGAGTTCCTTCTTGTAGTTCTCGATTATCTGCAGGGCACGTTCCTTTTCGCCTTTACTGGCAGCTTCATCCTGGGCAAGGGCAAAAAGCGAACGGCACTGGCGGAGCAGCTTGAGTCGCCGGGCTTCTGCAGGAAGCATGAGTGCCCTGCTTTCTGCCTGCTTGTCCATTTCGGCTTCTCTGATTTGGGCATCAATGTCTTCCATGCTATGGGAGAACTTGTCGTAGTCTTCTTCCATCTTGGAGGCAACCAACAGCTTTTGTCTCAACCCTTCACGTTCCTTCTCCGTGAACTTGGTAAAGGGATGGAAGTAGGCTTCATAGTATTCCACGATGGTCTGGTTAATGAGCATGTCCTCAATCTTACTTGGAAAGTCGTTACCTTTGAATATCAAGAATATCAAAGACTTCAAGAAGTTCTTCTTCTCCCCGAAGTTCAAGTCATACTCTTCTTTTGTTACCTTGAAAGGATTCATGGAGATGGGCTTCTCCTTCGAGTAAGAAATATAGGTTCCCTTGTAGTAACCACAGATACCTTCATAGGAATCACCCGTATCGACCATAACCACATCCGTCTTTTGCTCTAATAGTTGACGAACCACGCTGTTCATGTGAAAGCTCTTGCCACTTCCCGAAGGCCCAATGCAGAAGAAGTTGGCATTGTCTGTCATCTTCACCTTGCCCTCTTTCCCCGTGATGTCGATACACACCGGCAGCCCCTGGCGATCGGTGTAATAAGTGGTCAGCGGAGTATCTTCCGAACCTTTCAGATGTTCCTTGAAGAAGAAGCACAAAGCTGCATCAGATAAAGTAAGGAACAGGTCATAGTCCGGATTGAAGGCATAGCCGTTGCCGGGGAAGCTGTCTGTAAACAATTCCAACTGGTTGTAGGCGGTACGGGACGGCATGATGCCACACTCATACAGCTTGGTTTCCAGATAGGAAGTGACCGGAGTGACCTTGTCTGCCGGGCAGCTTACCAGGATGTTGAAGTTGCAATAGACCAACTGCGTGCTGTCCACCGCCAGGCGGTCCAGCACTTCCTCAATGTCTTCCTTCGCAATCTTGTTGCTCGGGTCAGGCATGGAGCCGTGGCGCTTGGCTTTGGCTTGTAACTTGCGTAGCAGTTTCCGTTGGTTCGGTATCTGTACCACCTGGTTGAACACCACACAATCGGCATGAGGCACACTTGTTAAAAATGAAAAGAGGTCCGTAGCGATGCCGTAGCCGTTGATGTTCATCTGAGTATAGGGCTTCACCAGGGATGGCAGGTTAATCTCGTCTATATCCACCAGTGGATAGGAACGGACTACCCGGTCGCCGATTTTCAGATATTCGTCTGATGCCTTGAAGTTGGTCATCGAGAACGGACCATGCCGGAACTGGAAGGCCATAAAGCGGTGGCAATACTCATTGACTTCCTCTTTACTGAGTTTGCGGTGCTTTATGTTCTTCTCCTTGAGTATGTCGCTCACTTTGGAAACCTTGGAATGGAAGTCCAGCCATTTCTTCGGGTCGTACTGAACGAACTGGCTGTGCTGTGCCTCCTGCGTGAGGATAAGGTAGGTACGTATCTCCGTAAATTCTCTTCCCTCAAAGTAACGGAAGTAGCTTTTGGTCAGGAACTCCGCATCCTCCGGCACCTCATGGTGGTAGGACTGCTTGCAGAGCACGTCCTGTTTCTGCAAGGCATAGCCCTCGCCAAGGGTCTGCACCACGTTGGAGAGCACATCCTGAAAGAGCATGTACTGCTCCGCATCGGTACAGAGCTGCTGCACGGGATTGGTTATCTCGAAAATAACCGACGGTTCCCCCTTGGCTGAAAAAAGGACGACATTGCCGTCCGTTTCCTCCAGCTGCGCATAGAGTCCGTCAAATATTCTTTTCTTGGTACGTGCCATAATCATTCATTTTATTTTACGAGTTACGTCTCAGATTCTTGTAAACATAGATACCCTTTGCCCGCCGTTTGTTGTGGAGACCGCCACGCTGCTTGACATAAATGGTGACCAATCCGACCAATGCCATCACCAGCATGGCGATGAACCCGGCAAGCTTTCCCAAGGCGATGGAGAAACCGATAAAACCCACGAATGACACACCGATGGCCGCTGCTGCCAAAGTCAGGAAACGACCGCGTATGCCCATGAACTCCAGCGGTTTCTGCAAGCCTTTGAAAACGGGATAACCCTCCTGATTCATCGTCATAATTCTGGATAGTATGTTGACAAATTGGATTACTTAAAGAAGAGCGGAAGAGCCTCAGAAAGAGCGATAAATGCGATACATCCACCAATCGTCAGCATGATAGTTTTCTTGACATCCTGGTCGCCGTTCTGTAGGCTTGGTTCAGAGCGCCTTACGGCATTACTGCCGCAGGTCTCTCCAAACCTGCCCCCGAACCGTACGTACATGTCTCCATGTATACGGCTCTCCGTTATTGAATGCACTTTATTTCTCATGTTCTTTCTCTTTTATCTTGGTATAGCAACTTTCGCATACTGCGATAGTTTTACGGTGTGAACCCAACATTATCTTACCCCATTCCGTCTTGTCATTGATAGATTTCAAAGTGCGAACATGGTGCATGATGAGCTTATCGTGTCTGCCGCACAACTCACAGATTTCACTTCTTAATCGTTCCGCTAATGAACGTTTCGGGAAGCTAACGTGAGGCAAGTTGTCACAATCAGCCATTTTGTTAGGTTGTTTTTGCGCAAATCCACCATTGTATAGGACACGGTATTTTTGATTTCCCTTTTTATCGGTGTATTCAATCTTAAATTCCTTGTCCTTTCTGTACTTCCTTACAATCTTCGGCATAGTACTGTTAAGTTTCTGTGCCAATGTCTTGTAGAGACTGTACTGCATGATGTAACCAAGTTTTGAGCAGGTTGCAGATACATTGTCAGCTATACAATAATAGTTGTAGAATCCTCTTATCTCAAGGTTGAATTTTGCAAGGATTCGGTGGCTTTCCATACCTATCAAGTAGCTTCTTGACTGTGGTAGCCATACCGTTTTACCGTTTTGTTCTGTGAATTTCACAGCACCGTAGCTCATCAGCTTGTCTTTTATCGTTTCCGATGAAAGCAACAATTGAACTTTACCTCTGAATGCTCGTGAAAGGATTCCTTTACAGTTTCTTTTCATCACATCCAGGGTTTTTACGGTTATCCGATAGCCAAGGAACTTGGCTTCTTCCCTTGCATGGGTAATTAGCGTCTTTTCTGCTGAAAGTTCGAGTTTGAGTCTATCACGCATGTAGTTGGTAATATCCTCTTTGATTCTCTCACATTCTTGCTTTGAACCAATCACACCGATAAGAAAATCGTCAGCATACCTTACATATTTGAGACGGCGATAATTTTCATCCATCTCATCTCTTACGGGCATACTCCGCAACTGTTTCTGAAGTTGTTTGATTTCTGCATCAAGAGCGGCTGCTTCGACAGGGTCTTCAGTAGCCTTTCTTTTCTTTCGCCTGTTTACAGTACGCATGTTCAGATTCATGTATTCGTTTCGTATCTTCCTGCTTTCTCCTTTATCAAAGAGGGTGGCATATTCTTTCATGTACTTGTCGAACTGGTCAAGGTAGATATTAGCCAATATGGGACTGACTATCCCTCCTTGGGGTGTGCCCGAATAAGTTTTGTTAAAATACCACTCTTCCAGATAGCCAGTCCTTAGGAACTTCCATATCAAGCGAATGAAACGCTCATCAGCTATTCGCATCCGCAGAATATCTATCAGTGTTGCATGGTGGATATTATCGAAAAAGCCTTTGATGTCTCCTTCTATAAACCACCGCATACCGGTAAATGTCTTTTTGATGCTTATGAGGGCTGTGTGGCAACTTTTGAATGGTCTGAATCCATGTGAAGTGCTTTCAAAATGACCTTCATAAATGGCTTCGAGAATCATTCTAGTTACCTCCTGCACCAACTTGTCTTCGATAGTAGGGATTCCCAAAGGACGTTTCTTTCCATTCTTCTTGGGAATGTACACTCTCTTGGCAGGTTGGGGAGAATAGCTCTCATTTTTCAAGCTCTCAATGAGTTTTCCAATGCGGTCGATAGTCATTCCGTCAATGGTAAGACCATCTGTACCGGGAGTCATGTTGCCGGGTTTGGATTTAATCCGTTCGTAGGCAAGCATGAACATTTCCTCGTTAAAGAGAATACGGTAGATACGCTCATACTTATAGTCTGAAACTTTACTGTGTGAGCTTAAAGTGTTCAATATTATCTCGGGATTTCTCATACGTCTCTCACGTTATCCGTTAATACTATTGAAATCAATAACTGTTCCCCTTCGCCATGTAGAAGGCTTTCCCTTCCTCGGACTACTATGGGAACTCCGTTGCCGTACCGAATATTCAGAACCTTTGTTCATAGCCAGTTGGCATTTCGGGTTAGGCAATCTCCGTTTAGTTTGCGTGATAACTGTTGGCACGACTGACTGTCGGATGCGACTTACACCCTTTTCTCCGCTTACTGCGGTTACGTTGCGGCAAGTTCCTGCTGTACCAATAAATGCAGGTTGGCACAGTACCGCAATATGGCGTATGTAACTGCTTTCCGCCATAGTCACTTCAAATACCGTTGGATTATCGTTAAACCAATCAGGCTTCATCCTCATGTCAGTCTTTATCCCTTGCAGCTGCGTCTCGGCTTTGCAGTTCGCCGACTTGCCACTTTTCCAGCCTGCTGTTTTCCCCTTATAGATTTCTCCGCAGGGTATAGCTGATGGGATTAGGATGTTGTAAAACATACAGTTAATCTTTGTTATCTACATGTTAGTAGAGGTTAATTACTAAAATTGGACCGTCCATTCTACATGGAACACTATCCTAACTTCTTGCCAAAGAAGTATTTATCACGCAACCATTACGGACGCACGCATCTTGAAGTAGACGTTGAACGCCCCTACAAGCACAATAACGGCTGCAATCGCTTTCATCAAGTTTGACACCGGAGTCTGGTAGGAACTCACTTCCTGGGTGGCTTTGGTAAAACCCGCGGCTCCCTTGCTGCCTGCCATCGCTTCACCGACCGATACCGTAAGGGCAAAGATGAACATGAGGCATTTCTGTACCACACTGCAGGCCATAAGGCGGTTGACTGCTTTTTCAGAAGAGCGCTGGATAGAGCGGAAGATGCTTTCGTTTCCGCATACGAGTTGATTAAGTTGTTTCATTGTATATTTCTTTGATAATGGATTTCATCGCCAAAGGAACAGAGGTCGCCAAAGAAACAGAGGTCATTCAAGTATCAGAGGTCGCTAAAGGAACGGTGGACTTTCGTCCGGTTGGTTTCGGGTTTATCTACCCGGCATATCGCATGCTTTCGCAGTGATAGATAATGGTACCCAGGTCACATTCACCGGTTTCTGCCAGCTGGTCGATGGCTTTGAAGATGTCATCCACCAGGATGCCGTCTGTCAGGATGGCTTCGCGGTAGGTCGGTGAGCGGTAGGGTTGGTCGTCATCTTCTGGTTGCTCTTCATCGGAATTATCATCGGTGCTTTCTTCAGATGATTTTTCATCAGAAGGTTCTGCCTCTTGATTAACCGATTCATCTGCTTCCTGTTCGTTATCCGATTCAGTTGCCTGTGAAGGAGTAGCAATTCCAGATTCAACTTCATTGTACACGTCTTCAGAATTGTCTGATTCCTCCTGCTCATCTTCGGTTTCTTCTTTCCCTTCCTGTGAAGTATCGGCATCCGATTGAGTTGGAGAAGCATCGTCCTGTTGACTGCTTTCGGAAGCATTCTCGCTTGGAGAATCTTCTTTCTTTTCCTCTTCTTTCTTCGGTTCCTCCCGACTCACCTTGTGAGGTCGGAAAGACTGGGCTTCGTCAGATATGTCTATATCCTCCTCAATATAGTTATCTTGTTCTGCCGCTTCGGCTGCCTTGGCTCGCTGGATGTCCATCACTATCAAGAAGGCATAGTAGCATAACAGCGCCACAAAGAGGATCGAGATTATTTGTCCGTAGGTCATAGCTGTACTTATATGAGGTTGGGTATTACAATAATGTCCTCTTGCGGAACCGGTTGGAAACGGATTCCCAATTTCATGCCCCGGTTCTCCAGACGCTGTTTGCGGAAGGTGTTTTCGGTATAGTACATCAGGTTCTTCTGTCCGCTGAGTATATAGCCTTTCACTTTCAGGCGATAGCGTAGGCGTACCTTGGCCCGGTTGGATATTACATTGATTCGGGTGATGGGATCCAGACCGAATACCATTCTCCTTCGTTCCCGACGCACCATTTTCTGACGGACGCGGGATGAGACCTTATATCCTTCATGTTTGGAGCGTTTCAGTCCCATTTTGGAAGCGATACGGCTGACGGTCACTCGGGTCACACCCAGTTTCTCACCGATTTCCGTAAAGGATTCTTCATTGAAGTGGCTGCGGATATGGTCGGCACGCTCCATCCATTTGGACTTGGCCAGCTTGCCCAGTCCCAGTTCCTTGGCTTTGTACTTTACGGCTGACACGCTCATCTCCAGCACGGCGGCGGTATGGGCGGTGGTTTCTACCGGATAAAGTTCGATAAGCAGGGATACCATCTGGTCGTTCCATCTATTCCATTTCATAATCTTCCTTGTTGAAGTTGATAAACAATGATTTCTTCTTTCTGCGAAACTCGGAGAGTTGCGGCAGATAGGTCTCGAAGAAGGCACGGACGATGGCATTGACCATGTCGGAACGGCTCCGGTTATGGATGTCGCAGTCGTCGAGTGAATCGGCCAGGTCTCGGTCGAGTTTGCAGACCAGCCGTTCGTCCTTGTCGCCTCGTTCATCGGAAGTGTCCAGATAGTTCATGAACACTTGCCAGCACTTGTTCCCCTCCACAGAAGGGAAAAGAGCAGCTGTAGCGCCATCTGCGGTTTCTTCGTTCACGGGTGCCTCTTGGGAGGTCTTGCTGGTAGAATCCGACTTTTCCTTCGGTTCGCCCGTCAAGGTCATATCGGAATCGTTGATACCTTTAAGAAGGTCGTCAATTTCGGGAATGTCTTTTGTCATTGCACGATAGGTATTGATGGTTACTGATTATGTTGATGCTCACTGTTGTTTTCCTGTTCTTCGTCTTCGGCTTCATCCAGCGCAATATGGGTGCTTGTTTCAGCCTGGTATTTCTTCTTGCCGTTCTTGGGGTAAAGGTTCTCCGTCAGTTGGATGCCGGACAGTTCCATTTCACGGATGGGACCTGTCTTGTCGAAGATGCTGAAATAGATCTTGTCGAATACCGAACTGACATAGCGGTACTGCATGTCTAGTGCGGCGATGGTGCTGAACCGTTCCATGTCTGCCCGTCGGGGTATCTTTCCGGTGACATACCCGTAGTTGGAGAAGGTTTCCCGGGTGTTGTCCCATAGGATGAGTTCCGAGCGCTTGCCCACGCGGTTGTCATTCAGGTTGGGGATGATGAAGAGCTGTGCTTTCATCCGTTCGCCGACAGCCTGACGAAGTCGGTCCAGAAACAGCAGAAAACTGGCGGTGGAAGGAATGGTCACCAGGTCGTAGTGGAACGGTACCACGATAATGTCTGAATTGACAAAGATGGGAACGAGCCCTTCGGCTTTCAGACTTCCCGGCGAGTCTATGAGTACCACATCTATTTCGGGGTCGTTGTGCAGTTTCTCCACCAGCGAGGTCATCTCCACTTTGTTGTTGGGTTCGTATGACCAGACTTCATAGGGCAGTTGTTCCTCTCCATATTTCTTGATGTCTGCCTTGCGGCATTTCATGATTGAGTGTTGGAAGTCGCAGTCGATGACAACCACCCGGACGCCTTTTGCCACTAAGTAGTTGGCAAAGGTGACGCAAAGGGTGGTCTTTCCGACTCCTCCTTTCTGGTTGGCAAAGGTGATTATGACCGGGGTCTGTATCATGTTGTTTTCCGTTTATCAAATTCGCAAGCAAAAGTAAATGCTGGAACAGGGAAAACCTAAATGCACAACATCAATGTGCTTCCGGTTGCTGAAACCGAGGGTCAAATGGACTTCGGAACAAGGGAATCTGAGAGAAATTAGCCAAAAAAGTTACAACTAAAAGTCCCCTTTTGAATTTCAGTTGTAACTTAAATCATTAAACATCAGGCTATTCATATCCAAAAACAACAAAGTAATAAAATCCAAAGTCAAACGATTCCTTTTCATTTTAATGTTCAAATAAGAAGTTTTTTGGCAAATCTTGTGCTATAATTTTGCTACATTTGTAGTTAGCTTACACTTATGACTTACCTATGATCAAACTTCGCTGCGTAGTAGAACGAATTACTTACCTGAACCCCGACAACGGATACACGGTATTGAAGGTAAAGGTTTCCGGTTACAAAGATCCAGTTACCTTGATTGGCTACCTGTTGGACTTACCTGCAGGTACGGTATTGTTGTGTGAAGGCGAATGGAAAGTAGACCAGAAATACGGCAACGAGTTTGTAGCGGACACCTGGACGGAAATCATGCCCTCTACGCTCTACGGCATCGAACGCTACCTGAGCAGCGGTCTGGTGAAAGGTATCGGCCCCAAGTATGCCAAACTCATCGTCAAACAGTTCGGTCTCCAGACACTGGAAGTCATTGAGAACAACATCGAAGAACTGCTGAAAGTGCCGGGTATCGGCAAAAAGCGCTTTTCCCAGATTCAGGAAAGTTGGGAGAAGCAGAAAGACATCAAGGATGTGATGGTATTTCTGCAGAGCTATGGAGTAAGCACGGCCTATGCAGCAAAAATCTACAAGAAGTATGGCAAGGACAGCATCGGTAAGGTCCGGCAAAATCCTTACCGGCTGGCAGATGAAGTGTGGGGCATTGGTTTTAAGATGGCCGATGATATAGCCCACAACATGGGTTATCTGGATGATGATCCGCACCGTTGCAGAAGCGGCATTCTACATACCCTGCACCAACTCTCTACAGAAGGACATGTCTATGCAGAAAGGGAGCAACTGATTAAAGCTGCCCATGAACTGCTGGCTACCGATGAGTCCCTCATTATCCATACCTTGAAACAGATGGAAACGGATGAGGAAATCATCGCCGAAGAAGATGCCATCTATCATCCTTATTATTACTATGCAGAAGTCGGCGTAGCTAGAGACCTGCTTGACCTGCTGCTTCCTGCTGAACAAGACCTCTTCGCAGAAACCCTTGAAGTCAAATCACTCAGCAAGGAAACGGGTATAGAGTATGACGAGATTCAGTTACAGGCCATCGAACAGGCCATCCGTTCCAAAGTCATGGTGCTGACCGGTGGCCCGGGTACAGGTAAAACCACTACAACCCAAGGTATTCTTGCCGCATTCCAGCACATGGGATTGAAGATTCTGCTGGCTGCCCCTACCGGACGTGCCGCCAAACGAATGAGCGAAGCTACTGGAAGGGAAGCAAAAACCATCCACCGTCTGTTGGAGTATAACCCGCAGGAAGGCTGCAAACGAAACGAGGAAAATCCACTGGAAGGGGATGCCCTCATTGTGGATGAATGTTCAATGATAGACATCCACTTGATGATGCATCTGATGAAAGCTATCCCCTCGAACATGCGTCTAGTCCTGGTAGGTGACGTGGACCAGCTGCCAAGTGTAGGACCTGGAAATGTACTGCGCGACATCATTGAAAGCCGGAGGATACCTGTTATCCGCCTGACCCGCATCTTCCGTCAGGCGCAAAGCAGCCGGATTGTGATGAGTGCCCATGCCATCAATCAGGGCAATTATCCCGATACGAGCAACGGCAAGAATACCGACTTCTTCTTCATCAAACAGGAACAGCCCGAAGCAGTGGCTGAAACTATTGTAGAACTGGTGCAGAAACGGCTTCCTCATGCGTATGAGGTAGATGCCCATCAGATTCAGGTACTGACTCCCATGCAGAAGGGGAATATCGGAGCCATTGCACTGAATGCAGCGCTGCAGAAAGCCTTGAATCCCTCAAAGGTTGGACTGACTCGTGGAGTCAACACCTTCAAACTGGGTGACCGTGTCATGCAGCTACGAAACAACTACGAAAAGAAAGTGTTTAACGGTGACTTGGGCTATATCGAATCGGTAGATACGGATGAGAATACACTGAGTGTGAATTTCGAAGGAACACTGGTATCTTATGAAATCTCAGAATTGGAAGAACTGACGCTGGCTTATGCCACTACCATCCACAAGTCGCAAGGCTCAGAATATCCCATCGTGGTGATGCCCGTCATGATGAACCACTACATCATGCTGCAACGTAACCTTATCTATACCGGTATCACTCGTGCCAAGAAAATCTGCATTCTTATCGGCACACCCAATGCCCTTCATTATGCCATCAATAACATGCAGGTTCTAAAACGAAATACCAAACTAAAAGAGCGGTTAAATATGTAGATAAGTATGTTACAGGTAAACTTTATTACCCGCAACATAGCTTATCTGGTCGTGTACAGCAGTACATCCAAGTATCTTCCTAAGAGTCAAGAATTTTATATTTTCATAGAGTGGCCGTTGTCCACCTCATCGTAGTTCGTCTTTTTTCCAACTTCCCATTCGCGGTTGGCGCTGTGGCTGCCGACACCTTCTTTCCGTAGCTTGCCCAATCCCTGATGCGATTTGCGCTGCAAACTTTTGATTGGATTGAGCGTCTTCTTCTTGGATTTCTTAAACGGCACTCCCTGGCGCTTTGGCTTCTTGGATTTCTTCTTCACCCGTTCCACATCGAAGCCTTCTTCATTCAGGTTGATGAGAATATGTTCCTTGAAGTTGATGGCATAGTAGGTATCATCGACCTGACGGATGATGAAGCCTTCCTGGTACATGGCGCTGCGGGGGGACTTCACTTCGGGATCATTGAAGATTTCATGCAGGCGGCCGACGGAATCGGCATACTTGGGAGGACGTTCCGTAGAGATGTCCACCAGGTCCGGCCGGTCCACCTTGAATACCTTGCACAGCAATTCCACTTCGGCTGCGTTCTGCGGACGGAACTTCTCGATGAAACAGATGCGGTTGTTGCGGTCTATGGCCTTGGCCATGAAAAGCGGCAAGGGTCTGCTTTGGCCATCGTAGTAGATGACACCTTTCTTTATATAGGCACGCTGTTTCTTGAGTTTCTGGAAAATTTCTCCCTGAGTGATTTTGGGATTGAGGGTCAGCAGCCGGTCTATGAATGCTTCTATCCGGTCAAAGCGTTGTTCGGGAGTAGCAAAGTCAAGGAGTTCTTCTACGGCTAGAACCCGGGCACCATGAATGACGGTCTTGTTGGCATGGTCAATCAGCATATAGCCATAGGGTTTGTCTTTCTTGCCGAAGAAGACCACATCCACGCCGAAATTCTTCTTCATTTCCTTCTGCAGTTCTTCCTTATTGGCGCATACGTCCCGGTATTTCTTCAGGTAGGCTCTCAGCTGGCGATTGCGTGCCTTGTCTTGATAACCTTTTTTATATAGAGCTTCAATCTCTGTCAGGGGGAGTTTCTTTTGGATTCTACCGCCTTGCTTGACGAAGACGTTCCCGTCTTTCTGGAAGACTTCATAGCCCATGGTTCCCATCACGGCCTTGAACTGGGCAAAGGAGGAGAAGCTGTACTGCTTGGCGGCCTCGATGTCTTTCTCTGTTTTTTGTGTTCTATCGGTTCCAAGTATCTTGTCAATGACCGCCTGCGAGCGTCTGCGCTCATGGTCGTGCTGTATCTTGTGTCCATCGGGCGCAATTCTTGAAGTCACAATGTGCAAGTGCGCATTGTCTGTATCGTTGTGGGAATAGATGAGCCAGGGTTGTCCGGGTTCGGCATAACCCATTTCCTGCAGATATTGGTGCGCGAAATCAAGTAACTGCTGTTCCGACATCTCATGTCCCTTGCAGGAGATGGCTACATGGAACTGGGCTTTCTGTATTCTGGGATTCATGGAGGAATATTCCATGAGAAACTGAGTCAACTCATCGGGGGTTGGCTTGCGTACTTCGCCGAGTGCTCCGAAGTTTTGTATCTCCAGTAACCGGGCTACACCTTTCGCCACCTTCCGTTCATTGTAATCTACAGCATGGAAGTTCGAACTTCCGGGTAAAATGGTTGCTATCATCTGAATAGTCGGATTAGTTGGGTTCAACGGTCAAATCATATACCGCACAAACACTACTTCGGCATTTTGGTCTTTATGCACTTGAGTGTAATCAGTTCCAAATCCCGTTTGATGCGGTTCATCGTTTTCTGTGTTTCGCGGATGGTCGGAAGCACTATCTCTTGGATATAGCCGGGCGCAAGCAACCCGGCTACCGCCAGTTCATTGGCTCGTTTGACCACCTGATTCAGGTTGCCGCCTGCCCAGGACAGTTCGTTCTGATTCTTTCGGTAAAACTCACCGAGTTCTCGGATCAACTCGATGCGTTCCTTCACATCCACATTGGAAAATTCCTGCACTGCCGACAGGATATAATGGCTCACAGAGTGGAATGAGCCTGATTTTTCCTTCAACAGTTGGGCTTCCTCCGGGGTAAGCCGCAACTGAAATACTTTGGTCTTCTGTTTCATACTTCCTTGGATTACTTGTTAGCCGGGTTCTCCGGACACCTATTTCGCAGAGCGAAACAGCGATTTATCGCTCCGTTGCGGCAGCAATCGGCAAGTGACCCTTGTGAGGACAAAACTCCGTTTTGTAATGACAAGGGTACAACTTGCTAGACAAATCCTGCAACGCAGTTCGATGCCTTCCCGGTAGCTTTAGAGACCTCAAAGAAGCACAAAAAACGGCGAAACGCAAAAATTCACAACATCATTCTTTGGAGAAATCTTCGGTCGATTTATCTTGATTATCAAGCATTCAAGGTATATTCATCTGAATGCTCAGATGCTCCAGATTATCCTATCCTAATATTCAAGGTTACTTGTCTTTGTTTCTTCCAATGCCTATCTTTCATGGTCTGTTTTTCGTTCAATCCTTGTCATGCCTGATGCTCCAGCCCGACAGACTTCAATCATTCGGATGACCTGGTCCTGACTTTCGAAAGACTGAATGCTCCAAAATGATAATAACTCTGAGTAAAGCTGCTCTTGATAAATGAATACCATTTCTTCGATGGTATAACAACACGAAGACTTCTTACACAAGGAGGGAAGAGATGGGTTGTTTCCTATCTTCAGATGCAAATTAACTGGCAAAGCTGTAGCCTCGGATAACACGTTATGCTATAACCAAAAAAAATGATTTTTACCATACCGATTTTCACTGTATAGCATGATGAAAGTCGCATGGTAGATGAGATTACATTTCTCACACATCATGAGCCAATCCAACCCTTATTTTTCAGTGTAAACAGCTGAAAACAATGACTTAAAATATACTAACAAGCCAAATAAAGAAGATGATAAATTTCAGTATCTCGCTGATTTTTAGTATATTTGATTATGAAAAACACTCATCAGAGTGCTATAATAACTTAGAACATGCTGCTATGGCTGAACTCTTGCTCATTATATATATGGTACCGGTACTCATTGTATTCGGTCTGTTGCTTAGGCTGGTCATGTGGATTATCGGTTTGGCTATCCGGCTTACCTGGTGGTTGGTAAAAAACGGATTCGTGCTGGCATGGAAGGTGCTGCTCTTCATCGTTATAATGGTTATTGCCAACCTACGTGCAACCGGACCCAGAAATTATTGAGTCCACCCCAAGGGAACAAAATGCCGTACCTGCGAGAAGTAGGTAGGTTATCGGGGGTATGAGTAAGTGTTTTCCCTCTGGTCAAGTTCAACTTTTAAGGTAGCATAAAGTAATTTGATAGGGAACCTACCAAAATAGACAATCCGCACCAATCGTATAGACTGATGCGGATTGTTCGCTATATATAAGGTATAGGGTGCTTAGAAGCCCTTACCTTTGCTGCGTTCATAAACCACTTCTTTGTGATTGTCACAATTCGTTAGACGAATCTGAACAGTACATCCAACTGGTATGTCTTTGGGGAACATTTTCACGATCCTGCTTAGTACTTCATCCACATTGTTGAAGCCGATGTCAGTAAATTCAGCGATAACCTCACCTTTGAAGTAGGCACGGGCGTAAATCATCATCTTTGCAGTAATGCGAAACATCTTATCACCTGATTCGTCCAAATCTTTGGCAAGTCCCTGCTTACTTGGCTTGTTACTAAAGAAGATGAAGTCAATGATGCGGGCATTCAATTCCCATGCTGGTGTAAAATCCACTTTTACATATCCACGGGTTACCTTGAAGCCATGACTATGATTCATACCAAATGCCACTTCATAAAGATTGGCATTGCAGTCGTTCTGCGCAATGGTAGCCCAAGTATGCCGGAAGGTATAGAAGCAATAGAAATCTTCCTTATTTGTCATACCCATATCCATACAAATTTTACGGATGCCGATATTGACATTGGCGTTGAAACTGTCGGTATTGCCATAGCGCTGGTGGAAGGTGAAAAGAAATTCGTCCTCTTCTTCTGACAAATACTTGTTGAACGTGTCTTGAATAAACGGTTCCACGCGCATTTCTATATATGCTTCATCCTTGCGGCTGTGTTTGGTCTTAGCACGTTTGTAGCCAATGATTCCGTCACGATAATCCGACTTCTTCAAATTGTACAAGTCCACGGTATTGATTCCGCCTAAACACAGAGAAAGAAGTGCAACATCTCTGCCCAGTTCCGGGAGGGAAGAAAGCATCTTGGTTCTAGGCAAAGGCCGATTGAAGAACTCTCGACATTCTTCTGCACTGATGGCCAGTTTTTCACTTGGCTCAGACTTGGGAATTTGTACTTTTACCCACGGATCGAACTTGATTCGTTGTATGCCTTTCTCATCATCGTTCATATCTGCTATCGCCGAACGGAAAATCATTCGGACATTGGTAGGGTACATTTCCTTCGCACGATGTGTCTTTGACAATGATTCTATCCATTTTTTGAGGACGGCAGCAGTCAAATGCCCAAACATAACTCGTGTAGTCCCCATATAACGCTCCAGGTGTGCCACTGCAAGTTGATAGTTCTTGGCATTGCGTTCATGTCCGTCAGCCCGCATCTGACGGATGAACATACGGGCATACTCACTGAAGCACACCTCCTCATCCGTTTTGAGAAGATACTCTATAATTTCACTGACAGACCAAAGTGAAGTGTTGGTTCTGTTCAGTCGGTCTGTGTACTGTCGTACCAGCATTGAACAATACTCATTAACGACAGGGTCGGTCGGTTCATTCTCCTTAGAGATATGATCCGCATCGACAATCTTGTTGGTCTTGATGTAACCGGGTTTCCGGTTGTGTACGATTCGGATGTACACTGCGTAAAGGCCGTCCGTTCGCGGCTTCCTTACGATTGCTTTTAATGTAGTTGTCATAAGCCTTTCTTTTTTACGCTGCCATAGGCTTTTTTGATGGTGTAAGCAGGTGTAAGCAACATCAATTTTAGTGTAAGCAGGGAGTAAGCCAGTACGCACATTTGGCGCGGTTTCCGTTGTCAAGTGTACGAACCGTATAAGAACAACTCAGGCTGTAACTCATGTATTTCAATGAGTTACAGCCTGATATAAAAATTAAGCTAATTCAGAGTTATTCCTCAACGGCAGCTTGGGCGACACTAATATAGTGCTGAAAATCATTCACTTCGCTTTTGGGTGTAAGCCCAGTGTAAGCGGAAGTTTGTCGAATGATTTAAAGTTGAATGAATTATTCCTCAACAGCCGCCTGCGCCGCAGCCAGTCTTGCGATAGGCACGCGGAACGGTGAGCAGCTCACGTAATCCAGACCTACCTTGTGGCAGAACTTCACGGACATCGGTTCACCACCGTGTTCACCGCAGATACCGCATTTCAGTTCCGGACGTACGGAACGGCCTTTGGCTACCGCCATTTCGATGAGCTGGCCCACACCATTCTGGTCGAGTACCTGGAACGGGTCTACCTTCAGAATCTTCTTTTCCAGGTAAACCGGCAAGAAGGAAGCGATATCATCGCGAGAGTAACCGAAGGTCATCTGAGTCAGGTCGTTCGTACCGAATGAGAAGTATTCGGCATGTGAAGCGATGCGGTCGGCAGTCAGGGCGGCACGTGGCACTTCAATCATGGTTCCCACCTTGAACGGAATTTCCACGCCTTCTTCCTTGAACAGTTTGGCAGCAGTTTCACGGATCACCTTTTCCTGTGCTTCGAATTCATACAGGATACCAATCAGCGGCACCATGATTTCAGGATGCGGGTCGTAACCTTCCTTCTTCAGTTCACAGGCAGCACCCAGGATGGCGCGAGTCTGCATTTCAGTAATTTCCGGATACGTATTTCCCAGACGGCAACCACGGTGACCCAGCATCGGGTTGTGTTCGCACAGACTTTCTACGCGCTGGCGGATATAGTCTACGGTCACACCCATGGCCTGTGCCATCTCTTCCTGACCTTTCAAATCGTGCGGAACGAATTCATGCAACGGCGGGTCGAGCAGACGTACGTTGACAGGCAGTCCGTCCATGGTCTTGAAGATTTCCTTGAAGTCGGCTTTCTGGTAAGGTAACAGTTTGTCGAGGGCTTTCTTGCGGCCTTCTACGTCCTTGGCCAGAATCATTTCACGCATGGCCAAAATCTTTTCGTCGTCGAAGAACATGTGTTCCGTACGGCACAGACCGATACCTACGGCACCGAAGCCACGGGCATCCTGTGCGTTGCGCGGCGTGTCGGCATTGGTACGGACTTTCAGGCGGGCATATTTATCGCAGAGTTCCATCAGTTCGGCAAAGTTACCCGACAGTTTGGCCGGCTGGGTCGGAATTTCTCCGGCATATACATATCCGTTGGTTCCGTTGATGGAGATGTAGTCACCTTCTTTCAGTACGACTCCGTCAATTTCCACCGTACGGGTCTTGTAGTCTACGTTGATGGCTCCGGCACCTGATACACAGCACTTACCCATTCCGCGGGCTACTACAGCTGCGTGTGAGGTCATACCTCCACGGGCGGTCAGGATACCTTCAGCAGCCTGCATACCAGCCAGGTCTTCCGGAGAAGTTTCAATACGTACCAGTACCACGCGATGGCCGTTGGTATGCCATTCAGCAGCATCTTCTGCGAAGAAGACGATACGTCCGCAGGCAGCACCCGGAGAAGCCGGCAAACCACGTGTCAGCACGCGGGCACGTCCCAGTTCTTCCTTGTCGAATACCGGATGCAGCAGTTCGTCCAGCTTATTAGGTTCGCAGCGCATCAAAGCGGTCTTTTCGTCAATCATGCCCTGATGCAGCATTTCCATGGCGATGCGCACCATAGCGGCACCTGTACGCTTACCGTTACGGGTCTGGAGGAACCAGAGTTTGCCTTCCTGCACGGTAAATTCCATGTCCTGCATATCGTGGTAGTGATTTTCCAGTTTGGTCTGGAGTTCATCGAGTTCCTTATAGATTTCCGGCATGGCTTCTTCCATAGAAGGATATTTGGCCACACGTTCTGCTTCCGAGATACCCTGCAGTTCGGCCCAGCGCTGAGAACCGATCTTGGTAATCTGCTGCGGAGTACGGATACCGGCTACTACGTCTTCACCCTGCGCATTGATCAGGTATTCACCGTTGAACAGGTCTTCACCGGTAGCGGCGTCGCGTGAGAAGCATACACCCGTAGCCGAAGTCTCACCCATGTTACCGAATACCATGGCCTGTACGTTCACAGCTGTTCCCCACTCTGCCGGAATGCCTTCCATCTTACGGTAAAGGATGGCACGTTCGTTCATCCATGAATCGAATACGGCACAGATGGCGCCCCACAACTGTTCGTAGGCACATGACGGGAATTCCTGTCCGGTCTGTTTCTTCACGGCTTCCTTGAAGCGGACTACCAGGGTCTTCAGGTCGTCCACGTCGAGTTCGTTGTCCAGACGTACGCCCTTGGCCTTCTTCACTTCTTCAATGATGGCTTCAAACGGGTCGATGTCTTCCTTGTTCACGGGTTTCATGCCCAGCACCACGTCGCCGTACATCTGTACGAAGCGGCGGTAAGAGTCCCACGCAAAGCGAGGGTTGTTGGTCTTGCGGGCTAGTCCTTCTACTACTTCATCGTTCAGACCCAGGTTCAGAATGGTGTCCATCATCCCCGGCATGGACGCTCTGGCACCCGAACGTACGGAAACGAGCAGCGGATTTTCCACATCGCCGAACTTCGACTTCATCAGGGCTTCTACTCCCTTGATAGCTTTTTCCACATCGTCTTTCAGCAGCGCAACCACTGCTTCTTTTCCTTTTTCAAAATATTCGTTGCAGACTTCGGTTGTTATGGTGAATCCGGGAGGTACAGGCACCCCGATCAGGTTCATCTCGGCCAGGTTTGCGCCCTTGCCACCCAGAAGATTTCTCATGTCAGCTTTTCCTTCAGCTTGTCCGTTTCCAAAAGTATAGACTCTTTTCTTTTCCATGTTTTCTTATATTTGATAAGGTTCAATAATGTTTTTCGTTGGTCAACCGCTGGCAAATCTATACATATTTTATTGAATCCCAAATTTTGTGAAGATATTTTTCGACATATTTTGCAACATAGAGTTTGCAAAATGAACTTCTTCGAAAAACTTAGAAGAATGTCAGGAAAAATGTATAAATTTGCTCCCAAATTGGTTTTATTGAAAAGAACGTGGCAAGAAAGAAAAAAGAACTGCCTTTACTGGAGAAGGTAACGATAACAGACGTAGCCGCAGAAGGAAAAGCCGTGGCTAAAGTAAACGAGTTGGTAATATTTGTCCCGTATGTAGTGCCGGGCGACGTAGTCGATTTACAGGTGAAGCGCAAGAAGAACCATTACGCCGAAGCGGTGGCAGTAAAGTTCCATGAGAAATCACCCCTGCGCACGGAGCCGTTCTGCAGTCACTTCGGAGTGTGCGGAGGATGCAAATGGCAATGTCTTTCTTACGAGGAACAGCTCAAGTACAAGCAGAAACAAGTGTTCGACAACCTCACCCGTATCGGGAAGGTGGAACTGCCGGAATTCCGTCCTATCTTAGGCTCGGAAAAGACCCGCTTTTACCGTAACAAGCTGGAGTTTACATTCTCCAACAAGCGCTGGCTTACGGAAGAGGAGGTGAAGCAGGATGTGAAGTACGACCAGATGAATGCCGTGGGATTCCATATTCCGGGGGCGTTCGACAAGGTGCTGGCCATCGACAAGTGCTGGTTGCAGGACGACATTTCCAACCAGATTCGCAATGCCGTACGCGACTATGCCTACGCGCACAACTTCCCGTTCTTCGACTTGCGCACGCAGGAAGGACTTCTTCGTAACATCATGATCCGTACCTCGTCTACGGGTGAACTGATGGTGGTGCTGCAGTGCAAGGTGACCGACGACGAAGGCCGCCGCAAGATGGAAGAGATGCTGCAGTTCATGGCCGACAGCTTCCCGCAGATTACTTCGCTCATGTATGTCATCAACAACAAGTGCAACGATACCATCGGCGACCTCGACGTGGAGGTGTTCAAGGGCAACGACCACATCTTCGAGGAGATGGAGGGACTGCGCTTCAAGGTGGGACCGAAATCGTTCTATCAGACGAACTCTGAACAGGCCTATAATTTATATAAGGTGGCACGCGAGTTTGCCGGACTTACGGGCAACGAGCTGGTGTACGACCTCTACACGGGTACGGGTACCATCGCCAACTTCGTGGCACGCCAGGCACGTAAGGTGGTGGGCATCGAATATGTGCCCGAAGCCATCGAGGATGCCAAGGTGAACTCGGCCTTGAACGGCATCGACAACACGCTGTTCTATGCGGGCGACATGAAGGACATCCTTACCAACGACTTCATTGCGGAACACGGACGTCCGGATGTCATCATCACCGACCCTCCCCGCGCTGGTATGCACAATGACGTAATCGACGTGATTCTGGCTGCCGAGCCGAAACGCATCGTCTACGTGAGCTGCAACCCGGCCACACAGGCACGCGACCTCCAGCTGCTCGACGGCAAGTACAAGGTGACTGCCGTACAGCCTGTCGACATGTTCCCTCACACGCATCACGTGGAAAATGTCGTGCAACTGGAAAGACGCTAAACACTCTCCCCTATCTTCTAACTTTTAACTGACGCAACAAAGTGGCAAGAAATAACTCTGGCAACAACGGCCGACGCCCTATTCCGCGTGCCGCAGCCAAATATACAATCTATCCGGTTAATGAACCGGCGGAACTGATGGAGTTCCTTATGAAGAAGATGGACGGCATCAGCCGCACGCGCGTAAAAGCCTTGCTGGCCAACCGCGTGGTGCTGGTGGACAACAACATCCAGACGCAGTACAACTTTCCCCTGAAGCCGGGCATGAAGGTGCAGGTGAGCCGTGAAAAGAACAAGCACGAGTTCCGCCACCCCATGCTGAAGATTCTCTACGAGGATGCCTATCTCATCGTGGTGGAGAAGAAGGAAGGACTGCTGTCCGTGGCTACCGACCACCAGAAGGAGCGTACCGCACAGCACATTCTGAATGAGTACGTGAAGCGCACGCACCGCAACAACCGTATCTTCGTGGTGCACCGCCTGGACCGCGAAACCTCAGGCATCATGATGTATGCCAAGGATGAGAAGACGCAGCACACGCTCCGCGACAACTGGCACAACATCGTGTACGACCGCCGCTACGTGTCCATCGTCATGGGCGACATGGAGAAAGACCAGGGCACCGTACGCTCCTGGCTCACCGACCGCAAACTGTACGTCAGTTCCTCGCCGGTGGACGACGGAGGCAAGCTCTCCATCACGCACTACCGCACCATCAAGCGGGCCAACGGCTATTCGCTTATGGAGCTGCAACTGGAAACGGGACGCAAGAACCAGATTCGCGTGCACATGCAGTCGCTCGGCCATCCGGTGGTGGGCGATGCACGTTATGGTTGCGAAACCGACCCGCTCGGCCGTCTGGCACTCCACGCCTTCAAGCTGTGCTTCTACCACCCGCTTACGGGCGAACGGATGGAATTTGAGACTCCCTATCCTGCCCCGTTCAAGAACCTGATGCTGAGAAAATAAAAACAATATATGATAAAAAACCTGATTTTTGATTTCGGAGGGGTCATCGCCCCTATCAGCCGTGAACAGGCGGTGGAAGCGTTCCGCCAGTTAGGGGTGGCCGATGCCGACCAGCGCCTGGACAAATATCACCAGACGGGGATTTTCCAAGAATTGGAAGAAGGAAAAATTACTACTGAAGAATTCCAGGAAAAACTGGGACAGTTGTGCGGCGGACGCACACCTAATTGGGAGGAGACGCGCCAGGCATGGCTGGGCTACTTCACCGGACTGGACGAACGTCTGCTCGACTGCCTGAAGGAGCTGCGCAAGCGCTACAAGCTCTTCGTGCTGAGCAACACCAATCCTTACGTGATGGACTGGGCCTGCAGTCCGGCTTTCTCATCAAAGGGAAAACCGCTCAGCGACTATTTTGACAAGCTGTACCTCTCCTACCAGATTGGAGTGACCAAGCCCGACCGGCAGATTTTCGACTTCCTGATAGCCGATGCCGACATTCTTCCGTCAGAATCGCTTTTTATTGACGACGGAAACGGCAACGTACAGGCAGCCCACCAGCTGGGTTTCCAGACCTACTGCCCGCACAACGGCGAAGACTGGCGCGATGCACTGACGGTACTTCTCCAGAAATCCTGAAAAAACGTCCTTACGTTTGAGTGAAAAAATAGCGTAGTTTCCTTTAACCTTTTGATTGTCAAAAGGTAATCGGCGCATAGAAAATAGGCAGGTAACGATTAGGTGACAAAAATCCATCGCTTGCTTGCGTTTTTCTGCATAAC
>CAMFND010000149.1 GCA_945965395.1 uncultured Bacteroides sp.
CAGGGATTCGAACCCCGGGTACCTCGCGGTACAACGGTTTTCAAGACCGCCGCAATCGACCACTCTGCCACCTCTCCAGAACTCTTCGTGAGAGTTGCCTTGTTTTTCAAATGCGATGCAAAGGTACGCATTATTTTGAAATCTGCAAATATTTACCGCCTTTTTTGATTATTTTTTTTCATTGTCGTACCTTTGCAGGCAGAAAAAACGAAACAAACAAGCCATGATATACCCTCATAATTTCGAACAGAAGATAGGATTCGACCAGATACGACAACTGCTGAAAGGCAAGTGCCTGAGTACACTAGGCGAAGAACGAGTGGACGAAATGACTTTTTCGGACAATTACGATGAAATTAACCAACGCCTGGAACAGGTGGTTGAATTTGTACGGATTACGCTGGAAGAGGAAGATTTTCCGGCACAATATTTCTTTGATGTACGTCCTTCTCTGAAACGTATCCGTGTGGAAGGTATGTATATGGACGAACAGGAGCTGTTCGACCTTCGCCGTTCACTGGAAACCATCCGCGACATTGTACGATTCCTTCAGCAATCTGATGAAGAAGAGGAAACGGAAAATTCTCCCTATCCTGCCTTGCGTGAACTGGCGGGAGATATTTTAGTATTCCCCCAACTTATCGCACGTATCGACAGCATCCTGGACAAGTTCGGAAAGATAAAGGACAATGCTTCTGCGGAACTTCTGCGCATCCGCCGGGAACTCTCGGCTACTACGGGAAGTATATCACGCAGCCTGAACAGCATTCTCCGTGCTGCACAATCGGAAGGGTATGTAGACAAGGATGTTACTCCCACCATGCGCGACGGACGTCTGGTCATCCCGGTTGCTCCCGGCATGAAGCGCAAAATCAGAGGTATTGTACACGACGAATCAGCCACCGGAAAGACTGTATTTATTGAACCGGCAGAAGTGGTGGAAGCCAATAACCGCATCCGTGAGCTGGAAGGAGAAGAACGCCGTGAAATCATCCGCATCCTGACGGAATTCTCGGCTACGGTACGCCCGCAAGTTCCTGCCTTACTCTCCTCGTATGAGTTTTTGGCAGAAATCGACTTCATCCGTGCCAAAGCCTTGTTCGGTATAGATATAAAAGGACTGAAACCCTCATTTGAGAACAAGCAGATTGTCGACTGGTTTCAGGCTGTGCACCCGCTTCTGCAAATGTCGCTGGCCAAGCATGACAAGAAAGTAGTGCCGCTGGACATTATCCTGACACGCGACAAGCGCATCCTGCTTATTTCCGGACCAAACGCAGGTGGTAAATCTGTCTGCCTGAAAACCGTGGGACTGCTGCAATACATGCTGCAATGCGGTATGCTGGTATCCATGCACGAACGGAGTCACGCCGGTATCTTCAGCCACATATTTATTGATATTGGCGACGAGCAGAGTATTGAAGACGACTTGAGTACCTATTCTTCGCATCTGACCAATATGAAGATGATGCTGAAATCATGCAACGGCGAAAGTCTCATCCTTATCGATGAGTTCGGAGGAGGTACGGAGCCACAGATTGGCGGTGCCATTGCCGAAGCCGTACTGAAACGCTTCAACCTGAAAGGTACGTTCGGCGTGATTACCACTCACTACCAGAACCTGAAGCATTTTGCCGAAGATCACGAAGGAGTGGTGAACGGAGCCATGCTATACGACCGCCACGAGATGCGGGCGCTGTTCCAGTTGCAGATTGGTAATCCGGGAAGTTCGTTTGCCGTAGAGATTGCCCGTAAAATCGGTTTGCCGGAAGAGGTTATTGCTGACGCATCGGAAATTGTGGGAAGTGAATACATCCAGAGCGACAAATACCTTCAGGATATTGTACGCGACAAGCGTTACTGGGAAACCAAGCGTCAGAACATACGCAAGCGGGAAAAACAGATGGAAGATACCATCGCCCGTTACGAACAGGAAATACAGGAGCTGGAACGCAGCCGCAAGGAAATCCTGAAGAAAGCCAAAGAAGAGGCAGAACGGTTGTTGCAAGAATCGAATGCCAAAATTGAAAATACCATTCGTACCATCAAGGAAGCGCAGGCTGAAAAGGAACGTACCCGCACGGCACGTCAGGAACTGACCGACTTCAAGCAGCAGGTAGAGAACCTGGAAAAGGCGGCTTTGGAAGAGAAAATCGCGCGCAAGATGGAAAAACTCCGCGAAAAGCAGGAACGTAAAAAAGATAAGAAAGCGAAACAAGCCAATACTCCTGAAACTCCGGTTGCTCCTAAGGTACGTCCTATTGAAGCAGGAGACTACGTACGCATCAAAGGACAGACCAGCGTGGGACAAGTCATGGAAATCAGCGGAAAGAATGCTGTGGTCATGTTCGGACTGATGAAAACCAACGTGAAAGCCGAACGACTGGAACGGACGGATGCACCGAAAGCTGCCCCGTTATCCAGCAAGGCGACTTTTGTCAGCAGCGAAACCCAAGACCGGATGTACGAAAAGAAACTGAATTTCAAGCAGGACATCGATGTCAGAGGTATGCGGGGCGACGAAGCCATACAAGCGGTCACCTATTTCATCGATGACGCTATCTTAGTAGGAGTCAGCCGCGTACGCATCCTGCACGGTACGGGCACAGGTATTCTGCGCACCCTCATCCGGCAATACCTGGCTACCGTGCCGGGAGTAGCCCATTTCCAGGATGAACACGTACAGTTTGGCGGCGCAGGCATCACCGTGGTGGATTTAAAATAAACCCTACGGGATTTCTGCACATATATGCGATTATTGCGTATCTTTGCAGAAAACTTACACCTATTTTTTAGTATGAAATCAATCAGAGAATTATATCGCATCGGCACGGGGCCATCCAGCAGCCATACCATGGGGCCCCGCAAAGCTGCCGAACAATTTCTTGCTCGTAATCCAGAGGCTGCCTCATTCGAAGTAACTCTGTATGGCAGTCTGGCTGCCACAGGACGTGGCCACATGACCGATGTAGCTATTTTGGATACCCTGCAACCTCACGCTCCCGTAGAAATTCTCTGGAAACCACATATTTTCTTCCCTTTCCACCCGAACGGAATGACTTTCAAGGCTTTCGATGCACAGAAGAAAAAGCTGGATGAATGGACCGTATTCAGTGTAGGAGGTGGTGCACTGGCCGAAGAAGGACACGACCGCACAGCCACCAACGATATTTACAACATGAATACCATGAGCCAGATTTTGTACTGGTGCGAACACACCGGACGCAGCTACTGGGAATACGTGGAGCAATGTGAAGGCCCGGAGATATGGGATTTTCTGGCAGAGGTGTGGGAGACCATGAAAGCCGCCATCCATCGCGGACTGGATGCCGAAGGGGTATTGCCCGGACCATTGAATCTGCGCCGCAAGGCATCGGCTTATTACATTCGCTCGAAAGGCTATAAAGACTCTCTTCGCTCACGCGGACTGGTATTCGCATACGCACTGGCTGTCAGTGAGGAAAATGCTTCCGGAGGAAAAATTGTCACTGCACCCACTTGTGGAGCCTGCGGAGTGGTTCCGGCTGTCTTGTATCACCTGCAGAAAAGCCGTGACTTCAGCGACGCACGTATCTTGCGAGCATTAGCAACTGCCGGACTGGTGGGAAATATCGTAAAGCACAATGCTTCTATTTCGGGAGCTGAAGCCGGATGTCAAGCCGAAGTGGGAGTAGCTTGTTCCATGGCATCTGCGGCAGCCAGCCAGCTATTCGGAGGCAGTCCGGCCCAGATAGAATATGCAGCCGAGATGGGACTGGAACATCACTTGGGTATGACATGCGATCCGGTATGCGGACTGGTACAAATTCCTTGTATAGAGCGTAATGCGTATGCTGCCGCACGTGCACTCGATGCGAATATCTATTCAGCCTTTACCGACGGCCATCACCGGGTGTCATTCGACAAGGTAGTAGAGGTTATGAAGCAGACCGGACACGACCTCCCATCCTTGTACAAGGAAACGAGTGAAGGAGGACTTGCCAAGAACTATCAACCCATGGAATAAAAGGGTAAAAGAAACGTAAGGACGCTTTCTCAAAAACGCCTTTACGTTTTATCTTAAACGCCCTTGCGTTTGAACCAAAACGTACTTGCGTTTTACTTAAAACGCACTTACGTTTTTAGCTAAACGCAAAGGCGTTTTTTCGGGACGGTAAATCGTATCATTTTTCTACTTTCTCACCTCAAAAACACTGTTGGAAATGACTTTCACCTGTCACTATGATTCTCCGTTGGGAGGAATCACGCTGGCTGCCACGGAAATCGGACTTTGCGGCCTCTGGTTCGACGGACAAAAATATTTCGGTCACGGACTGAAAGAAGAAGCCATGACGAAGGAAACTCCGTTGCTGCTTCAAACACGGCAATGGCTCGATGTTTATTTCTCCGGCCAACAACCCGATTTCTGCCCTCCCCTGCAACCTTCCGGCACTCATTTTCAGCAGACCGTCTGGCAAATCTTATCCACCATTCCTTACGGAGAAACCCGTACCTACAAAGATATAGCCATGGAAACCGCCCGCCGTTTAGGACGGCCTCACATGGCAGCACAAGCTGTAGGCAATGCCATCGGACACAATCCCATCAGCATCCTGATTCCCTGCCACCGCATAGTAGGAAGCAATGGAAGCCTGACCGGATACGCCGGCGGCATCTCGCGCAAGCAGTCACTTTTAGATATAGAACATATACCTTATTATATAAAGTAAAATCGTATGAAATCTTACCAAGCCTACTTATTTGACTTTGACTATACCTTGGCCAATTCTTCCAAGGGAATTGTGATGTGCTACAGAAATGTACTCGAACGCCATGGATTCCATCAGGTGGACGACCTTTCTATCAAACGTACCATCGGAAAGACACTGGTTGATTCCTTTTCCATCATGACCGGAATAACCGATGCAGACACGCTGGAGACATTCCGGAAAGAATATGTCAAGGAAGCCGACCAGCACATGACGGCCAATACCATACTTTTCCCTGAAACGGAAGAAGTGCTACGCGCCCTGAAAGCCAATGGAGCCCGTATCGGCATCATCTCCACCAAGTACCGCTACCGCATCATGGAGCTGATGGGGAAAATATTCCCCGAAGGATTCATTGACATCATCGTAGGAGGAGAAGACGTGAAAGAAGCCAAGCCCTCACCCGAAGGTCTGCTGCAGGCCGCTTCCCGCCTGAACTGCCCGAAAGAGCAGATTCTCTACCTCGGCGACAGTACCGTCGATGCGGAAACCGCCCAAAATGCAGGAGTTGACTTTGCCGGTATCCTTCACGGAATGACCACTCGCGAAGAGCTGGCAGCCTATCCGCATACAGCCATTTTCCCCGATTTACTTCCACTGATAAAAAAATAGGAAATATATCCGTTTTTTTCAGATAAATAGTTGGTTATGTAAATATAAAGCCGTAAATTTGCAGCCGATTTTAGTCCGTGTAGGTAAAAAAGTAGCTACAGAGAACAGCTCACCTTACGGAGGAAACCCGTTTAATATTTATTTAAAAATGTACGTAATCGTAGAAATTAACGGTCAGCAGTTCAAAGCAGAAGAAGGCAAGAAACTGTTCGTTCACCACATTCAGAATGCTGAAAACGGTGCAACTGTTGAATTTGACAAAGTCTTGTTGGTTGACAACAACGGTACTGTAACTGTAGGTGCTCCTACTGTAGACGGTGCAAAAGTGGTTTGCGAAGTAGCTTCTCACTTGGTAAAAGGTGACAAGGTATTGGTATTCCACAAGAAGAGAAGAAAAGGTTACAAGAAACTGAACGGTCATCGCCAGCAGTTTACTGAATTGACAATCAAACAAGTTATTGCTTAATCATTAAAAACGTAGAAGAAAATGGCACATAAGAAAGGTGTAGGTAGTTCTAAGAACGGCCGTGAATCAGCTAGTAAGAGATTAGGCGTAAAGATATTCGGTGGTTCAGCTTGCAAAGCTGGTAACATCATTGTTCGTCAAAGAGGAACAGTTCACAACCCGGGTGAAAACGTAGGTATGGGTAGTGACCACACTCTTTACGCATTGGTAGATGGTACTGTATGTTTCAAGAAAGGTCGCGAAGACAGAAGCTATGTTTCTGTAATTCCTTGCGCTGAAGCATAATCTACTGAAAACGAATTTTGAAAAGAGGCTGTCTCAAAATAGAATTGCAAAAGTAAAAATATTACAGATTGAAACTTAGAAATAAAAAATCTCCTGTTTCAGCCTTAGTTTACTCTAATGATATGGCTAAAAGCAGGAGATTTTTATACTATAACTTATAAATTATAAGTATATCTGTCCAATTTCTCTATTTTGAGACAGCCTC
>CAMFND010000150.1 GCA_945965395.1 uncultured Bacteroides sp.
GGATCCGGAAGGATCACACGTTTTTTTGGTTTTGCTTTTCTCATTTTGTTTGATAATAATGTTTAGTTTGGGGCTGCATCTCTGTCTACTTCAACGCTTCCTCCGAAGCATTTACTCAACCTTAAAGCTTTTCCAACAAACCAAAACGAATTTATAAAAGTTTTTTCTTAATAAGGATTGTACTCAGCGAGGATTATTTCTTACCTTTTCCTGCCGGAGCTGCCTGTCCTGGTTTCGGACGCTTAGCGCCATATTTAGAACGTCTCTGTGTACGGCCTGCTACACCTGCTGTATCCAGTGTACCACGAACGATGTGATAACGTACACCCGGAAGGTCTTTCACACGACCACCACGAACCAAAACGATTGAGTGTTCCTGCAAGTTATGTCCTTCTCCCGGAATGTAAGAGTTCACTTCCTTAGAGTTTGTCAGACGCACACGAGCAACTTTACGCATTGCTGAGTTCGGTTTTTTCGGAGTTGTAGTGTAAACACGTACGCAAACGCCACGTCTCTGAGGACATGAATCCAATGCCGGTGATTTACTCTTATCAACCAAAACCGTTCTTCCTTTTCTTACTAACTGTTGAATAGTAGGCATTTTGTTTGATTTTTAATTGTTATATATTTGTTTCTTATTGTTTCTACAATCCTTGTCGAAATACTACATTTCGGGCTGCAAAATTACAAATAACTTTTTAATAGACAAACTGTTTTTAAAAAGAAAAAAGCTCATTCCCCGAAAAAAACGGGAAATGAGCCTCTTGAGTCCTCTATTTATATTTTTTTAAGCCTCTCCTTTGAAATCACTCAACGGTGGAACGAAAGTTTTTCCGCCTTGTGCCTGCTGTTCCGGCATCCGAATCTGACCAAAATTCTGCTCATACTTAGTCACATTGTCCTGCAATGCAAACATCAGACGCTTTGCATGTTCCGGAGTCATCACAATACGAGATTGAACACCTGCTTTCGGCAAACCCGGCATTACACGTACAAAGTCAAGAATAAATTCAGAGCTTGAATGAGTAATAATTGCAAGATTCGCATAAGTTCCCTGTGCCACTTCTTCTTTTAATTCTATCTGAAGCTGATTTTTGTTTTCGTTTTCCATAATGATTAAACTGTTTAATGAATTTATACGGCAAATGTAGGAAAAAAGTTGGAGTAAACTAATAAATCCAATTCTTTTTCTAGCCCACATACCCATAATCCAATCTAAAAAACCTTTTGTCCACCCTCCCGACTCATACGACAGCTATCTTTGCATCAAAATCATTTTCAAATTTAATATATCATGAAAAATCCATTCATTAACCTGGGGGTTATTGCCCTCACCATTTTCACCACACATTCATCTATCCTACAAGCCGCACAAAAAGATACTACATTTGTAGCGACTCAAAACCCGGTGGTTTCCTATAAATATCTGGGTGACCCAGCCGCATTAGTCCACGACGGCACAGTATATATTTATGCCGGCCACGATGAATGTCCCGCACCTCAGCAATATTATCTGATGAACGAATGGTGCATTTTCTCTACCAAAGACATGAAAACCTTCACCGAACATACCTATAAGCTGAAAGCCACCGATTTCAAGTGGGCAAAAGGAGAAGCGTGGGCCAGTCAGGTAATTGAACGTAACGGGAAATTCTACTGGTATGTCACCGTCGAACATGCCACTATTCCCGGGAAGTCAATTGGAGTTGCCGTATCCGACTCCCCCATAGGACCTTTTAAAGATGCACGCGGCAGTGCACTGATTACCAATGACATGACGACCCAATACACTTCCATTGCATGGGATGATATAGACCCGACGGTCTTTATCGACGATGACGGTCAAGCTTATCTTTTCTGGGGAAACACACAATGTTACTATGCAAAACTAAAAGATAATATGACAGAACTGGACGGCCCCATCCATCCCATCAACCTTCCCAGATACACAGAAGCACCTTGGGTTCACAAACATGGAGACTGGTACTACCTGTCTTTCGCTTCAGAATTCCCAGAAAAAATATGCTATGCCATGAGCAAGAACATCAATGGGCCCTGGATCTATAAAGGTATCCTCAATGAAATAGCCGGAAACTCCAATACCAACCATCAGGCCATCATCGATTTTAAAGGAAAATCCTACTTCATCTACCATAACGGAAGCATAAATACTGATGGCTGCGGATTCAGAAGATCCATCTGTATTGACCCGCTTTTTTACCAGAAAGACGGAAGTATCAAACGTATACAAATGACAACAGAAGGTATCTTCAAATAAATAAAAAGCCGGAAGGGAGCTTCCTTCCGGCTTTTTATTTATTTTTTACGTTTGCTGCGTTTAGCCCAACCTTCTTCTGAGAAGTCTGGTTCTTCTCCTCGAAGCGGTTGATTATCCTGCTGAAAGAACTGCTTCCAGTCATCTTTCTTTTTAGGACCGCGAGGACTCGTATATCCTCTTTCCTCCCGGCTCGGCTTTTTCACTTTCTCTACCTTTGAAGGTTTATCAGCTTTCTTTTCAGTCGCCACTTTCTTTTTCTTTCCGCTCTTATCACTTTTTCCGGTATTCTCACCGGCAATCTCCACACAGACTTTACGTCCCCCGCCTAATACGACTTTGTTCAAAGCCTTTAGCACTTGTGGAGCCTGTTCTTGAATCACTTCAAAAAACGAGAAATTCTGCATCAAGTCAATACGGCCAATCTGAATACGCTCCTTTCTCAGATTACGGTTTACCAGGTCTATAATCTGATTAGTATAAAAACCGTCTGTTTTTCCTAAATTCAAGAACAAACGCGTATAACCTTTTTCCGCCTTACGGCCCACCTTCTCTTTATCTCCCTTACGAGATTCCTTTGCCTCAGATTTCTTTTCATTAGCCTTAGGCTGCTCAATTTCAGGAGCATTTTTATAATAATCCAGGAAACGATTAAACTCCAATGAAACCACGCGCTTAATCAAATCTTCCTTATCCAGCCAATCAAGTTTTCGGTAAATGCCAGGCAAGAAGGTCTCTATCTCCTCTTCATTTACTTTCACCTTCTCTATATCATCAATCACCTTTATCAACTGCTGCTGACAAATTTCCTGTCCTGATGGGAGCACACTAACTTCAAACTTCTTTTTGATGATGTGCTCAATCTCCTTCATACGGCCCTTCTCCCGCAAATTGATAATTGCAATGGAAATTCCCGTCTTTCCAGCACGCCCCGTACGGCCGCTTCGATGCGTATAACTTTCAGTATCATCCGGCAATCCGTAGTTAATTACGTGCGTCAGGTCATTCACATCCAGTCCTCTCGCAGCCACATCCGTTGCAACCAATAACTGCAAGTGACGTTGACGAAACTTCTGCATCACCAAGTCACGCTGTGCCTGGCTCAACTCGCCATGCAGCGAGTCTGCATTATATCCATCCTGTATAAGCTTATCGGCTATTTCCTGGGTTTCCTTACGCGTACGGCAAAAAACGATACCATAAATCTGAGGATAAAAATCAACGACACGTTTCAATGCCAGATATTTATCTTTTGCGTGTACTATATAAGCCACATGATTAACGTTCTTACTTCCTTCATTCTTGGTACCGATAGTGATCTCTTTTGCCTCATGCAAATAAGTCTTCGCAATACGGGCAATTTCCGGACTCATCGTCGCAGAGAACATCAAAGTATTCCGGTCTTGAGGTATATTTTCAAGAATCGCATTGATACTATCCGTAAAACCCATATTCAGCATCTCATCCGCTTCATCCATAACCACGTCGCGGATTGTAGCCAATTGAGCCACCTTGCGTTCCATCAAGTCAATCAAGCGGCCGGGAGTAGCTACGATAATATGCACTCCCCTCTTCAAGCTACGAATCTGACTATCTATGGAAGAGCCTCCATACACAGGAAGAATCTTTAAATCGGTGATATACTTCGAATAGTCAGTCAGGTCACCTGCTATTTGCAGGCAAAGTTCACGTGTCGGACAAAGTACCAACGCCTGTGGTACACAATTTTTTACATCAATTTTCTGAATCAGCGGCAGACCAAATGCGGCTGTTTTTCCGGTTCCGGTTTGTGCCAGAGCCACTACATCATTGCCGTTTCCCAACAAATACGGTATTACTTCTTCTTGCACGGGCATAGGATTTTCATACCCTAATTCCTCAATTGCCTTGCGTATTTCCGGTGAAACGCCAAGTTCTTCAAATGTTTTCATTCAATTCAATTATCTAATTTGCTGCAAAGATACAGACAAATCAGATGCTGCCCAAAACTTTATCCCTTTTGGTGCAAAAGATTTTTCACCACCTCTTTATCCTGCCGCAACTGCCATGTAAGCTTTTCCATACTTTCAAATTTCACTTCCGGGCGCAGATACTTCACAAACTCAATTTTTATCAGTTCCTGATAAATATCTCCCTGGAAATTCAATATATGGACTTCCACACTCACAGACTGTTCATTCTCGTTCACGGTAGGGCAACTTCCTATGTTCAACATTCCAGCGTAGCATTCTTTCCCTACATATACATAAACCGCATACACTCCTGTTGCCGGCAGAAGCTTTTCAGCACACAATGGCTGGATATTGGCTGTAGGAAATCCCAAAGTACGCCCCACCTTCTTACCGTCAACCACTCTTCCGCTTAAATAGTAGCTGTAACCCAGATAAGCATTCGCGTTCTTTATATCTCCTGCAAGCAGACATGAACGAATCAACGTAGAACTAATAGAAGTACCATCCTCTACCAAAGCTCTTGACTGCATCACACGCATGCCTAATTCTTTTCCATATTGGCAGTATTCCTCAAACCCCTCCCCCTGATTATGTCCAAAATGATGATCATATCCTACAAAAAGGGCTTGCACATTATAAACCTCATGCAGAATCCTCATAAATTCACGGGCAGAAAGCAAGGAAAGTTCCTTCGTAAAAGGAAGTAACACACAATATTCAATAGGAGAATGCTCAAAACATTCTATTTTCTGAGACAAGCATGTCAGCAGTCGGGGACGATAATCCGTATCCAGTACCTGCCGAGGATGAGAAGTAAAAGTTATCAGGCAAGAAGCAAGTCCTCCCGCCTTCGCAATATTATGCACCTGCTCTATCAGGTACTGATGTCCTCTATGTACACCGTCAAAACAACCTATGGTTGCTACACATGCAGGAAGATTTGCGGCCGTAGAGCCAGTAACTATTTTCATTTGCTTACACTATAAATTTTTGAAGCTGTACCTCCAGATTATCTCCTGGTACATAATGACACACACCGATTCCCAACTTAGCAGCTGCCTGACAATTCTCTTCAGAATCATCTATAAACAAGACTTCATCGGCTTTAAGTCCTGCCTCTTTCAGCACAGTCTGAAAGATTTCCACATCGGGTTTTGCCAGATGCATCCGATACGAAAGAAATACCTGGGTAAAGCAATCAAGCATCGGTATACCTTTATAAGTAAACTTACCTGCACACTCTTTCCAGTGCAAGTCATTCGTATTGCTCAGCAAATATAAATTATAGTTTTCCTTTAGCTTCAGCAATAATTCAAACTTATAATCCGGAATTTCCTTTAACATACTGTTCCATATCCGGTCAATCTCCTCGTCTGGAAGTTCACGGCCCACCTCTTCGCGAATCCGGTCCCGGAACTGCTCCGTGGTCAACGTGCCACACTCATATTCTTTAAAGAAACCTTTTTCATTCGTTCCGGTCATCCACTGACGCACTTCATGCAGTCCGATATTCTCCAAACGCTCTAAACAACGGTGTACATCCAAGTCAAGAAGTACACCGCCTAAATCAAATATAATATTTTTAATCCGGTTCATTTTTTCATCATCCGTTTAACTCCTCGCCAAATCTCACCAATCCAAAGTACCACAGAAGTACCGGCTATAATATAAGCCCATTCCAATGCAGGCAAAGGCTCTGTACGGAAGACCTTGCCACCAAAAGTAACAATAATGAACTGGCCAACCAGAATAATCAATGCCACTCCTAACATACCCATCGCATGACCGGCATCTTTAAAGATAGAATGATTCGTACCAAATACGCTGGCATTAAACAGGTTCCAGAACTGCAGCATGACAAAAATCGTAAAGAAGACAGTCAGATGATGCACATCCATACCGCCAGGCATGTTCTTAAAGAAAGCCAGCAGCCCCATCAGTACAATCAAGAATCCGGCACCCACACCGAATATATTGTTCCGCATGGCAGGAGATATGATAAAATCAGTACGCTTGCGAGGTTTTTCATTCATTACGTCCATGCTCGGTGCAATAGACGCCAACGCCATCGCTGCAAACGTATCCATAATCAGGTTCACCCATAGCATTTGAGTAACCGTCAGCGGAAGTTCCGTACCTAAAAAGGCACCCAGCAACACGCTCAGCAAAGCTACCACATTGATGGTCAGCTGGAACACAATAAAGCGCTGGATATTCTTATACAACGAACGTCCCCACATCACTGCAGTAGCAATGCTATGGAAGGAGTCATCCAACAACGTAATATCACTGGCCTCTTTCGCCACAGAAGTACCTGTTCCCATTGACAAACCCACCTGTGCATGATTCAATGCCGGTGCGTCATTTGTTCCGTCACCAGTCACTGCTACTACTTCACCTTTTTGCTGGAGCAACTGTACCAGACGTTGCTTATCCATCGGACGTGCACGGCTCATCACCTTCAAATCGACCACTCTTTCCAAAGCTTCTTCATCGCTCAAGGCAGCAAACTCCACTCCGGTAATGCGGTTCCGTTCCGTATCTTCCGATGTCCACAGCCCGATTTGTCGTGCGATTTCTGTTGCTGTTCCCGGAGTATCTCCCGTTACAATCTTCACACGGATACCAGCCGACTGACATTTCTTCACCGCATCAGGCACATCCGGACGAATCGGGTCACTGATCGCAAAAATTCCCATGAATGTCAATCCGCCTTCCTTCACCAGTTCCGCACAATCCGTACTGCTATTTTCAGGAATTACCTTATAAGCCACTCCCAATGTACGCATAGCCTGATTCTGGTAAGCCAAAAGCTGTTCATTATATTGCTTAACCCGGCTTTCTTCCAGGTTACATTTTCCCATCACAATCTCAGGAGCCCCCTTCACATAAAGCACACGTGCGTTCAAGACAGAAGAATCGACCAGCGTAGCCATATATTTTCTTTCCGTAGAGAAAGTAAGCTGATTTACCGTCTTCGCCTGATTTCTCAATGAGATGTAATCCATTCCCTGCTCATTCAACCAAAGCAAAAGAGCCACTTCCGTGGGGTTTCCTACTCCGGACGGCTTACCTTCTCCCTCTTTCTCTTCCAGGAAAGCAGTAGAGTTAGTTGTTATACCCTCTGCTATCAAGTTCTTCTGAGCTTCATCCAACTTGGCATCATACACCTGCATCAGGTTCTGTGTCAGTGTACCTGTCTTATCCGTACAAATCACCGTAATGGCTCCCATTGTTTCGCATGCATGCATCTTACGAACCAAGTTGTTCGTTTTCAGCATACGGCGCATATTCAATGCCAGACTCAAGGTCACACTCATAGGCAATCCTTCCGGTACCGCTACCACAATCAAGGTGACAGCCATCATAAAATACTTCAACACAATACGTGCTATTTCAAGCCACTGATGCCAGTCGGTCACCGCCGTCACGCTCAAATACGCATACAAATCTTTCGCGGTAAAAATTACGAAGGTCAGTGTCGCAATTGTAAAACCAACCTTTCCTATCAGATTAGCCAATTTAGTCAACTGTAAATTTAATGGAGTTTGTTCCTGACTCTGTTCTGTAGCCTGTCGAGCTACCTTACCAATTTCAGTAGCATCCCCTACTCTTTCTACGCACATCACTCCGTGACCATCCGTCACTGTCGTTCCACGCATTACGGAATTAGACGGATAAGTAGCTTCTTCATCAAAATGAGCCTCATCCGTTGTTTTGTTCACCATCAATTCCCCGGTCAGGCTTGATTCATTTACTTGCAATGATACCGCTTCCAGCAATATCCCGTCTGCCGGAATCTCATCACCGGTATTCAATATCACCACATCTCCTACTACAATATCTTTCTTAGGAATCTCATGCACCTTTCCATTTCGAATCACCATAACCGGAGTCTCCTCCCCTACGGCATTCAGCAAATCAAACTTCTTATTGGCATCATATTCAAAATAGAAGCCGATGCCGGTCGCTAAGAAAATAGCAAAGAATATACCGATTGTCTCTGCATATTCACTCTCAATGATTGAAATCAACAGAGAAAAAGCTGCCGCAACGAGCAGCACTTTGATAACCGGATCCTGAAACTTCTCCAGATACAGTTTCCAGATTGACGGACGTTTGGGAGGAGTCAGCAGATTCATCCCATATTTTTGACGATTTTGAAGAACTTCCTGGTCGGTTAACCCCTTAAAACGAGAATCTTGTGTGTTGTGTGACATACGTCTGATAATTAATTATTAATGTCGGCAAAAATACAACATATATTGCAAGCATCTGTTCCATTAGTTTTTTTTATCATTTTTTTCTAGCCAGATATTGCAGATTTCAACTCAAACCATTACTTTTGCAACGCATTTCCAAACAAATTCTTCTGAAATGTCGGACTTGTAGCTCAGTTGGTTAGAGCAACAGACTCATAATCTGGAGGTCCCAGGTTCAAGCCCTGGCTGGTCCACGAATAAAAGGCTCATTTCTAGCGAAATAGAGCCTTTTTTCGTATCTAATCTCCTGATTCCAAACTATTACTCCTATATATTTATATTCTTTTTAAGGCATTTGTTTCACTATTGTTTCACTTGTTAAACAATATGCAATATGCTGAAAATCAATCCAAAAATTGTAAAAGTACAAAGACAATCTAATGAATATTTCACCTTCGTGTACACGGTAATATCTGCATAGCTGGATACCAACTTCTCTTGTTCGTAACCATTTAGGGCATTCTCTTCTACTTTTGGCATACTCTTGAGCAGGCTTAAAAACAGCCTATAGTATGTTTTCACTCTTCAAATGGATATGTTTCGTCATAGACTTCACTTAGAAGACGACCGTTGAAAAGCCAGTGTGGCGTGGGCTGTATATGTTTGACTTTGTAGCCTTTTAGCTTAGCAGAAAGCGCACTAATAGAAGTTTCTTCTCCTTGATAACACACTTTACGCTCTGAAAGAATGGTGACAGAAATTGATGGGTCATCTTTCCAGATGAGAACATCGCCTTTCTGCAATCCCATCTCATAAAAATTGAGCGGTGGACGTTTTGCATGTGCTTTTGTGCTGGCAACTTTGTCCTCATCAGTGAGATCGTTTTGTATCTCATCAGTTACTTCTTCCGTTACATCTTCATGATGGAAAAGTTCGAGGATTGCTTGTGCCTGATCCACGTTGATACGGAAGAACTCACGATTCTGATTGATGCGCTGAGGGTCAAAGGCTTTATGAAGGGCTTTTTCAATTTTGAGACAATCACTTTTCTTAACCTTGCACGCAAATTTACACTCAAACGGAACAGGAACTCCTGTGGTATATAGTTCTTTCATCCGTTTATCAATATCTTCCTGTGTGGTCATGCCTATTTTTACAAGTCCTGGCATTACAGGGTTTGTCAGAAGATAAACTATTCCGTATTCCATATCGTTGTGTTTTTAGAGATTATTGTACAGCTTGTCTTTGTTTGTAATGAAATCAAGAACTCTTTCAAATTCGCGTATCAGTGTGTTGCCGTTCTTGCTGATGAATATATGAGTTCATTTTTTACTTCTCCTATATTTTTGATTACTGACATTAGGATGCTCTGGATTGGTCATTTCGAGATAGCCAGCTTCAATGAGTGACATGATTTGTATCTGAATATTCTTATGATATGTCACACCTGCCCTCTCAAGGATTTCTTTGCTGCTACGCGGCACACTACAGAAATTTACTATATTCTTCTGTTTGTTCGTTATTTTAGGACGTTTAGTGTCAACTTACTACTTTTTTCTTCGGCAAGTACAATCCTCAGCCAATTGATTATTTTTTCCATAAAAGACATCCTTTCGATGTAAAAGTACAAATAAATTATGAGCGCCACGATAGAATACACAAAAAAGAGCATTTTATAATAAATAATTGATTACATCGACAATATATGACTTTATTTTACGATTTGTAAGTAAAAGGTTCTAAAGTTAGAAAACTTAATTTTTGTTGCAAATAGTTTATACTTTTGCGGCAGACTACTTTTTTTGTGCCTTTGCGAAAAATGAAACACCATTTAACCATTTTACATGCAGGAATTACCCACTTCAAGCATTTTATGTACAAAACGACAAGAAGAGAGTAAACTTAAAAAATAATGTATTATGAAAACTCAATCATTCATTCGCAAAGGATTCTTCATCCTGACAGCTCTGTGTTTATCTATGGGGGTTCAATCGTGTCTGGACGATGACGATAACAACCTTTCTCTTTCACACTATTACGCCAATGCACTCGTCACTGTAAAACAGAGTGCAGACAATACACCATACTTGCAACTGGATGACAGCACAACCTTGCGTCCGGTAAACATGGCAAGCTCTCCTTTTGGTGAGAAGGAAGTAAGAGCACTAGCCAATATTGAATTGGCCGACGAGGCTCCTCAGGAGTATGACAAAGCTGTATTCATCAACTGGATAGACAGTATACTGACCAAACCGATGGCTCCTAATTTGGGAGAGGAGGAAAACAATCGTACGTATGGAAACGACCCGGTAGAAATTCTGAATGACTGGGTAACCATTGCAGAGGACGGATACCTGACACTTCGGTTTGCCACCTGCTGGGGTAACGGACAACCGCATTTTGTCAACCTGATCAGTACACAGAACCCGGACAATTCTTATGAGGTAGAATTCCGCCACAATGCTTTTGGCGATACAGAGGGTAAAATGGGAGATGCACTGGTTGCTTTCAAACTGGATGAACTGACCGATACGCAGGGAGAGACTGTCAAACTGAAACTGAAATGGAATTCTTTCAGCGGAGAAAAATCGGCAGAATTTGATTACTGCACGCGAAAAGCAACCAATCCGCAGGCTCAGGAAGTGACTGCCATCCGCTGTACAAAGAAGGTGAAATAAGCTAATTTTTGAAGACTAAAAAAACGCAAGTGCATTTGAACTAAAACGTACTTGCGTTTGAATCGAAACGTCTTTGCGTTTAATCTAAAACGCACTTGTGTTTTAAACTAAACGCAAAGACGTTTTTTATGCAATAAAATCCGGCTTGCGGACTATTCCACAATCAGCTGTAAATGAGCATCTCCCGTCTTTGCTTTCAGCCATTTCACGATTTTGTCACGGCTCTTTGCATCAGGCATCCGCTGACAATCAATAATGGCGTATGTCAAGGTGTCTATCCGGGAACTGTCAACTGACAGGCGAAGACTCTTTGAAACGGAAAGAGTTTTGATTTCGGGGAACAAGACTTTTAATTCCTGCCCTAACTGCTTACCCATCCAGTCTGAACCGGAAAAGTCAGCCAACTGCTTATGCAGGGTATTGATTTCCTCATCCTGCTCCTTCAAGCGTTTTTCGCTGTTCCGATAGAAATCTTCCATCACCATCGACTTGATGTTGCTGATGTCTACCGCACTGCCGTCTCCCATTCCTTGGAATACTACCAGATTGGTTTTCGCCAGATTATAATCAGCCAGGCGATGCTGGGCGGCCGCAATCTGGTCTTTTGAAACTTCCTTTCCCACAAACACGACTTTTATTTCACGCTTGTCGTAGGAGATTTCCCGACTTAAAATCTGAGAGTCAGGGAACTGCAATTCTTCTGCAATGAAATGATTGGCTGCAGACTGGTAGAAGGTTTCCCGCACGATATTATAAGTAAGGTAAACTGCCGGACACATCGTACCGATGGTTATCCAGATGATATAGCGTTTTACCAGCTTTTCACGAGCTTTATCCACAAACTGCTTGCGCTGGAAGTGCATCACCCGCACCCCGATGTAAGTAGCCAGACTGATAAAAACGGAGTTGATAAAATACAAATAGAAGGCACCTAAGAAATACAGCAGATTACCCGTGGCAATACCGAAACCGGCCGTACACAACGGAGGCATCAAGGCTGTAGCAATGGCTACACCCGGTATTACATTTCCTTTTTCCTTTGTTGCCAATGCCACAATACCGGCCAGACCACCCACTAAGGCTATAAACACATCGTAAATGGTAGGTGAGGTACGCGCCAACAGTTCCGACTGAACTTCATCCAGCGGAGTAAAAGCAAAATAAATCGTGGCAGTTGTCACACTGAACAGCGTAGCTACCAGATAACTTTTCAGTGAACGTTTCATCAGTTCGAAATCGTTCAGTCCGATAGAAAGTCCCACTCCCATGATAGGTCCCATCAAAGGAGAGATCAACATGGCACCGATGATTACCGCCGTGGAATTGACATTCAGTCCCAGTGAAGCAATAAAGGTAGCAAAAATCAAAACCCAAAGATTGGTCCCTTTAAACTCTACCCCACTGCGGATGGCATCTACCGTCAGCTGCTCATCTTCCTTGCTCCGGTTCAAATCCAGATACTCATTGAAGAATTTACGAAGGAGGAATTTCCTCTTGTTCCCTAGTTCCATACTTATCCGATTTATAAATTACAATTCAGCCTATATGCCCCACCCCACATTTCTTATTTAAAGAAACGGTTGACAAATGGAAGACTCCTTAAAGGTAAATCTTTTTTGATAATAAATGCCACAAAAACCAATATTAATAAGGTGCGGTAGCTTAAACGTAACCAAAGGTTGGCAATAGGGGTTTCTTGTGACAAGGCATAAAGCACCAAGGCCAAAATCAGGTAGGTGGTCATCCGCTTCAACGGATAAGCCACAGGATATTTTTTCTGTCCGATGAAATAAGACAACAGGGTAATCACGCCATATCCGGCTACAGATGCCCAGGCCGAAGCTACATAACCATAAGTAGGTACCAACCAGATGTTCAGGCCTAAAATCACGGCACATCCGATAAGAGAGAAGTAAGCTCCCCAATAGGTTTCATCCGTCAGCTTATACCAGAAAGAAAGGTTGAAATAGATACCTTTGATTATCTCGGCCAGCATCACGATGGCTACTACGCTCAGCCCTTCCCAGTAGTCGGAAGCTACCATGTACTTCAGGATGTCCATGTAGCCCATCACGGCCAGAAATGCCAAAAGAGAAAAGATAAAGAAGTACTTCATGGCAGAAGAATACATCTTCTTGCTGTCGGCATCTTTATTCTTACCGAAAACAAAGGGCTCGTAGGCATAACGGAAAGCCTGAGTAAACATGGCCATAACCAATGCAACCTTACTGGTGGCGCTGTAAATACCCAGCTGTACCAGTCCCTCCGAACGGTCATCAAACAGATAGGGATAAATCATCTTGTCGACCGTCTGATTGAGGATACCGACCAACCCGAATATCAGAATCGGGAAAGAGTAGTTAATCATGCGCTTCATCAGTACCTTGTCCATACGGTAGGACACACCGCGCAGCTCGGGTATGAAGAAGAACATCTGCAAGGCCGACATAATCAGGTTGGACACGAAAATATATCCCACCAGATAATCGGGGTTATAGAACCAGCTGACGGTTTCGTGCGCATGGACATCGAGCCACGGACATACCAGCAGGAAGAAAAGATTCAGCAGAATGTTTCCTATGATGTTCAGCAACTTGATGGCCGCAAACTTGACAGGCCGTTTCTTATAACGCAGGTAGGCGAAAGGTATACACTGGAAGGAATCGAGGGCCACCACACACACCATCATGGCAATATAGTCGGGATGGTCCGGATACTCCAACAAGGCTGAGAGCGGATGCAAAAAGGCCATGCACAGCACCACAAACAGCAGCGAGAGTCCTCCCACAAATAACAGGGAATTGGCATATACCTTCTGCGCATCCTCGTCCGACTTATTGGCAAAACGGAAAAATCCCGTTTCCATACCAAAGGTCAGCAACACTAAAATCAGTGCCGTATAGGCATATACATTCGACACTACTCCATATCCTCCGGAAGCAGCAGGAAGTACTGCCGTGTAGAGAGGAACCAACAAATAATTCAAAAAACGTCCTACGATACTGCTCAGTCCATAAATGGCAGTATCCTTTGCCAAAGATTTTATTCCGGCCATAATGTTTATCAATCAAACAGCGTTCTTTCGCTATTGTATTTACTTTTTCCTAAATGTTTATATGCCAGCTCTGTTACCTCACGCCCTCTGGGGGTACGCTTCAGGAAGCCTTCTTTTATCAGGAAGGGTTCGTACACTTCTTCCAGCGTGCCTGGGTCTTCACCCAAAGCTGTAGCAATAGTGGTCAGCCCCACAGGACCTCCCTTAAACTTGTCTATAATCGTGCACAGAATCTTGTTGTCTATCTCATCCAGACCATACTGGTCGATGTTCAGGGCCTCCAGTGCAAAACGGGCAATCTCCAAATCAATTCTTCCCGAACCTTTCACCTGTGCAAAGTCGCGCACACGTCGCAACAAGGCATTGGCTATACGGGGGGTACCACGGCTACGGGAAGCTATCTCTCCTGCCGCATCTGCATCACACGGCACATCCAAGATGCGTGCGGAGCGCAGGATGATGCGTGAAAGTACTGAATCATCATAATACTCCAGGTGCAGGTTGATGCCGAAGCGGGCACGAAGCGGGGCTGTAAGCAAACCACTGCGTGTAGTGGCTCCCACCAACGTAAACGGATTCAGGTCAATCTGTATGCTGCGGGCAGAAGGCCCCTTGTCAATCATGATGTCGATGCGATAGTCTTCCATGGCAGAATAGAGATACTCTTCCACTACCGGACTCAGACGGTGAATCTCATCAATAAACAGCACATCGTTCGGTTCCAGGCTGGTCAGTACTCCGGCCAAATCACCTGGTTTGTCGAGCACCGGTCCTGAAGTCACTTTAAATCCCACTCCTAATTCATTGGCAATAATGTTGCTCAGTGTGGTCTTTCCTAATCCGGGAGGGCCATGCAACAAGACATGGTCAAGCGCTTCTGCACGAAGTCTCGCTGCTTTTACAAAGATGCGCAAGTTATCCACCACCTTGTCCTGTCCGCTGAAATCTTCGAACTGAAGCGGACGAAGAGCGTTCTCAAAATCACGCTCTTTTCCGGTTGGTTTATAATCGCGTATGTCAAATTGTTCTTCCATAAATTCTTTAAAAGTATGACCACAAAAGTACGAATAAAAGAAGAATCCCCGATGAAGAATCCCGATTTTCGTTTATATATTGTATTTTTGTCTACTACAAAACCTATTAGAATAAGCTTATGACATCAGCAACAACCCAACTCAATGGTACCCGCCTGATATTCTTCTCACCCACACATACCTCGGCCAGGATTGCACGAGCTATCGGAGAAGGTATCGGCATGGGAAGAAGAATGGAAACAGACCTGACGCTGGATGAACAAACCTCCCCTATCGAGATGAACGGAGAACTGTGCGTCATCGCCGTTCCGGTATACGGTGGCCGTGTAGCCGCTACGGCACTCCAGCGCCTGCAACGACTTAAAGGCAACGGCTCACCCGCCATCTTAGTCGTGGTATATGGCAACCGTGATTACGAGGATGCTTTACTGGAGCTCCGTGACACCGCTGTTCAACTCGGTTTTGTACCTCTCACTGCAGGCGCATTCATCGGGGAACATAGTTTTAGTACACCGGAACTTCCCATTGCTGCCGGACGTCCGGATGCAGATGATTTACAACAGGCCCGTGAGTTTGGAAAAAGTAGTCTGGAAAAATGGGAAAAACTGCAAGCTGCCGGAACCCCCATCACAGAATTAACGGTAAAAGGAAATTTTCCCTACAAACAACTGACACCCGGTGCCCCCGCCTGCCCGACTTGCACAGACGGCTGTTTTGCTTGTGGAGAATGTATTGAAGTCTGCCCCACACATGCCATCCATTTCAGTGAAGACCAGAGCTCCATTGAAACAGATATTCACAAGTGTATCAAATGCTGTGCCTGCGTGAAATGCTGTCCGAACGAAGCCCGCGAGTTCAGCACCCCGTTTGCAGCCATCCTTCACGAGAAGTTCAGTGCCCGTCGTCAGCCGGAATTATTCTTCTAACGCAAAACTTGTTTACATGAAAGAAAGAGAAAAACGGGTACTGGTTGGTATGAGTGGCGGGATAGACAGTTCGGCTGCCTGCATCATGCTTCAGGAACAAGGGTATGAGGTGGTAGGTGTCACGATGCGTACCTGGGACGTGGCCTCTCATTTCACTCCCGGGAATGACCAGCCCAACGAAGTCATAGAAGCTCAGGAGCTGGCAGCACGTTTAGGTATCGAACACCACGTGGCCGATGTCCGTACAGAGTTCCGGCAGGTCATCGTGCAATACTTCATCGACGAATATATGCGTGGACGCACTCCCAACCCCTGTGTCATGTGCAATCCTTTATTTAAGGAACGGATTCTGTGTGAATGGGCAGACAGGTGTAACTGTGCCTGGATTGCTACGGGGCATTACTGTCAACTGAAAGACCTCAACGGTTATCGTTACATCCTGACCGGAGACGACCCGCTGAAGGACCAGTCCTACTTCTTGTGGAAGCTTCCGCAAGAGATTCTGAGACGCATGATGTTTCCTCTGGGAGGAATGACCAAAGCCAGCGTGCGCGATTATTTGGCATCCAAAGGTTTTGAAGCCAAAGCACGCGGAGGAGAAAGCATGGAAATCTGTTTCATCGAAAAAGATTACCGGGAATTCCTGAAAGAGCATTGTCCCGATATTGATGAGAGAATTGGTCCGGGATGGTTTGTGGACAGCAAAGGCCTGAAACTGGGACAGCACAAGGGGTTTGCCTACTACACCATTGGCCAACGAAAAGGTCTGGAGATTGCTTTGGGCAAACCGGCGTATGTGCTAAAAATCAATCCGGCCAAAAATACGGTCATGTTAGGAGATGCCGACCAGCTCAAAACTTACTACATGTTAGTGGAGGACTATAACGTGGCCAGCCTGGAGGAGTTACTCAACTGCAAGGAGCTTTCGGTACGTATCCGTTACCGCAGCCGCTCAATTCCCTGCCGTGTAATTCTGCTGGACAGCGGGCAACTATTAGTCCGGTTTGAGCAAGAGGCTTCCGCTATCACTCCTGGCCAGTCGGCAGTGTTCTACGAAGGGAATCGTGTACTCGGAGGCGGTTTCATCGCCTCGCAACAGGCAATTAAGAAAATAGTCGCTGAGAATGAAGCTAAATTTCTATAGCATACCACAAAAAAATGTCCGGACTGCTCACTAAAGCCTTCCGGACATTTTTCATTTATAACTACCTCATTACAAATTATTCCTTATCCCGTTCCGGCGAGAAACGCACGGGGTCATCATATTGTTCCTGCAGTTTCAGCATTTCTGCCTTCAACTCGTCAACCACTGCCTCATACTCCTTCTGTCCGTACAGATTGTGCATTTCGTGCGGGTCTGCCTGCAAGTCGTACAATTCCCATGTATCAATGTCATTATAAAAATGAATCAGTTTATAACGGTCTGTACGCACTCCATAATGGCGTTTCACCATGTGCTCTGCCGGGTATTCATAGAAATGATAGTACAAAGCCTTGCGCCAGTCTTTCGGGTGCTCCCCTTTCAGCAACGGTAACAAAGATACTCCGTGCATATCAGACGGAATTTCTACTCCTGCCAAATCCAGGAAAGTAGGTCCATAGTCAATGTTCTGTACCATTTCAGTAATGTCTCCCCGACGAGTGAACCCATCCGGCAAACGCATAACTAGTGGAGTACGCATGGACTCTTCATACATAAAACGCTTGTCGAACCAGCCATGTTCGCCCATATAGAATCCCTGGTCGGAAGTATACACTACCAGCGTATTCTCCAGTAATCCTTTTTCCTTCAGATAGTCCAATACGCGACCCACATTGTCATCCAACGACTTCACCGTCTTCATATAGTCACGCATGTAACGCTGGAACTTCCAGTTGGCCAAATCTTTTCCTTGAGGATTTTTCTTATAGAAGTCTTCGATGATAGGACCATAGAACTTCTCCCATGCTACACGCTGAGCGGTATCCATTCGGCCGAGGAAACTTTCATACAATGTCTTCAAACGAGAGTGCTTGTCCGGGCGAAGCATCTTCAAGTCATAAATCATATCCATATCCTTCACAATGCTCATTTCCTGGGCAGCAGCCGCTTCACGTCCCTCATAGTCATCAAAGAAGTTATCCGGCAGAGGGAAGGTTTTGTCTTCATACAAGGCCAGATTACAAGTATCTGCCATCCAGTTGCGATGGATAGCCTTGTGGTGAATGAACAAGCAGAACGGTTTCTTGTCATCACGCTTGTGTTCCATCCAGTCGATGGCATCATCGGTAATGATGTTGGTTATGTAACCGTGCTTCTGAATGGTATCATTCTGTTGCGTAATGAAGTTCGGATTATAGTAATCCCCCTGTCCCGGCACAATCTGCCAGTAATCAAACCCTGAAGGCAGACTTTCCAGGTGCCACTTTCCGATAATCGCCGTCTGATAACCAGCCTTCTGCAACAGTTTCGGGAAGGTTTGCTGTGCACTGTCGAACACACAAGTAGTATTATCATAGAACTTGTTACCACAAGAATGCTTACCTGTAATCATACAGGCACGGCTGGGGCCACTCAACGAGTTTGCCACAAAACTGTTCGTGAAACGCACTCCCTCATTGGCAATGCGGTCCAGATTGGGAGTTTCCATGTAACGCGTATCATAACAGCTCATCATCTGTGCCGTATGGTCATCGGTCATGATATACACAATATTGTATTGCTTCTTCTCTTGCTTATCAGCCTGCTGACAAGCTGTAGTTACGGCCGATAAAGCAACCATACCGGCAACGGGATAAAATTTATTCATAAGTCTATTTAGGTTATTTGGTTACAAAGCAGATATACGAAGCTTATAGCTCATAGGTTTCTGCGGAATCTGGTACTTCAGCATGGTCTCCGGACCACAACTTGCATTTCCTATTCCACGCAAAGCTGCATCCAGGTGAAGCACCACGTATGGACGCGGCTGTAATTCCCAAGTATGTTTGGTATTCATCAAGTCTTCATCCGTATAACGTAAGGCAGAGAAAGAAACATTGCCCTGTGTCTGGATACGGATACCCTTTCCTGAAGCATCCTTCAAATCCATACTACGCAAACCTTCCCGATTACCCATAGACTGAGGTTTCACATACTTGCCGGTATCATTTGCATCCAGCGTGTAACGTCCCACAGGACATGCATCCTTACGGTCAACATAGTTTTCCCAAGGACCATGTGCATAATAGTCTACCTGAGTCAAAGTAGAATCCAGCAGACAAACCAATCCGCAGCGGCGCAGGTTCGCTGTCTGAGGAGAGAAACGTACCTCCATGTCTATTACTCCATTCGGCATAAATGTGTACACAATGTTGGTTGCACACAAAGAACCGCCACGAGAGGTACTTATCTGTACGATTCCTTTATCTACACTTACTTCACAAGTACCAGCTGCATCCAGTCCATTAGCCACTTCCTTGAACAAGTCATTCTCAATCCAGCGGTGGTTATCATACAAGAAACCGCCGTTATGACTGATGATTTCCTTTCCAGCCATGTTCAATTGTACCATCTGTCCGGTAGCTTTATCAAAAGCTGCACGGAGGTGCTTGTTATAAAGCATCAACAGTTTATCGGTTTCCTGAATGGTCCATTCATTTTTCTTCTTCTTAAACGTCAGTTGTGGTAAATCGGCTCTCTTCTGCAATTCAAACTGGCAAGCAGCTACTTCATGTCCAGCCTCAGCCCATACAGTAGGTGCTAACATACGTACATGAAGATTAACCATCACTTCATCACCAGCCTTCTTGGCATCTGCCAGATTTACTCCAGACAGTTTCAGATTCAGCACCGTAGAATCTCCCGGAAGGATATTTTCCAGTTTCAAACTGTCAGCTCCTACAATCACTCCATTCTTCACGCTTTCCCACTTCAAATCGAAGCCTTTCAATGACAAGAATGCATACTTGTTACGTACCTGTACATTGACCATATTATGAGAAGCATCCGTACCTACACACTTAAAGGCCACATACTGATAAATGGCTTTCACCTCTTTCAGCTTCGGAGATTCTTCACGTGTAGCCGGTACGATACCGTTGGAACAGAAGTTACCCTGATGCGGACCAGGGAAGTCATATCCTGTATGCAGACGGTAAATACCTTTCTTTATTTCATGCGGTTCATAAATAGCCTGGTCTACCCAGTCCCAAATAGCTCCACCGATAGTAGCCGTACTGCCTTCAATACTTTCCCAATATTCTTTCAGGTTACCGATAGCATTTCCCATGGCATGCGCATATTCACATACGAAGAGCGGTTTTTCAAACGCACTTACATGCTCATCCATCCAGTCCATGCTCGGATACATCTTGGAGTAGAAATCACTGAAGCGGTTACCACCGTATGACTTTCCGTCACGTGTGCCTTCATAATGTACCGGACGACTATCCAGCTTTTTAGCTGCGTCATAACAATCACGGAAGTTGGCTCCTCCTCCGGCTTCATTACCCAAGCTCCAGAAAATCACACTCGGATGATTGCGGTCTCTCAGCACCATGCGGTCAATACGATCCACGAATGAAGGTATCCAGGAAGGCATGTCACTGATAGACTGGTTGGCATGGTCTTCCAGGTCAGCCTCATCCATTGTGTACAAACCATAGTAGTCAAACATAGCATACATTTTGGCTGCATTCGGATAATGCGACGTACGAATCGTATTAATATTGTTCTGTTTCATAGTCAGCACATCCCACAACATAGACTCTGTTGTCACCGCACGACCATACATCGGATGCGTATCGTGACGGTTGGTTCCTTTGAAGAACACTCGTTTGCCATTCAAGTAAAGTAATGAGCCTTTCACCTCTATGTCACGGAAACCGTACTTCGTAGAGAAAGCCATTTCATCTTTTCCTCCCTGACGCTGTATCACTTGCACAGTATACAAGGTAGGAGTTTCAGCAGTCCACAAAGACAAATCTGTCAAATCGAATGACACATTAGCCGTACTTACCGGAGAAGAAGGAGCGTATTTCACAGCCACTTCCGATTCGGCTACCTTACGGCCTTCCGGATCTAACAGACGCACCAGCAGATTCTTGGTACCCTTCAGCTTGTCACGGTTATCCAAAGACAACTTCACATTCATGGTTCCACTTTTATAGTTCTTGTCTTTATCCAATAGACAAGTAATGTAATGGTCGCGCACGCTGACTTTCGGTACATTATATAAATACACATCACGGAAGATACCACTCATGCGGAACATATCCTGACATTCCAGATAAGAACCGTCACACCAGCGGAACACTTGCACAGCCAGACGATTTTCGCCCGGTTTCAGGTACTTGGTCACATCAAACTCAGCTACATTGTTTGCTCCTTGTGAATAGCCCACATATTTTCCGTTGAGATACACAAAAGCTGCACTGTAAATACCACCGAAATGAATGAAAGTACGTTTTCCATCCCAGCCTTCCGGCAAATTAAACGTACGTACATACGAACCTACCGGATTGATACCATAGTTCTTTCCGCCATCGTTAAAACCTTTACGTGCCTGAATATAAGGCGGTGTGTTGGCATGCGGGAATTCTACATTGGCATAAATCGGACGGTCGTATCCCTGCATTTCCCAGTTAGACGGCACAGGAATACGGTCCCATCCCGATACATCGAAATCTTCCTTATAAAAATCCAGCGGACGTTGTGAGGGTTCTGACACCCAATGGAAAGCCCATGTACCGTTCAGCAGCATATAGGCAGAGTTATGTACTTCCTCCCAAGGGCGGTCATAGAAAGCCTTGTCTGCCAACATATCTTTCTCTGAAGGATAAGGCATATACGTGGCATGACCTACTTCCTTATTTTCTTCAAAGCGAGTTTCATCTTCCCAGTACACTTTTTCACGTGCAGCCATACCAGCTCCTTCGGGCATAGGCACAGTACTCACCCGTATCTGGAACAAAGAAGCTTCCATCGTTTCAGCCTTCTTTCTGTCCATCAACTGCAGACGGCCGTCCTTCTGACATACCAACATAAGCGATGGAGTATTAGCCGGAGCCAGTCTTACCCCGTTTGCGGTTTCCTGTATGCTCCACAACTGCGCCTCATCACTTCCGTTTACCTCTGTAACGACCAATGTCTTATGGTCTACATCAGCTCTCAGCGCCTTGTCTTCAAATACATTTACCAAGCGGAAACTTCCAGACAACTCGTTGATGTTCCACTGCTGTTTCTGGTCGTCCTTGCTCAGTGATTTCAATATTACAGACGGGCCCTTATCATAGCCCAGTACCTTATTTGATACTTTTGCAGGGAACACATTATAAAGCTTGTCTTTATCGTATCTGCTTTGCGAAGACACATTCTGAGTCACCCATACCAGAAGTCCCAGGACCATCAAAAAACGATAAATTTTCATCATAACATTTACAATATTAAAGTGGAATACATACTAAATTTCTAACTTTTCCCTTAAATCCCATCTTAGTATCTCCCAACTGCCTCAATGGGAAAATCAAGGTTTCCTGATACCAGAAACGATCTTTCCGTTGCCGTTTTTCATTATACACCTCACCAACACGGCCTTCCAATCTTTCCTGAAGCTGTCCGTTCACAAACAGAGAAGTACCTTTCACGTCACCTTCAATTCTTACCTTTGTCCACTGTCCGGCAGGCAAGCGATACGCATGGAATACAAATTCATACCCATCACGACGGAAGGCAAACTTGCCGGTATTCTGCCAATTAGAAACAAACTCAGAATGAGGACCTTTGAACAGTATCGCATCAATATTGGATGAGGCATCCGAACATAATTCAAATTCTACCGCATAAGGATAGCCTATTTCATCTACTTCCGTAGTCAACACTTCTGTTCCTGACAAAGTCACCTCTTTTCCTGCTTCAATCAGTGTAGTCTGCTTATCTACCTTGGCCAACAAATTTATACCTGGAGCCTCAGGAGTAGTAGCACAAAGCGCCATAAACTGTTCAAAAGGTACTTTATCCGCATTTTCACCCTTCCACATCTTTTCACACACCACCTGCAAACCTGGGAAAGTGCGGTAATGTACATCCTGCTCGCTAATACCATTGCCCACACGGTCATTCCAAACCGCCAGCATAGCACCTAAAAAGTTAGGATGACGTACAGTCATCTTCGGATCATCCGCCCTCATCATTTCCGGCATCCAGTTTTCATACAGCCATTGATAATTCAAAAAGTCATAATAATAGTGTGCCGCAGGCACCAGATACAGCAGTCCATCACACAAATTCACCACCTTAGCACCTGCATCCAGACAAGTCTGCACATCCATCCAGTCATAGTTCCATGCGCTCACCACCTTACCCTTCAAATCGACAGGAGTATTTCCCTTCATCACATTCAAGCTCCCCCACAAACGCGGAGTCTTACCGTATTTCGATACGAAATCAAGATAATGATTTGTAAAATGACGGAATTGTTCCGACTCTTTCTGGTTATACTCATCTGTACCGATATGCACCTCCGGTCCTACAAACACGGGATTCTCTCCTGATAAATATTCATCGAACAAGGTATCCACAAAATCATAAACCTCTTGTTTGTACAAATCTAAATGGTCCATACCGTATTCTTTATTATCAGCAGCCAGACGCGGATTATATTGCGTAAAGGCCAATGAGTGAGCTGGTACATCAATCTCCGGAATCACATTAATGCCATAACGTGCTGCCATAATTTGGAAATCACGGAATTCTTCTTTTGTATAAGAACCATCCTTAGCTGTCAACCCTGGAAAACGTTCACTTTCCAAACGGAAAGCCGCATAGGTTTTGTTCCAGTCATTTCCAAAAAATTCCACAAAACCATTGTCATTCAAATGTACCTGCAATTCATTCAATTTATAGAATGAAAGAATCTTAACGTAATCACGCAAATAGTCCATTGTAAAGAATTTACGAGCCACATCAATCATGAATCCTCGGTTCGGATATAAAGGAAAGTCTGTAGCCCGTCCTTTCATCAGCCCCTCCGGCTGGTTATGAATCATCTGGAGTAAAGTACGCGTACCCCAGAAAACCCCTTTGGGGGTAGGTGCTTCAATCGTAACCTCACCCTGAATATTCATCCGGTATCCTTCTTCACCCAAAGTTTTGTCCGGACTACTCAAAGTCAGATAGACCGTACCTTTTTCTTTCTTTCCTACTGCGACACTATACTCCCAGCCAAACATTTCCTTTAAGTCCTGTACCAGGATTTCAGCTTCCTCTTTCAGTTCATTTTCTTCCTCCGAAGAAACTACCACTTTTCCAGTTTCCGGAAGCACCAGTTTTCCTTTTGCCGATTTCCACTGCTGCAAAGCAGGAATCACTTGTGGAACATTCTGGCCTACTGCCATCATCAGTCCACATAACCACATTACACTACATAAAATTAGATGTCTCATTGTATCAAATTTAAAGTTTACATATTTATATAAAAAAAAAACCGTTTCTGCAGTAATCCCAAAAAGCCATTTCCTTCCTCTATTCGCAGAGGAGCGCAAACTAAGTCTATTGTTGTGTACAATGCTTTTATTTTTCAGAAATCAACGATATTCCTCCCAAAAATTATAACCTATATTGATTAAAGAAATTTTAAACCATGAACAAATAAAACCAGCGATTTTTCCCATACTATTTATTTAAGGATTTTAGTTTCGAATACAAAAATATGCATTTTTCTTCTCTTCATCACTTTTAAAGACTGATTTTTAAGTCTTAAAAATATCTATTAATAAGATTCAGAAATAAACAAAGCATGCTTACGATGATGAAATATAGAACTTTTCTGTCTTTTTTGAAGAATCCCTTTACATTTTCTACGTTTCCCCACAGAAGAACATACGTTTTCCGAACCAGAAACATACGGTTTCGCACTGAGAAACCTACGTTTCCCTCACGGGAAACATAAAAATCTATTCAATAAACAGGGATTTACATAAAGACATATCATATAAGAAACGCACATCCGTTTTATGATAATAAACGAATGTGCGTGTAATAATTAAGGTTTGTTCCTGCTTATTCGTAGTACTCTACTTCGTATGTGGCTACAAACGGGTTGTTAAGACCGGTTCTAGTCATCTGATATAATGTAATGACATAGTCACCAATAGCAGAATCCTTAATATTCCAATCCGTCATTTCATCTGTCCAATGAACTCCTCTTACAACCTTCGTAGCAATCTGCTGAGTTCTCTTTCCATAGAAATCAAACAATCCGAAAACGACTCCCGAATAATCGTAGTGCATAAACCACTCCCATTGGTAGCTGGTAGTAACTAGACCATTAAAGTCAACGGATATATTGTTCAGCGCATCAGAATTATAACTTAAAACATCTCCACCTTTTTCTGGTGAAATCATGTCTTTATTCCCTATCCAAGAGCTACTTTTATAAACCGGCTCCCATTCCTGATTGTCAGTTTTCAAATAAGTAACATACCCGTCACTATCGTATCTGAAAGTACTATTTACCGTAGTTGAATTACCTTCATACAATGTGGTGAGGTATCCGTTTGCACCTATCACACCATAATTCATCAATTCTCCATTATAATACAGATATACCTTGCTATCATCGTACTTAAAATTGAATTTGTTTGTTTTTATCACTGTATTGTTAAGAGTGTTGTAACTCTGTTCCGTATATTCTATGATTCGAGATTTTTTGTCGTATTGGAACAGATACACTGTCTTACTTACCGTGTTATCATCTGTATATCTTCGTGTAAGAGTAATTTTAGAAACCAGATTTTTCCCCCATGGTTTATATGGATTATTGTCAGACACGTCACCTAATTCGGGTACATCACCGTCCTCTCCTCCTTCCTCTGGTGCAGGCGAGAAAGCTCTATCGAAGATATACATAATGTAATAATACTTACCCTTATAAAAATATTCATAAATGATTACCAACTTATCCTCCCCAAATGAATATATTTCCCAATTCGTTCCATCAAGATATAAGTACTCTTCATCATCGGAAATATTCCATTTTCCAGTTTCAGTTTTGCCGTCAGCATAGGTAATAATATAATTCCCTTCTTCATCGAATATGATGTCAGGCATTTCTTCCAGACTTCCTTCTATTGCACTGTTATGTACCTCATTACCGTCTTCATCCAGTACCTTGACATTTGATTTTCTCCATCCTCCGATAATCATTTTCGAAGCTTCTATTCCAGGTTCTTCAAGTACATACGTCTCATCTCCGTCTGATATGCAACCTGACATGACAAGTGTAAATATAAAAAGAGAAATGTACAATTTTATATCTTTCAATTTCATAAGATTTTCCTCCTGTTTTTGTCCGTTATTTTAATATCTCAAACTCCACACGACGATTTATCTTCCGTCCTTCCTCAGTATCGTTACTTGTGATAGGTTTACTCATGCCATAATAACTATATGATAATCTGTCTGGAGTCACTCCCTTTTTTATCAAATAGGAATATACGGCCACCGCTCTTTTCTTTGAAAGCTCCAGATTAAAATTCTCATTTCCAACATTGTCAGTATGACCTTTTATTTCCATTCTAAAATTTCCCTGCTGTATCAATAATACAATTTTGTCAAGATAGTCGTATGAATCTTTGCTAATACTACTTTCTCCAAATGCAAAGTTTATCTGTTCAATGGCACAGATAGTCTTACCTATAATAGATTGCTTATCAGAAAGCAATTGCATAATTTCATCAAGTGTATAACAAGGTTTTTCTTCTATCTTTTCTGCAACAGGTTCAGGTTCTTTTTCCATCACTGAAACTGGCGTATAAGCTGGTACAGTTTTCTTTTTCTTAGTTTTCTTGAATATGCTTAATGGTACTGATAAAGAAGCTGATATTTCAAAACTACGATTTTTACGATTCCCGGTAATATTATAGATATTACGGTTTAAAGAAATAGCACTTCCATCTTTTTCTTTACTTCCATAAGTATCGGTAAAGCCATATTGATAATTAGCCTCCAGAGCAAAGAACAGTTTCTTTGTGTCTGTTATCCGCACGGGTATTCTTATACCGACACCTGCCGCTGCGCTGAAATCGAATTTGGAAAAATTGGCGTTAGTCATATCCAATGCAGGCCACAGCATTGGTTCATTCATATCATAAGTAGTATAGTTTATTTCTCCTCCACGTGTAAAACTGAAAATCGGAGCTAGATAAATGTATGGACTTATTTTTTCCGGATTATTGAAATTATAAATTACAGGAATACGAATGTCCGTATACTTGGCTTTTAACTTATAATTGAATTTATCGCCATACACATCAATTCCATCAACCTCTGAACCACGAGTCAAAAAAAGCAACTCAGGACGAATAGAAAATTTACGAGCTGAACCTAAATCAAATTCAGTAAAGATACCTCCTACACCAGAAGTTATTCCTCCAGCATCATGTCCGCCAAGATTAGAATAATGCATGTTGGAAATATTCACTCCTCCTTTAACCCCCAACCTGATTTTGTCCAATTTGTCAGTGTGCTGTGCTGATGCGGTCAAGAAACAACAGCATAACGCAATGATTGCAATAAATTTATTGACCATTTGAATAAATAATGCCCGTAATTCCCCTGACGGATTTTGACAAAAGAAGAAGCGTGGGAACTGTTTTAATTTCTTATCTGTACAGAGGCATCGCCAAACGCCCACCAACCAAATAATAATAGACAGCCCACGCCTTTATGGATATACTCCTTCCTAGGAATATAATACAAAAGGGGTGAGCGTTTTGTTGTCTATTATTCTTGATTGGCTTTGAAAATTGGCGATTTTCTGTACAAGAATAATATCACTAAAAACGCTCTTCGTAATTAAAAAATAACATTCCTACTGATAAACGGTCGGTAATGTTTCTGCAAAGAAATAATTTTTTTTAATAACGTGCAAATTTTGCATTATCAGTTCATTTAAAACTTACTGAAAAAATTAGTGGTTTACTCAAGGCCATTTACTTTCTATATCTTAAACCTACTCCGAAAAGTTCGCTTCGCACGCCGCAAAAAAGAATAATTTCCAAATAAATCGTATCTTTGCACATCGTAAGGTTGCAACTTAGAATAAACTATATACGTATATGGAAAAGAACTTTAAACGGACGACCGTTACATCGGCTCTGCCATACGCCAACGGTCCGGTCCATATCGGTCATCTGGCAGGGGTTTATGTGCCGGCCGATATTTACGTGCGCTATCTGCGCCTGAAAAAAGAAGACGTGCTCTTTATCGGAGGTTCGGATGAACATGGAGTGCCCATCACTATCCGCGCTAAAAAAGAAGGTGTAACTCCACAGGATATTGTGGACCGTTATCACACCCTCATTAAGGATTCTTTTAAAGAGTTCGGTATTTCATTCGATGTGTACGGACGTACCTCTTCACCCACTCATCATCAGTTAGCATCAGACTTTTTCCGTAAATTGTATGACAAGCATGAGTTTATCGAAAAAACTTCCATGCAATATTATGACGAGGAAGCTCACACATTCTTAGCTGACCGTTATATCACGGGAGAATGCCCTCGCTGCCATGCAGAAGGTGCTTACGGTGACCAGTGTGAAAAATGTGGAAGTACACTTTCTCCTACAGAACTGATTAACCCGAAAAGTGCCATCAGCGGAAGCCAGCCTGTCATGAAGGAAACCAAACACTGGTATTTGCCACTTGACAAACACGAAGGCTGGTTGCGCAAATGGATTCTGGAAGACCACAAGGAATGGCGTCCGAATGTGTACGGACAGTGCAAGAGCTGGCTGGATATGGGGCTGCAGCCTCGTGCCGTAAGCCGCGACCTTGACTGGGGTATTCCGGTTCCGGTAGAAGGTGCAGAAGGAAAAGTATTGTATGTATGGTTCGATGCACCTATCGGCTATATCTCTAACACAAAAGAGCTGTTGCCCGATTCATGGGAGAAATGGTGGAAAGACCCTGAAACACGCTTGATTCATTTCATTGGAAAAGATAACATCGTGTTCCACTGTATCGTATTCCCGGCCATGTTGAAAGCGGAAGGAAGCTACATCCTTCCGGACAACGTGCCTTCTAATGAATTCCTGAACCTGGAAGGTGACAAGATTTCAACTTCACGCAACTGGGCAGTATGGTTGCACGAGTACCTGCAGGACTTCCCTGGCAAACAGGATGTATTGCGCTACGTGCTGACTGCCAACGCTCCGGAAACTAAGGACAACGACTTTACTTGGAAAGATTTCCAGGCTCGTAACAACAACGAACTGGTAGCAGTATACGGTAACTTCGTGAACCGTGCATTGGTACTGACTCACAAATATTTCGATGGAAAGGTTCCGGCTTGTGGTGAATTGAACGACTACGACCGTGAAACACTGAAAGAATTTGCCGACGTAAAAGAAGAAGTAGAAAAACTGCTGAATGTATTCAAATTCCGCGATGCACAGAAAGAAGCCATGAACCTGGCCCGCATCGGAAACAAATACCTGGCAGATACAGAACCATGGAAACTGGCTAAGACCGACATGGCACGTGTGGCTACTATCCTGAACATTTCATTGCAGTTGGTTGCCAACCTGGCCATTGCTTTTGAACCGTTCCTGCCGTTCAGTTCTGAAAAACTGCGCAAGATGCTGAACATGGAAAGCTTCGACTGGGAACAGTTGGGACGTACAGACTTGCTGGCAGAAGGCCATCAGCTGAACAAGCCTGAACTGTTGTTCGAAAAGATTGAAGACGACGTCATTCAAGCACAGGTAGATAAGTTGCTGGCTACCAAGAAGGCCAACGAAGCAGCCAATTACAAGGCAAATCCGATTAAACCGACCATTGCTTTCGAAGAATTTGAGAAACTCGACATCCGTGTAGGTATTGTATTGGAATGCGAAAACGTACCTAAGATGAAGAAGCTGCTGAAATTCAAGATTGCCGACGGACTGGAAAACCGTACCATCGTCAGCGGTATTGCTCAGCATTACAAACCGGAAGACCTGGTAGGCAAGCAAGTGCTGTTTATCGCAAACTTAGCTCCTCGTCAGTTCAAGAACGGTCTGGTGAGCGAGGGTATGATTCTCAGCGCAGAAAACTTTGACGGTTCACTATCTGTTACCACTACTTTGAACGAAGTAAAACCAGGAAGCGAAGTAAAATAACCTTTGCTCTCCTTCCTTCTATTTTTTACACACGCACGCAGATTTCCGTTGAAACACAACGGAGGTCTGCGTCGTCTGTTCCATAAGAAACAAGAATGCCCGAAAACTCTTTAAAAGAAAAAACGGCCAAAGGATTGCTCTGGGGAGGAATCAACAATGGGGCCATGCAGGTGCTGAATCTGGCATTCGGCATCATTACTGCCCGTATCCTGAACGATAGTGATTACGGAATGGTAGGGATGCTGAGCATTTTCTCACTGATAGCCGGTTCTTTACAAGAAAGCGGTTTCACCGCAGCCTTGGTCAACAAAAAGGAAATCAGTCACCAGGATTACAATGCGGTATTCTGGTTCTGTAGTGGGCTGAGCCTTACACTCTATCTTATCTTGGCCGGATGTGCACCACTGATTGCAGACTTTTATCGTAACAACGAACTGATTCCGCTGGCACGTTACTCATTTATCGGGTTCTTTATCGCCAGCCTGGGAATTCCTCACAGTGCTTACTTATTTCGCAACCTGATGGTAAAGCAGAAAGCTTTATCCAGTATCATTGCACTGGTGGTATCAGGATGTACGGGAGTAGCAATGGCATTGTTAGGCTACTCTTACTGGGGTATTGCCACGCAAAGCATTGTATATGTATCTGTCATCAATCTGTGTTACCTGTATTTCTCTCCCTGGCGACCGACTCTCCAGTTTGATTTCCGACCGCTGAAAAGCATGGTCAGTTTCAGTAGCAAACTTCTGCTGACCAACATTTTCAATCACATCAACAACAACCTGTTTTCCATTATCTTAGGACGTTATTACTCAGAGCGGGAAGTCGGGCAGTTTAATCAGGCCAACAAATGGAATTTGATGGGGCACTCTCTGATTACAGGAATGGTAAGCAGCGTAGCCCTGCCGGTATTACGCCAGGTAGCCGACGACAACGAACGTCAGTGCCGTATTTTCCGTAAGATGCTTCGTTTCACGGCATTCATTTCTTTTCCGGTCATGCTTGGTTTGTCACTTATTGCTCCGGAAATGATTACACTGACTATCGGAAGCAAATGGCTTCCCAGTGCCTATATCCTGCAACTGCTGGCCATTGGAGGGGCTTTCCTGCCCGTAACCAGCCTTTATACCAACCTGCTTATCAGCAAAGGGAAATCCAACTTGTTCATGTGGAATACCATTGCACAGGGAGTCAGCCAACTCGTCGTTATGTATCTGCTTTATCCTTACGGCATACAGTACATGATTAAAGTCTACATTGCCATCAACGTAGGCTGGCTGCTGGCATGGCACTACTTTGTATGGCGTGAAATCAGACTAAGCCTTTTCCACGCCATCAAGGACGTGTTTTCATTTGGCCTCATCGCCGCCATGATCATGGCAGGAGTCCATTTCCTGACACATCCCCTCACCAACCTGTATCTGCTGATTACTGCAAAAATCTTATTGGCAGGAATTCTTTATCCTCTGGTTATGTGGTTGAGTGGTTCAGCCACTTTCAAAGAGGCCCTGAACTATATCTTTAAAAAGAAACTATCCTAACATAAAATGACCGAAAAAATGATATCCCCTACCGTAGCCGTAGTAATGTGTACCTACAATGGAGAGAAATACCTGCGTCAGCAACTGGATTCCATTCTGGCACAGACCTACCCCATTCAAGAACTGATTGTGCAGGATGACTGTTCTACCGATACCACCCTGGCCATCTTACAAGAATATGAGGCCAAAGTCCCTTTCATGAAAGTCATTGAGAATACACATAATCTGGGATTCAATCTTAACTTCAAGACCGCCTGCATGCGGGCCACTGCCGACCTGATAGCGATTTCTGACCAGGACGATGTCTGGATGCCTGAGAAAATACAGAAACAAGTGCAGGCTATTGGAGATTACAACCTCTGTTTTTCCGCCCATTTACGAGGAGAACGTATGGAAACAGCTCATATTGTCAGTTCACAATATGCGCCGGAAGCTTTATTGTTTGCAGGCATCGCAGGTCATACCATGCTTGTACGCCGTGAATTCCTTCAACGAGAAGAAATCTGGGTAGACAAGTTTTTCTATGACTGGAGTATTGCCGTCAGTGCCTACCTCTGCGACCATCGAGGCATCGTCAAAGTAAACGAACCGCTTAACTGGCATCGCTCTCACGAAAATGAGGCTGCACTCAAACAAAACCTGGACTTGTTTCCTAAAAGCAAGAAAAAGCCGACTTACCAGCCTTATCTGTATGGATTCAGAAACTACCGTAAACTCCAGCAGAAACCAAACTGGAAACGGTTTTACACATTTGTGCGTGAGCATTCCGAACCCTCACTCTACCCACTGCTACATCAGATGGCTACACTAATGCTAAAGAATGACGTGATTTCCTTGCTGAAGCTTTGCCGTCTGTGCATGAAGCACCGCCAGACAATTTATCCGGTAAAAGAGAAAGCACAAGGAGTACGAGGTATGATTCGTGGATTTTTTTATCCGTTCATCTTTTCCTATCGTTGCTCTACCTTTGATTTAAAGCAATAAAAAATATCCTGACTACCTAGTTTTTAACATACAAACTTGGCTGAAAAAACGAGATTCACTAAGTTTGCAGAAAGTATAGTGAATACTGCTTAATTAAAATATTTCCATGAACACATGCTCCAGAAAATATACCCCGCAAGAGTTGGAACAGCTGCACAAAGCTTTATATGAAATACTCGGCGAAATCGTACGCATCTGCGAGAAGCATCAGATTCCGTTCTTCGTGATTGGAGGAACAGCCATTGGTGCACTGTATGACAAAGCCATCCTTCCATGGGATGACGACATAGACATTGGAATGAAACGGGAAGATTATAACCGCTTCCTGAAAATTGCTCCTCAGGAACTAGATTCCCGCTATTTTCTCTCATGGATAGAAACGGACCCGCATACTCCTTACTACTTTGCCAAGGTTAAAAAGAATCACACCCTTTTCGTGGAAGGACTTTTCAAGAATGTGCCTATGCATCAGGGTATTTTTGTCGATATTTTTCCTTTCGACCGCATTCCTGACAATCGCCGGCTGATGAAAATCCAGCATGAGCTGGTCAAGTTCCTGAACTGCTGCCTGATTGGAAAAGAAGCCTGGCTCTGGAAGCATTGCCGCCCTTGTGAGATAGAAAATCCAACCAACCGGGGATTTATAGGATGTCTGGCTAACTATCTTATCGACGTACTTTTACCCAAAAAGACCATTTTCCGACTCCTGACAGGGGCACAAACGTTTTTCAATACACGAAAGACCCGCTACTTCAATAATGTCATGACCAAGACCGACCACGTGACGGAAAAAAGTCTGAACCAGTTGGAGCCGGTGAAATTCGGTCCATTAACTTTAGCAGCTCCTCAAGGACTGGAAGAGTTTCTCCAGTACAATTACCCGAAACTGCACCGCTTCAATGAAGAAGAGCAGGCTCAGGTAGTAAATCATTATCCAGAAGCATTGTCATTCGATACACTTGCTGAAAACAAAGACACCAAAAACTAATGAAATAAACTTTCATTTTTAATTTTATCACATCATGAAATATTACATCCCTGTACATACCGTCCCTGTCAACTACACCGGCTATCCGCCGTCTATTGATATAGCCGTACTAATTTTATTTTTTAATCGGCCAGAGCCCCTCGCAGCCGTATTTGAGCAGATAAAAAAGGCACGCCCCTCCAGATTATTTCTTTATCAGGATGGACCAAGAGAAGAAAAAGATATGCCTGGCATCCTGGCTTGCCGGAAGGTAGTAGATGAAATCGACTGGGAATGTGAAGTATATCAATGGTATCAGGAAAAGAATTTTGGTTGCGACCCCTCTGAGTATCTTTCCCAGAAATGGGCATTCTCTTTTGTTGACAAATGTATTGTATTGGAAGATGATGATATTCCATCATTATCATTTTTCCCATTCTGCAAGGAATTGTTAGATAAATACGCAGATGACACACGTATCAGTATGATAACCGGTACAAACTACGATGAAATCAGTAAAGATATGCCATATGATTATTTCTTTGCTACCACCTTCTCTATTTCCGGATGGGCCAGCTGGCGTCGCGTCATCGATCAGTGGGATGAATATTATACTTTCCTGGATGACGATTTTAACCTGCAACAACTGAAAGACTATATCAAAGAACGAAAATATCAGAAAGAATTCATTGAATTCTGCCGACACCACCGGGAAAGCGGAAAAGCATATTACGAAACTATTTTCCATGCAGCCATATTCTTCAACTCTGGTCTGAGCATTGTCCCGGCTAAAAACATGATCAATAACTTGGGAGCCACAGCCGGGTCTACCCATTTCGGAGGAAGTAATGACCTGCTGCCCAGAGGTTACCGGCGAATCTTCACCATGCAACGCCATGAATTGAACTTCCCGCTCAAACACCCACGATACATCATTGAGAATGTAGGATACAAGAACCGCATGTTCCGTATCATGGCATGGGGACACCCATGGATAAAAATTGGACGCTCCTTCGAAGAATTATACCTGAACCTGCGTCACGGAAATTTCAAGAACATCGGTAAAGCATTGGCAAACCGCATTAATAAATGGTTAGGACGCAACAAATGGCGCTAATTTGGAGATAAAATGAATTCAAAGCTCAAGATTTATTTCTACCATACCCGCCTTACACGGGAAAGTTACGAAGAATGGAAAGATTTCCGGTTTCCCGGACATATTCTTTATGGTCTGCCGTTATTAGAAAAGTACGGCATCCAGTCTGTCATGCATCGGTATAAGCCTTATGTAACCCGATGGAAACTGATGCTTTATACCACAAAGGAAATACTTTTCTGCAAAGAGAAATACGAAGTGCTTTACGGTACATCTTTCCGTGGACTGGAATTAATTATCTTCCTGCGAGCATTGGGGCTATACCGGAAACCAATTGTCGTATGGCATCATACGGCATTGCGTAAATCGCCCAATCGTTTGAAAGAGACTATTTCCCGTTTCTTTTACCGGGGAATTGACCACATGTTTCTCTTCAGTCGTAAACTGATTCAAGACTCCATCGCAACTCATAAAGTCCCGGAGCACAAGCTGGAACTCATTCATTGGGGACCTGATTTAGCTTTTTACGACCACTTATTGAAAGAGCTGCCCGCTGAACCACGTGAAGGTTTCATCTCCACAGGAAAAGAGAACCGTGACCTGAAAACCATGCTACAAGCTTTCTCACAAACGGATGAGAATCTGGAAGTCTTTATTGCAGAAGAATGTGGAAATCTCAACTACAAAAAGATAGCTGACAGTCTGACACTGACAGACGACATCTGCATTCACTATACCGAAGGAGTTATTCCTTATGAACTGGCCAAGAAAGTAGCCCGAAAGAAAGCCATCGTCATCTGCTGTCTGGATTTTCCTTACACGGTAGGACTAACTACATTAGTGGAAGCATACGCTTTAGGAATACCGGTTGTTTGCTCAAAGAATCCGAACTTCGAAATTGATATAGAAAAAGAAGGTATCGGCATCGCCGTGGAATATGGAGATGTAGAAGGATGGGTGAAAGCCATCCGTTACCTGTCTACTCACCCCGAAAAGGCCGGAGAAATGGGGAAAAATGCCAGAAAGCTGGGAGAAAAACGATTCAATCTGGAAATTTTCAGTAAGGAAATTGCCCAAAGACTGTTGCACATAAGTACAAAAAACTCCTAACTTTGCAGAAAAATTAAACTATACGCTATGAGAGTACTGATCATCAACACCGCAGAACGCATCGGAGGAGCTGCCATCGCAGCCAACCGACTGATGGAAGCTTTAAAGAACAACGGAATAAAAGCCAAGATGCTGGTCCGTAACAAGCAAACCGATCAGGTGACGGTGGTTGCCCTCAAGAAATCATGGCTCAGAATCTGGCAGTTCACCTGGGAACGAATTGTCATCTGGGCAGCCAACGGCTTCAAACGGCATAACCTTTTTGCAGTGGATATTGCCAACACAGGTACAGATATTACCTCCTTACCAGAGTTCCGTCAGGCAGATGTGATTCACCTGCACTGGATTAACCAAGGCATGCTTTCCTTGAAAGATATCCAACGGATTCTTGCTTCCGGAAAGCCTGTGGTATGGACCATGCACGACATGTGGCCTTTCACCGGCATCTGCCATTATTCCGGAGAATGCGAGAAATATACCGCACAATGTCATGACTGTCCGCTTCTACTGAAGCCTCATCATCATGACTTGTCGGAAAAGACGTTCCATAAAAAGCAAAAACTCTACGCTACGGCTCCCATTACGTTTATAGCTTGTAGCCGATGGTTGGAATCTATGGCACGCAGAAGCAGCCTGCTGCAAGGACACACCATTACAAATATTCCTAATGCGATTAATACCAACCTGTTCAAGCCGCGTGCCAAAAAATTCGCACGCGAGAAGCTGCATCTGCCCACCGACAAGAAGCTTCTTTTGTTCGGCTCCATGAAGATTACGGATAAGCGTAAAGGAATAGACTACCTGATTAAGGCATGCAAACTACTGGCTCAACAGGAACCGGAATTGAGTCAGCAATTAGGAGTAGTGGTATTAGGAAGTCAGGCCGAACAGTGCAAATCTCTCTTCCCCTTCCCTATCTATCCCATGAATTACGTGAGCAATGAAAAAGAGCTGGTAGATATATACAATGCCGTCGACCTCTACGTCACTCCTTCCTTGCAGGATAACCTACCGAATACCATTGTCGAAGCAATGGCCTGTGGCATTCCTTGTGTAGGATTTAATGTAGGAGGTATTCCGCAAATGATTGACCATTTACACAATGGCTACGTGGCCCAATATAAATCGGCTGACGACCTGGCCAACGGCATTTGCTGGACGCTGACAGAGGGAGACTACGAAACATTAAGCTCCGAAGCCTATCGCAAGGCTGTGACAACCTACTCTGAAGCAACTGTAGCCAGCCAATACATTCAAATATACAACCACATCACCGGAAAAAATGCATAACATTCATCATTTACATCCGAAGTTTTCCATCATCACGGTTACCTATAATGCCGGAGCCGTACTGGAAGACACTATTCAGAGTGTCATCACCCAGACCTACAAGAATGTGGAATACATCATCGTGGACGGAGGTTCCAAAGACAGAACTTTACAAATCATTGAACAATACAAGGAACATATACATACCGTAATCAGTGAGCCAGATAAAGGACTGTATGATGCCATGAACAAGGGAATCAAGCTGGCCACCGGTGATTACCTTTGCTTCCTGAATGCAGGTGACGAACTGCATGAAGACGATACTCTCCAACTGATGGTGCACTCCATTACAGAGCCCACACTTCCGGATGTGCTGTATGGTGACACAGCCATTGTGGACGAAGAAGGACACTTCCTGCACATGCGCCGCCTGGCTCCTCCAGAAAACCTGAACTGGAAAAGTTTCAAGGAAGGCATGCTCGTATGTCACCAGGCTTTCTTCGCACGACGTGACCTTGTAGAGCCCTACAACCTTCATTATCGTTTTTCTGCAGACTTTGACTGGTGCATCCGAATCATGAAGAAAAGCCAGGTACTCCACCACACTCATCTGGTGCTTATCGACTACCTGAATGAAGGAATGACTACACGCAACCACAAAGCTTCCCTAAAAGAACGTTTCCGCATCATGTGCAAGCATTACGGTATGATATCTACCGTGCTGCGTCATGCCTGGTTTGTCATCCGGGCCTTGAAAACTAAAAAGCGTCCCAGTTAAGTGGCCTGAGCCTCTTCACTGGAACGCCTTTATTTCTTCAGACAAACTTCCCGGCCTGTTTACTTCTTACTTTTCTTTATGGCCAATACAATGGCTGCCAAAATTGCCAGGCCCAATATACCCAATGCAATGAAAGCAACGGTCTCGGTCACATGGAGTGATTTCGGGTCGAAAGTAAATTCTATTACATGTTTCCCGGCAGGCACATTCATCGCACGCAGGATATAATCTGCACGACCATGCGATACCTCTTTTCCATCAATGAACGAACGCCATCCCGGATAGTAAATCTCAGCAAAGACTACCGTACCGCCCTTCGGAGAGTTTACCTCATATTTCAAGGCATTAGGTTCATAGCTTGTCAATAGAATCGTACTCAGGCTGTCTGCACCTGCAGAAGCTTTCACTTCGTTCTGGAACTTTTTATCTACCACTGCTACGTGGGCCGGATTTACCTGATGCAGCGCTTCTATTTCTTCATTGGCATTGTTCACATACTGCACCTCGTTAACAAACCAGGCATTACCCAATGCATGAGGATTAAATACCGGAATAGTCTTACCCTGCTGCAACGGAATGATGAAATAACGTGTATTCAGCATATTCAGCACCGGAGTCAACGTATCGCCTACCTGACTTAAATCAGCTCCTACCGAGGGTAAAGTCTTATACAGAGCCGTAATTTCACCCTGAATGTGCTCATCAATCATCTCCTGATAACGGCGAAGCTTCGCTGCATGATACCCTCCAATACTTTTGTGCCAGTAGGCTGTATTGTTCTCATTAAAGGTATTGACCGACAGATTCAGTACACGATAATCCAAAGATTTGTCCTGAAGTATCTGCTTGTCTGTTTCCGAAGGTTCCAGGAAAGGCTGCATCTCCGTACCCTTTGCCACAAACTGCTCGTCATACAGATAGCGTTTGTTTACACTCCACATATCTACCAGACAAAGCAAAGCCAGCAAACCAACCAGCAGCTGTGCTTTCAGTTTTCCGGCACAGTATCCCCATAACAACACAGCTCCAATCAATACGACAAAGAAGCTTCTCCAGGCATCCGAAGTAAAGATGGACTTACGTATCTCCTCCAAATTAATTAAAATCGGAGCCAGCTGATCGGCCGGAATCGCATTCTGCAATGCGTTCATTTCGGCAGAAGACACATACGAAGGGAAGAAGAAGCCTGGAGCCAATGCAAACAGCAAAGAAAGACCTCCCGTCAATGCAAAAGTAATGTAGAACGACTTACGTGATTCATTCCACAACTGCGGGCGTTCTACCACTTCCTTTAACGCCATAATGGCCAGCAACGGTATAGTAAATTCTGCAATAACCAGAATAGAAGATACCGCACGGAACTTGCTGTACATGGGCACATAGTCAATAAAGAAATCCGTCAGGCCCATAAAGTTATGTCCCCAGGAAAGTAATATGGAGAATACGGTTCCACCCACCAGTGCCCACTTCATCGGTCCTTTTACAATAAACAATCCCAGAATGAAGAGGAACATGACAAAGGCACCTACATATACCGGACCGGAAGTACCCGGCTGTTCCCCCCAATACTGTCCCAGCTGACTATACAATCCCATATAGTTAGGGTCGGCCTTCTCCATGGCTTTCTCATTTTGAGCCAAAGGAACAGAGGCCCCTCCTTTCACATTCGGAACCAGCAGCGAGAAAGTTTCTCCGATGCCATAGCTCCACTGTGTGATGTAGCTCCGTTCCAGTCCGCTATTGGTCTGGTTTGCACTATTCTCCTTTACCAGCTCACTTTTGCCACGCATGGTCTCCTTACTGTACTCATACGTATGATACAAGTTTGACAAGTTCACACACACGCCCAACAGACCGGCAATTACCAGTACCACACTGGCTTTGATAAATTGAGGCATCTTCTTCTCCCGCCATGCCATCACTCCATACGCAATGGCCATAAACAGCATGACAAACAAGAAATAGTAACTCATCTGCGGATGGTTAGCCACAATCTGCAAGGCCACAAACAAGGCCGTCACAATCCCTCCAGCCAACAGCTTACCACGATAAGCTAACACCATACCGGCAATGGTAGGAGGAATATAAGCCAGTGCTACAAACTTCCAGATATGACCGGCCGCAATGATAATGAAGAAATAAGACGAGAACGCCCAGATAATGGCACCCAAGGCTGACATCCACACTTTAAAATCAAATGCACGCAAAAGGATGTAGAAGCCCAGCAGCATGACAAATACATACCACACGTAAGTAGGCAGGAACAGATGATATACCTGCTGAATCCAGCCCAACGTATCGGTAGAGTCATAGCTCGGAGACATCTGGTAAGTAGGCATTCCTCCAAAAATGGAGTTTGTCCAGCGCGTACGTTCCCCCGTCTTCTCCAGGTATTCACTCATTTCACGTCCAGAACCGATGCCGGCTACCGCATCGTGCTGAGCCAGAATTCGTCCTTCATTTACCGCAGGATAGAAATACGCAAACGAAATAAGGGCAAAAAGCACGATTACCACTACATCGGGTAATAGTTTCTTGAACAAGTTCATATTATTCATAATTAATGTTTTCGGCAGGCAAAGATAACACAATACTGCCTGAAAAGTCGTAAATTTGCCGCTGAAAATCTTTTTTAACGCATGAAAATAGGAATCATTACGGCCATGTCTTCCGAACAGAAGCAACTGGCTAATCAACTCGAGAACAAGACTGAACGCAAAGAAGGTCCCTTCACCTACATTGAAGGAAACATCAAGCAAAATACCATCATCCTGATGCAATGTGGCATCGGCAAAGTGAATGCCGCTGCCGGAACGGTCGAACTTATCCGCAACTTCCAGCCCGACTGCATCATCAGTACCGGAGTAGCCGGCGGAATCGACACCTGCCTGAAAGTGATGGACGTAGTAGTCAGCCAGCAGATTGTGTACCATGACGTATGGTGCGGCGAAGGCAATGCCTACGGACAGATTCAGGGTCTCCCTACTTTCTTCCAGGGAAATGAAACCCTCTTCCAGTGTGCCCTTTCACTCGATACAGAAACGGCTATCCACGGAGGTCTGATTTGTACAGGCGACAAGTTTATTACCGACCGCAGCGAACTGGACGAAATCAAGCATAACTTCCCGGAAGGACTGGCTGTGGATATGGAATCGGCTTCCATTGCCCAAGTGTGCTACCTTTATCAGATTCCTTTCATCAGTTTCCGCATCATCAGTGACACTCCTGGAGCCGACAAGCACTTTGAACAATACCAGAATTTCTGGGGGGAAATGGCCGACCGTTCTTTCCACGTCACTGAAACTTTCCTGAAAGCATTACCCAACAAACTATAATCGCTTTATGAAAAAGATACCAAGCTTTACAGTAGACCATATTCGTTTGCAACGCGGTATTTTCGTGTCACGCAAAGATGAAGTTGGAGGTGAAATCGTTACCACCTTCGATATTCGTATGAAAGAGCCTAACCGTGAACCGGCCTTAGGTCCTGCCGCTATCCACACCATTGAACACCTGGCAGCGACTTTCCTGCGCAATCATCCGGTATGGGCCGACAAGATTATCTATTGGGGACCAATGGGCTGTCTGACCGGAAACTACCTGATAGTAAAAGGTGATTTGCAATCTAAAGACATTGCTCCGCTGATGACAGAAACCTTCCGCTTCATCGCCGATTATGAAGGTGAAGTGCCAGGAGCCAGTGCAAAAGACTGCGGAAATTATCTGATGATGAATCTTCCTATGGCCAAATGGGAAGCAGCCAAGTTCTTGCATGAGGTGCTGGAACAGCTCACCGAAGAAAACTTAAACTATCCGGCTTCCCTATAAAATCAAATCACCTGTTTCAGAAACACGAACAGGCTATCACTTTATCAGATGCCGGAAAACAAAGCGTGCCGGCAGGCGCTTTTCAGACAGCCTGCCGGCACGCTTCAGTACTTCTTAGGCAGTACCGAAGTACTTCCCTGGCAGTACTCCAGTACTTTCATGGAAGTACCGCAGTACTACCTAAGGAGGATTACTCAGCCTTCAATACCACTTCCGTTCCTTTCAAGAGAGGAGAAGTCAGTTTCACACGAATCTCACCTTTCTCACCTGTAGTCTGGATATAAGCCAGCAAACGTCCATGGAAAGCACGGTGATGATTATCTGTATAATCACTCATATCTCCGTTATTAGAACCTTCCAGTCCCAACAAACGTGCCGGACCTTCGATCTGACAGGTAACGTCGTTATCGCCTAATTTTACGATAGTACCTTGTTCATCCACCACTTCGATCGTTACATGTGCAGTAGCCTTATCCGGTGACAAGACTTCCTTATCCACAGTAGCCCGCAAGGCGTATGGACGTCCTGAGGTCTTGATTACATAAGATGAAAGCACCTTTCCAGTTGCATCACAACCTTCTGCACGCAATTCTCCATCCTGATAAGGAATATCCCAGTAAATGATACCGCTCTTATCGTCGTAAGGCTTCATCTGGCCCACTTCTTTTCCGTTCAGCAACAAACGAGCCTGCGGTGCATTGGTATAACAAACCACCCGAATCAACTGGCCCGGTTCGTAGTTCCACAAATCCCATGCATCCATTGATACCCAGTCGTGCTTGGGATATGTACCGATGTAAGTCACAGGTTTCTCACTCCAAAGCGAAGCTCGGAAGTATCCGCGTGGTTTGGGGAAACTGCCAAAGTCCAACAAACCGGTATACAAACCTCTGGAAGGCCATCTGCCTGATTCACCCAAATAGTCCGTACCCGTCCAGAGGAACTGTCCGAAAATAAATTCCTTGTCGCGTACCGCATGCCAAGCTTCAATTCCCACACCCGTTTCACTACCGTAAATCACACGGTCAGGATAAGTGGCATGGTCTTCGTCATAACGATTTTCCGTGTAATTATATCCTACTACATCTACGGCTTGAGGATACTCTGTCTGATTCGACATTACCACTCCGGCCAATGCACCGGTAACAGGACGTGAAGTATCTACCGCACGTACACAGGCAGCCAGACGTTTCGCAATCTTACCGATACGCATGGCATCCGGCGCATCAGGCTTGTATCCTCCAAACATAGGCTGGTTAATGGTTGTACCATCCAGAACCGGATGAGAATAAGGGTCATTCGGATAGTCTACCTCATTACCGATGCTCCACAAGAATATACAAGGGTGATTCCGGTCACGACGCACCATATCCGTCACATCGCGTTCAATCCATTCCTCAAAGAAATCAAACGAGCCGTCATAGCTTGGTTCACCGACATTCCATCCCTTTATCCATTTCCGTTTCGGGAATTCCCATTCATCCGAAGCCTCATCCATCACCAGGAAGCCCATTCGGTCACATAAATCATACAATACCGGTGCCTGCGGATTATGGCTCATACGGATGGCATTCACACCAATCTCTTTCAGGTTTTTCAGACGGCGCTCCCATACTTCAGGAGGAACTACTGCTCCCAGTACACCTGCATCATGATGCAGACATACTCCTTTCACCTTCATCCACTTTCCGTTCAGGGCAAATCCTTTATTGGCATCGAACTTCAACGTACGGAGACCTACATTCGTCGAACTGCCATCTATCCGTTTGCCGTCACAAAGCAGCTCTGTCTTCAGCGTGTACAGATAAGGTGCATCCAGATTCCAGCGGCGAGGTTTCTTCAGCTTCAATGATACTGTTTCTTTCGCAATGCCCTCAGCTTTATCCGCCACTTTCTTACGGCCCTGTGCTACCAGTGTACCATCTGCATCATAAAGTGCCGCAGAAACCTCCAATGCGCCAGCGGACTTCACATGTTTCTCTACTTCCATATCGACTGCCACTACCGCCTGCTTATCGGTCAGCGAAGTAGCGTGCCAACCTATCCCCCATTGTGCAAAATGAATGTCAGGAGCGGAAATCATCCACACATCCCGGTAAATTCCAGAACCGGTGTACCAGCGTGAATCGGCATAACGGCTATGGTCTATACGAACTGCCAGCACGTTATCTCCTTCCTTCAGGTAGGGAGTCATGTCATACATAAAAGATATGTATCCGTTCGGCCGTTTACCGAGCAAGTGTCCGTTCAGATAAACTTCGCTGCGGTTATATGCTCCCTCAAAATAGATGTAATGGCGTGCAGCCTTATCGGTAACCTGAAAATGTTTCCGATACCATCCTATACCACCCGGCAAATAACCGGTACAACTTGCCAGTGAAGGAGAAAGCTGTCCTTCTACCGACCAGTCGTGCGGCAAATCCAGCTTTCGCCACTTACTGTCGTTATACGATACAGAAGCGCCCAAACTATCGTCCGACAAACTGAATAACCAATTCTCATTGAATTTTTTGGCTTCGCCAAAAGATACTTGGGCTTGCACTGAAAAGCATGCAAGCAAAATGAATGAACAAAACAAAAATAATCTGTTTCTCATAGAAATATCAATATTAGTCACATAGATTCTATTCACAATAAATATACTACAAATTATTTACTCTATAAAATCTACATGCAGAATAAATTACCCTTACATAGAATTGGGCTGCACCGCTTTATTACGATGCAGCCCTTATTCTCATTTATCAAAAATCAAATCCTATAACTACTCCTCTGCATGATCTAAAGATGCCAAAATCAACTTACCTGACACAGAATGTTCTGCCCCTGCAGAATCCTTATATCTAAAGTTAACAGTAAAAGTCTCTTCTTCTGCATCATAGGTCCCTTCACTCTCTAAAATCTCCATATTCTTCCATCCCTTTATTGTCAATGTATTGTTTTCATTGATACTAAAGGTTACACCTTCATCATCCACATTGGCAATATTCTCTGCCCCAGAATTATAAATTCGGATAGTATTGGAGTTTACAGCCACAGCAGTTCTCAATAAACTGAAAGGAATTCCGTCTTTCTCACCTTCATAATTATAGTTTCCAGAATAAGTATTATATGTGGAAACAGATAATAAAACAGTTGTATTCGGTTCCATCAATTGATACTCTGAACATGATTTTATTTTCAATGGAATGGTATACAAAGAGTCACAATGCAAGCCCGAGGTTGTAATCTTTACAGGAACTAACGTTTGTGCATGTCCGGCCGGTATCACTACCCTCATTGACTCAAACTTATATAAATCGTTCGGCATCGGAGCATATTGAATGTCATTTTCTGATTTATATTTCTTATTATACTCACCAATAGCTGTCGGATCTTCTTCTAATTCAACAACGACATCTCTATCTGGCAACAACGAACCACTCACATACACAGAAGTTGTTATATCGACTTCTGCTTGAGCAAAATCCACTTTTCGAGTTAACATGTGACCTTCTTCTCCACTACCTACAAGATAAACTTGTTTAATATAATGTTCCATTTCAAGCATATCCTGCTCCCTGCATCCTACAACAAAAAAGAGAGACAAACATGCAAAATATAAAATAGCTTTTTTCATTTTCATACTTTTAATTTTTACCAATTAGGGTTCTGTGTTAATCGTGCATTATGATCTAAAGCAGTCTTCGGTATCGGGAAGAAATACATTTTCTGGCTGAATACACGTTTCATAATTGCTTTACTATCAAGAATCGTACGCTTATAAAAATCAGTTCTCTGAGCAGATCTTACAGAAGTATTATAACCTGTAATTTTCGCATTATAGGCCTCATCAGCATCTCCCCAACGACGTAAATCGTGATAACGATAGCCTTCCAAAGCAAACTCAATCTTTCTTTCCATCTTAATAGCCTCTCTCATCTTCTCCACGTCATTCAGTTCTGCATCGGTAATACCAGGCAAACCTGCTCTGAATCTAATCATATTAAAATATTTTCTCATCTCTTCTACATCCCTAGTAACAGTAATACCTGTTGCTTCATCAGTATAACTACCCTCGAGTTCATTCAAAGCTTCCACGTAATTCAACAAAACTTCTGCATATCTAATGATAGCGAAAGTCTTGGCACGGCTTGTACCCTTTATATTATCCTCCTGATGAATATATTTACGACAAGTATACCCAGTATGATTATAATCTTCCGGGAAATTAGGGTTAGGGCCACCGTTTCCATCATAATAATAAGTTACCTCAATATTAGTCACATCATCACTACCTACATAAGCCGTTCCAGGCCACATGCAATGATTATAACCAATCGTCGCATAAAATCTGGCTTCTCTATAGCAATCTACCAGTGCTGAATTAGGCGTTACTGTATAACCATCTGATACTTGCCATCCTTCTCCTCCAATACGGTCTCCCGCATGATCAGCCGAAGGATATGGGTACTGTACACTGGAATGATCAATTGTATTTCCATCAATCATCTTATAAGAATCAATCAAATCAAGACAGACATTCAGTCCATTACCTCCTCCTAACACATACGGAGTAGCAATCCACTGATTGGAGTTGTCATTAGACCCTCTTCCCACCGTCATATTACAATAATAAATGTATTCAGGAACTAATTCCGCATTGATTGATCCGTCGAATAAACTTTTGTATGACTGATAAGGATCGATATTTCCTGCACCATTAGGGAAATCTGCACTAGGTACCGTAGAAGGAAGAGCTACAGTCTGTTCTGTACGAGCTACAGTATTCAAGCTATATACGTTCATGTCGATTACACGTTTGGACGCTACTGCAGCCTTCGCCCATTTGCTATTATCGTACGACTGACTGATGAAATTCTTTCCATCTTCCGTTTTCCAGTCAGCATAACGTGTATTTCCATTATACCATGGACTGGCTGCATACAAACGTAAGCGTGAAATCATCGCCAAAGCCGCTCCCTTAGTGGGAATATACTGATAAGCCTGAGTTCTGCTTTCCGGTAACAAACTTGCTGCCTGTTCCATATCATCACAGATATAATCAACGCATTCATCATACGTATTTCTAGGATAGGAAGCATCATCCGCTGGAGTATCTACCGCAAACGGAGTATCCGGCACGATAGGTACGGGACCGTATTGTCTTAACAAGCAAAAATAGAAATATCCTCTCAAGAAATGTCCACGGCCCGTATAATCTCTCCGTTCCATATCAGACAAATCTTTACACTCACCAATTCTTGAAAGTAAAATATTCGCTTTTCGGATTCCTTTGTAATAATGTGCCCAATTATTAAAATGCTCACTCTGCGCCGTTTCATTACCCAACATAAAATACATACCGGCATGGCGACCGTCTTGCCAAGAAGCAAAACACTCATCAGAAGCCAATCCAAACGGGAAAGGAGACTCTGTAAAAAGCCTGCTCTCATCAGGAAGATAAGTGGCAATACCATTAATGTATTCGTTTACCAAGACTTTGCTTTGAAAAACAGAATCAATCGTATTTTGGTCATAGAAGTAGGAATCAACATCCAAATATGACTCACATGAGGTCATATTTGCAGCAACACATGCTCCAATGGTTACAGCTGATAATATATTTTTAATTTTACGTTTCATATTCTATTAGAATTGTAGGTTTGCTTGTAATGTGAATACTCTCTGCAAAGGATAAACAGCTCCATTTCCTGAGGCCTGAGCCGGATCCCAAAGTTTGACCTTATCCCAACATGCCAGATTGTCACCAATAAGACTCAATTGAAAGCCTTGAAGTCCAATCTTCTTCATCTGAGGACAAGTAAAATCATAAGTAATCTGTACATTCTTTAATCTGAGATATCTTCCATCAGCCATCCAGAATGTAGAATTACGCTCATTATTTGCATTAGGACCGTATGTCAAACGTGGGAAACGAGCATTAGGATTTTCAGTAGAAGGATCACCTGAATAAGATGCAGGAATCCATCTGTTAGAAGGGTCAGCAACAATGCTCAGTACATTTCCTGTCTGCTTTCCGGTGAAAGGATAAAAACCGTTACCACCATACATAAAGTCTACAATACCTACACCCTCAAACAAAGCACTAACCGACAAACGTTTATATTTTAACTCCAATGCAAAACCATATTGAAGTCTCGGAACATTTGAGTTTCCTATCAACACTTCATCGTATTCATCAATTACACCATCACCATTTACATCCTTATATTTAATATCCCCAGGCATTACATCTGCCATGAATGTCTGTTTTGGACTGTTATCAATATCTGCCTGATCTTTAAACAAGCCAAGTGCAATTAAGCCTCTTTGGTTTCCATAAGGAGAACCCACCCATGACTGATAAGGATATTTTATTCCACTCTGTTCGTACTCTGTAAGTTTATTATTTGTATAAGTAAAGTTGGCTCTGGCAGTCAGACTCCAGTCTTTATTAAACTGATGCAAATAAGAGATATTACCATCTGCACCCCAACTTTCCATCGCACCTACATTCGCCCATGGCAAAGTTACCAAACCCATTTCATCAGGAATGCTGGCTCTCTGCTGGAAGATACCAGTACGGTTTTCATGGAAGAAATCGACTGTCACATCTATCTTTTGTTTAAAGAACTGAGCATCAATACCTATATCAAATTTCTTTGCTTTTTCCCATCTCAAGTTTTGTGACGCCTCCTGAGATTCTACAATGTTATCGCCACCTCCCCAGATACCAGCACCTGAGCCTTGAGTCATAGTACTCAAAAATGGGAATCGCACACTACTATTGATACGGTCATTACCCACAATACCATAAGAAGCCCTGAACTTCCAGAAATCAATAAAGCTTAAATTCTCCTGTACCCATTCATATTGAGTTGGTACCCAACCACCAGATATCGCAGGGAATACACCAAACTTCTGACCTTTTGCAAATGCTTCAGAGCCAGTATAACCTAAGTTACCTTCCAGGAAATAAGTATCTTTAAAAGAATAGGTCGCTCTAGCTGCCAAACCTGTGTAACGTTTTGGAATAGAAGCAATCAATGTCTGTGCTTCACCTGTGACAAAATCATCCATATAATACAACAACAAGCCCCCCACTCTGTGTTTTTCATTGAAAACACGATCATAGTTTACACGACCCTCAAAATAGATTTTACGGGTTGTCAGGTTTGAAGATGAATATACGTCGTCTTTTCTGCTGACCTTTTCAATTAAATCTAATGTTCCATCTTTTTTACGTCCGGTAGCATAATACAATGCAGGAGTCTTTAACTGAGTCTGATTAAGTAAAGAATAAGTATTAATAGACATCAAAGCCTCTACTTTTAATCCTTTTACCCATTGATCAAAGTCCTGAGTTAGTTTCAATCGCACCGTGTTAGTCATCTCACTCTTCTTTTTATAACCTGTATAGTTCAATAGTACATACGGATTCTGTTGGTCTGCATTAGCGCCATATGCAGGAAGAGAACCATCTGAGTAAATAACAGGTACAGTCACAGGAGTCATATTTGCCTGTGCATCCCAAAGTGCCTGGTTATCATCACCATATCCAGGGAAAGAATTAGTTACGATAATGGATTCCAATCCCAATTCTACAATAGTAGATTTTGTCAGATTAGCATCTACATTTGCACGGAAATTGTATTTATTGTAGCCTACATTGTTGTCATAATTCTTGATACCTTTATCTTGCTTATAAATAGCGTCTTTATGCTGAATACCCACACTCATATAATATCTGGCATTACTACCACCACCATTCACACTGATATGATGCTGATGATTCCAAACATAATCTTTCAACATAACATCACGCCAGTTTACATTTGGGTACAAATCTGGATCAAGCCCTGTTTGAAATAATTTAAGTTCAGCTGCATCATATACCGGACGTCCTCCACGTACTACAGATGCTTCGTTCGCCAAATTTGCGTAAGTTAACGCATCTACATACTCTGGTGTTCTTGCAGAATAAGAAATACCCGCATTACTCTTCACGCTAATTGTCAATTTACCCGATTTACCTCTTTTAGTTGTAACCAGTACCACACCATTGGCACCACGTACACCATATACAGCGGTTGCCGATGCATCTTTTAATACAGTAAAACTTTCAATATCTGCCGGATCCAAAGTATTTAAGTCACCCTCAATACCATCAATTAACACCAAAGCTGAAGCACCAGCACCAAATGTTCCAATACCACGTACCCAAAACTCTGAGAAGTCACTACCCGGCTCACCGCTTCGTGTCACAGCAATAATACCCGGAACACGTCCTCCAAGCATGTTACTGACTGATGCAGCAGGAACCTGTAATTCACTACTTTTTACATTTGTAACGGCACCTACGACAGAAATCTTACGCTGAGTTCCTCGACCGATAACCACCACTTCTTCTGTCTGGTTGATATCTTCTTTGAGTGCAATGGTTTGTCGCGTCATGTCCTTATTGACAACCATCGAGTATTCTTTAAATCCAATATAGCTAAATACAAGAGTCGTATTACTGGGTACATTTTGCAATACGAAATTACCGTCCAAGTCGGTAATAATACCTTTCGTCGGATCATTCTTATATTGAATGGTTACACCCACCAACGGTTCACCCTGTTCAGTCAGTACCACACCCGACACAGTATGACCACCTTGTGCATATACTGACAATACACTAATCAGTATGAATGCAAATAACGTTAAAAATCTGTTCTTCATTTTATTTGATTTTAAGTTTATTCAATAGCAAGTTTACGCACATTATAACCTGCACCTCCGGCGATGTATAAATTATCCTCAGAATCTACAGCAAGGTCAGTCAAATCACAGAACGACGCCTCCAAAGGAATTCCATCAACTTCGACATCACCCGATTTCTGTCCTCCTGCAATAGTTGACACATATCCTGAAGGATATGCAATCTTACGGATAGACTGATTTCCGATATTAGCCACATAGATATTGCCCTCACTATCAATTGTCAACCCTCTTAACCATTGAAACAAAGCCTCTTTTCTATCACCATCTACATTACCTGGGTGGTTTAAAGCACCTGCATATTCTTCTTGCTGCCATACACCACTCTCATCTTTGTAGATTTTCAAAACCGCATGACCAAAATCTTCTGTGGCATAAAAACAATCTTCTACTCGACTGTATGCCAAATAATTCATAGTACCTCCATTTAAGTAATTAGACTTTTCGAGCAACTTTTCGACCTTAAGATTTCCATTAGCATCTTTTTCTTTCAGACTCACTCTCACAAATACACCGACGTGATTTCTGATATACAGATAATTATCAGTTTTATCCAAAGCACAAGCCCATTGTTCTCCATCTTTCAATTCTTCAATATTCCCCCGAATAAGTTCCGGCCCCCAGTTATTCGCTCTAGTAAGACGATATATCTTACCAGTATTCCTATATAACTCTACCACATACATAGTATCTCTTTGACTGGTAATAGCTGGTTTACAAGTACAAAGCCCACTTAAAACAGTAACCACCTGATTATCTGTCTGAGAAATAAGTCGTATTCGCTTTACATGAGTTTCCACAGCCATAATATTATCACCAGCCACTACACCAATCCCCATCACATCGTTAAATAAAGCTTCCGACAATGTCCCATCCTTATATTCTGATTTCTTATAAGTACCACATATAGTAGAAACTTTCTGTACCTGATTATACTTAAATGTTTTATCAGTAGTTATTTCTTTACCATCTACTACAACCTTCACAGAATTTTCACCATCTGGTTGTTTGGGTGCCAAGCAGTAAATCGATGTTCCATTTGTGGATATAATACTCGCTTCTCTCGTATCTGCAAAGAAGACCTTAATCTTAGAAGCATCCGCTCCAAAATTACCTTCTATAATCACTTGTTCATTTAACTCACCTTCGGAAGGAATTATACTTTTTATTTCCAAAGGCTTTGACGGATCATAATTGTTTTGTACCTCAGGATACTTTTCAATGTTATTACTTGCGCACCCCGAGGTTAAAAGAATGAGCACAAATAATACAAGGCTTAAGTTCTTCATAAAATTTAATCTTTAAAGTTTCACAAATAGTTCTTATATCTTAATATAAAACACAATCTATCTTATTTAACAGGGTATCTAATCCTATAAGATTAAATTAGTTTTTATAATTAAAATCAACGAATGCAAATATAATAGGATTCATATTGAGAAAAGCTACTTAAATCCATCATTGGAGGGCAATAAATAATGCAATGCATGATTTACTATCCTATAAAAACATCCAAGATACCCTAAGCTATTCCACATTACAAAACTTCCTATCAGAAAGAATAGCATACCCCCATACCTGTCTCAGAACCTTATGAAACATGATGGGAAGGAACTGCATTAAAATAATTTTATAAAAATCATGCATTGATAGATTATAAATCATGCATTTTAACATTACAGGAAGTATCCTCAAATAAATATTTGTATTTTTGAGAAAACATAAAAAGGGAAAAATATGAAACACTTTTTTATTGCAGTTTGCTTGCTTCAATATATTGTAATTACCAATTTACAAGCCCATACCATAAAAAAATTAGGACTAGAGGAAGGACTTTCCAACAGTTACGTGGTAGATATAGTGGAAGATAAAAATGGATATATATGGATTGCGACAGAAGAAGGACTCAACAAACTGGAAGGAGGAAAATTTACCTCTTTTTATAAAGCAAACAAAGGGAAATTAATCAACTTAACCGGAAACGAACTAAATAGCCTTTTTGATGACCCTAATGAACCTATACTTTGGATTGGGACACAACGAGCTGGATTAATCTCATTTAATTATCAGAATAATACCCAGATCATATATCAGCATAACTACCAAGATCCTCACAGTATTATAACAAATGACATAACCAGTATCCACCCTGCAACTGATGGCAACTTGTGGATTACTACTTACTGGAGAGGAATAGAATATTTAGATAAGAAAACCGGGAAGTTTACACACTACAATCAACAAACCATTCCTGAACTTCCAAGCAATACCGTTTGGACTGCTATAGATGACAATAAAGGAAACCTCTACATTGGTCATTCAAACCATGGAATGAGTATTCTCTCGACAAAAAATAAAAAAGTTAAGAATTTTACATACGATAAATCCAATAATAATTCACTTCCCAGTAATAATATACAATGCATTTTTAAAGATAATACTGGGAATATTTGGGTGGGAACAGAAAAAGGATTAGTGCTTTATAAACCCGAGACAGAAACATTTATCAGATTAGGAGAAAAAGAGCCTGCTCTTTCTCATCGTATTTATGATATTCAACAATTCAATGAAAATGAATTATGGATTGCCACTGAATTTGGAGGTATTGCCATTATAAATCTATCTAAAAGCTTATTTAATACAGCAGAAGAAATACAGTTTATTCAAGCTGGAGACAATGAATATAACTTGAATAATTCAACAGTTCGTTGCTTGTTCCAAGACTCACATCAAAATATTTGGGCCGGGACGTGGGGAGGAGGTGTAAACTTTCTCAGTTCCAATACAGCCTTATTTAAATCATTCAGTTATTCCTCCAAATCATCAGACAGTAATCTTAATACCCCAATTGCCAGCGCAGTATGTCTTGACAAACAAAATTATTTATGGGTTGGAACTGATGGAGGAGGAATAAATGTTTTAAAAGATGGACAGAGAATAGCAACCTATACAGAGCAGACAAATAATCTTAGTGGAAATTCTATACAAACAGCACTATGCGACAAACAAGGTAACTTATGGTTCGGCATATTTTATGGAGGAATCATATTTTATGACACACATAAAAAGACTTTCCAGCAAGTCTTCCCAAAAGAATACGCAAACCAAGATGTACGTTCACTCTATGAGGATACAGAAGGTAATATTTGGGTAGGCACTAGTGACGGAGTCTTTCAAATAAATCGGGATTCAAAAATAATTCTTCAACATAAACATGTTCCAGATAACTTAGTACGTACAGTCATCAAAGACAAAAAAGGGCAAATATGGATAGGAAGCTTTGGAGGAGGGATTTTTCTTTATTCTTCAAAGTGGGAATTATTAAAAGAATTCAACACATATCAAAACTTCCCATCCAACACCATCAACCAAATTTTTGAAGACTCAAAAGGATATATATGGGCAGCTACAGGAGAAGGTCTTGTCCAGTTTGATAATAAGTCTCCGTGGGAATATAAGGTTTATCAGCGTAATGAAGGATTAGCAAATACTTTTATTTGGGCCATTGAAGAAGATGAAAACCAGAATATCTGGTTCAGTACCAATCAGGGAATCAGCTGTTTTGTCCGAAATGAAAGAAATATTTATAATTACGATTTCAGAGATAATATTCCAATGGCAAGCTTTACTGGAAGAAGTGTATGTAAAGACAAAAACGGGACTATGTATTTTGGCTCCACTAACGGCCTCTGCTATTTCACCCCCAGCAACATTTTGGAAAAACGACAGTCTCCTAAAGCTACAATCGGAAAAATTACTATTTTTGAACCCCTTGTCTCTGAAAATAGCAATGAAACAGAGATTTCTTTAATCAACAAAGAAAGCGTACAGCTAAAATACTTACAAAACAGTTTCAATATCTCATTCAACATACAAGACTACTCACTGAATGAAAGAATAGAGTATGCCTATATGTTAAAAGGCCTGGAAAACTCCTGGTACACTGTAAAGGATCCTAACAACGTCACTTTCCGCAACCTACCCCCCGGAAAATATGAATTCATGATCAAGACTCGTATCCGAAACCAAGAATGGTCAGACGAAATATCATCCATAGAAATTATCATTGCTCCCCCGCTCTGGCTTTCCTGGTGGGCTAAATTACTCTATGTAATTAGTGGTGTAGGTCTGCTTTTCATCGGGCTATGGGCTTACAAACGTAAATTAAATTTAGAGTATTTATATGAATCCGAAAAGAAAAGTCATGAGCAGGAACAAGAACTGAATGACGAACGTCTGCGGTTTTATACAAATATTACCCATGAGCTACGCACTCCGTTGACACTGATTTTGGGTCCATTGGAAGATTTGGTAAAAAGCAATACGCTTTCCAGCAAAGACCATCATCGGATTTCTGTTATCCATCAGAGTGCCGTACGATTACTGAATCTGATAAACCAGATACTGGATTTCCGAAAAACAGAGACACAAAACAAAAGACTTTGCGTTACAAAAGGAAACCTGACGAACGTAGTCTATGAAGTCGGTCTGAAATATAAGGAATTAAACAGTAAACCAGACATCCAGATTCTGATAGAGGCAGAAGAAGAAAACATGTTCCTGTTTTTCGACAAGGAAATTATCACTATGATTTTGGACAACCTGATTTCCAATGCACTGAAGTATACCGATAAAGGATACATCCGCATCCATACTGAATGGGTTACAGAAAATGGCATACGATATGCTCAGCTCTCTGTGGAAGACACCGGATACGGCATCGGAAAAGAAGCATTGGCCCACATATTTGAACGCTATTATCAGGAAAGCGGAGAGCACCAGGCTTCTGGAACAGGTATCGGGCTGGCCCTGGTAAAAAACTTGGTAAAATTACACGAGGGAGATATTCAAGTAAAAAGTCTGCCCGATGTCGGTACGACATTCTACCTACGGCTGCAGGCTGAGAATACATATCCTCAAGCACTACACGGAGAAGATATGCATACTGAAAAGCAAGATATCAAAGAAGAAGAGTCTACTATAAAACCGGAAGTTATAGAACCGGATAAAAATGCACGTCCTATTATTTTGGTAGTAGAAGACAATGCCGATATACGCGACTACATTGCCGACTCGTTTACGGATTTATATGAGATAAAGACTGCTGCTAACGGAAAAGAAGGATTACAAATAGCCACAGATTGTATTCCGGATATTATTGTCAGCGACATCATGATGCCGGTAATGAATGGTGTCACCATGTGTCAAAAGCTGAAAGCAGACATTCGTACCAGTCACATTCCAGTTATTCTGTTGACAGCAAAAGACAGTATTACCGATAAGGAAGAAGGCTATCAGGCAGGGGCAGACTCCTATCTGACGAAGCCTTTCAGTGCCAGTCTGCTGCAAAGCCGTATCAGCAATTTGCTGACTCAGCGGCGACTTTTATCAGAACGATTTGCCATCCGTCCAGAAAAGCCGGAAAGACAAAGCATGGAGGAAAAAAGGGCCATTATCACGGAATCTATGAACAAACTAGACAAGGAATTCCTGGATAAAATCACCAATACGATTACCGAAGGATTAGCTGCTGCAGAAAATATAGATATTACCGTACTTTCCAATGTGATGTGCATGAGCAGTTCCACACTCTATCGCAAGGTAAAGGCACTTACGGGCATGTCAACCAACGAATATATCCGGAAAATCAAAATGCAGCTGGCTGAAAAGTATCTGTTGGAAGGGAAATATTCTATCTCGGAAATCGCATTCAAGGTAGGAATCAACAGCAACGTATACTTCCGTCAGTGCTTTAAAGAAGAGTTTGGCATGTCTGCTTCCGATTACTTGAAGCAACTGACAGGTAAATCTATTGATGAGAAAGTCGATGAATAATCAGCTATAAAAAAACGTCCTTACGTTTGATTTAAAGCACAAGTACATTTGAATCAAAACGCAAGGACGTTTTACTTCAAACACAAGAACATTTAAAACCAAACGCTTAGACGTTTTAATCCGAACGCCTAAGCGTTTTTTCATGCTCATAAACCACATCAAAAAAGCGGCCGCTTTCACGAGGAAAACAGCCGCTTTCAAACATTATATCAGATTTCTATTTTATTCTGCTTCACCAGCCTGTTTCGGTATCTTATGACCCATTGTCAGGTAAGCTACCGGAGCAGCTACGAACAATGAAGACAATGTACCGATTACTACACCCAGAATCATAGCGAATGCGAAGCTGCGGATGCTGTCACCACCAAGGATGAAGATACTCAGCAACACAATCAATGTACTCAAAGAAGTGTTGATGGTACGGGCCAGAGTCGTGTTCAACGAATCATTGAACAGTTGCGTACGGTCGCGTTTCGGATACAAACCGATGAACTCACGTACACGGTCGAAGATTACCACCTTATCGTTGATAGAGTAACCGATTGCAGTCAAGATAGCACCAATGAATGTCTGGTCAATTTCCAAAGAGAACGGCATCCATCCATAGCACAAAGAGTATGCACCGATAATTAATACGGTATCCACCATCAATGCTACTGTAGCACCAATACTGAAGGCGATGTTGCTGAAACGAATCAAGATATACAGACCGATAGCAATCAAGGCCAATACAACTGACCATACAGCTGAAGTCTTAATATCGTCGGCGATGCTAGGACCTACCTTCTGAGAACTGATGATAGAACCTCCGGCACGATTATCACGGTCGATAAAGATTTCCAGTGTAGTACCTTCACCCAACAAATTACCTTCCTTCAATGCATTGTAAAGGAACTCTTCAATTTCTGCATCGATTGTAGGAGAATCTTCGTTGATACGGTAGTTGGTAGTCACACGGATTGTCTTACCGTCTGTACCCAAAGCAATAGCCTGTACGTTTGCATCACCCACTTTCGGCTGCAGCAAGCTACGTACAGTTTCCGGCTGTACAACCTGTTCGAACTGAACCACGAAGTTACGTCCACCGGTGAAGTCGATACTCTGTGCAAGACCACGTACAAAGAATGAAATGATACATACTACAATGATAACTCCCCAGATAGTGAACGAACGTTTCGTAATACCCATGAAGTTATAGTGTACATTCTGCATCAGATTCTTTGAAATACCTGTAGTGAATTTCAGGTTCAACCACTTGTCTTTGTTCATGAAGTGCTCGTAAACCAGACGAGTCAAGAATACAGCTGAGAAGAATGAGCAGAGGATACCAATAATCAAGGTAGTGGCAAAACCACGGATCGGACCAGTACCAAAGTTGAACAGGATGATACCTGTAATGATAGAAGTCAAGTTAGAGTCGAAGATGGCAGAGAATGCGTTCTTGTAACCTTCAGCCAATGCCTGTTTAGTTCCCTTACCAGCACGGAGCTCTTCTTTCGTACGTTCGTAAATCAATACGTTGGCATCCACTGCCATACCCAGTGACAATACCATACCGGCGATACCAGACATGGTCAATGCAGCCTGGAATGAAGAAAGGATACCCAGTGTGAAGAAGAAGTTGATAAACAACGCACCGTTAGCCACCATACCCGGAATGAATCCGTACATCGCACACATATAAATCATCAGGACAATCAAAGCCACGATGAAAGATACGATACCCTGGTTGATGGATTCTTGTCCCAGAGACGGACCTACAATGTCTTCCTGTACGATACGTGCAGGAGCCGGCATCTTACCAGACTTCAATACGTTAGCCAAGTCTTTTGTCTGCTCTGGAGTAAAGTTACCTGTAATTTCAGAATGTCCTCCAGCAATTTCACCGTTAGAGCGTGGTGCACTATATACATATCCATCCAATACGATAGCAATTTCACGACCTTCATTCTTTTTGGTCAATTGCGCCCAACGGCGAGCACCTTCCGTATTCATAGCCATCGTTACACAAGGTTTGTTATACTGGTCATATGAATCACGTGCATCTGTAACAACATCTCCTTCTAACGGTGCACGACCATTACGTTGAGTAGATTTAATAGCATACAATTCAAAAATACGTCCGCTCTTATCCAAATCAGAGGCTCTTACGCCCCACATCAGTTTCAAGTCGCGAGGCATTATTTCCTTCACTGCTTTCATGTTCAGGATACGGTTTACGTCAGCAGTATCCTTATAGTCAGCGTAACCTACAATACAGCCTACACCGCTCTGATTCAGCTGCAGTACAGCCAGCAACGGATGTTCTTTCTTCAGTTCTTCAATATTTGTGTTAGAAGCAGTAGCAGTTTCACCCTTCAATGCAGCAGCCAGACTGTCTTTTGCAGATACAGCAGAAGCCTCAGCTACAGCAGTTGTATCAGCTTCTACCATTGCAGAATCAGCAGGAGCATCTGCATTCAGCAGGCCACGTGCGCGGTTATCAGCAGAAGCCAATACCGGAACGATGTCTTTTGCTTCAAATGTTTCCCAGAATTCCAGGTTAGCAGAACCTTGTAAAAGTTTTCTCACACGTTCCGGTTCCTTGATACCCGGCAATTCTACCATGATACGGCCCATTTTGCCTTCCAGTGTCTGGATGTTCGGCTGAGCTACACCAAAACGGTCAATACGTGTACGCAAAACATTGAACGAGTTATCGACAGCAGCACTCACCTCTTCACGTAATACCTTTTCTACTTCAGCGTCAGTACTACGAGTATTTACTTTATCCTTCAACTGCTGAGTTGCAAACAGTTCGGCAAGTTTGCCTTCCGGTGCCAGTTTCTTGTATTCTCTGATAAACAGAGCGATAAAGTCTTCCTGACTGTTAATTTGCAATTTTGCAGCTTCCGCTACAGCTTTATTGAAAGCTTCATCCGGTTTGTTGTCGGCCAACGCCTTCACTACATCTGGTACAGAAACTTCCAGAATGACGTTCATACCACCTTTCAGGTCCAAACCCAACCCGATTTCCATCTCACGGCATTGTTTCAGCGTGTAAATCCCCAACCACACCTTCTGATTCTGTATGGAATCCAGGTAATGTGCCGAACCTTTCGGGTCCTCAGCCGCCTTGTTCATCTGATAACGTGTAACGAATGAGAACGAAAGATAAAAAGCACACGCAAGGGTCAGTAATACCGCAAAAACCTTTACAAATCCTTTGTTTTGCATGTTACTTTAATTTATTATATTTACTTTTAAAATTTGATACGCTTATTCAAGGTTGCAAATATAGTTTTTTTTTCATTTATATGCGGAAAGGATTGTAAATATTTAAGGCTTAGAGCCTAAAAAAGGGAGTACAGCTTGCAAAAAATGAAGCCATACTCCCTCTTTCAGTTATACTCTGTACAGATTTTTCCTACTATCCGGACATTTTATTTCAATCCGCGAGTCTTCAGCAACGCATCCAAACCGGGTTCTGCCCCACGGAAGGTTACATACAGTTTCATCGGGTCGTCTGAACCACCTTTTTCCAGAATGTTCTTACGGAAAGAAGTTGCGGTAGCCTGGTCGAACAAGCCATGTTCCTTAAACGCTTCAAAGGCATCTGTATCCAGACGTTCAGCCCAGATATAGCTATAATAACCAGCTGCATAACCACCCATAATGTGGTTGAAGTAAGTAGAACGATAACGAGGCGCAATCTGCGGAATCAGCCCTAATTTATCCATCAGCTGTTTTTCAAACTGAAGTACGTCGAATCCTTCCATCGTAGTCAGACAGTGCATTTCCATATCCAAAATGGCAGCAGCCAACAGTTCTGTAGTCATAAAACCCTGGTTGAACAATGCCTGATTTTCAATCTTGGCAATCAGAGAATCAGGAATAGCCTCACGAGTCTGGTAATGCTTGGCATACATTTTCAGCACTTCGGGTTCTACCGCCCAATGTTCCATAATCTGTGAAGGAAGTTCCACAAAATCCTGAGCCACAGACGTACCAGACACACCTTTATATTTACACTGAGTCAGCAATCCGTGCAATGCATGTCCGAACTCATGATACATGGTGCGTGCCTCATCAATTGTCAGCAAGGAAGGAAGGTCACCAGCCGGTTTGGTAAAGCTGGCCACATTATAAATCAACGGACGAACCCCTTCCTGCTGTTCACGGAAGTTACTCATCCAAGCACCGCTCCGTTTGCTGGCACGAGGCATGTAGTCACTATAGAACACGCCCAACAGTGAACCGTCTGCATCCTTCACAATGTAAGTCTTCACATCCTTATTATATACAGAAATAGAATCACAAGGAGTCAAGGTAATGCCATACAGCTTGTTGACTACCGTACACAGTCCATCGTGCACATCTTCCTGACTGAAATAAGGCTTGATGGCATCCTCATTCAAATCATATTTTTTCTGGCGAAGCTTTTCTGCATAATACCACCAGTCCCATGCTTCCAGTTTTTCACTTTTTCCTTCACGGTCCATGATTTTCTGCAACTCAGCAGCTTCTGCTTTGGCATTCTTGATAGAATATTCCCACAAGCCATACAGCAGGTCAAGTGCATTCTTCGGGTTCTTCGCCATGTTGTCGGCCAACTGATACTCTGCGAAATTGTTGAATCCCATCAGCTGTGCCTTTTCCAGACGAAGAGCAAGCACCTTTTTCAGCACTTCCTTGTTGTCATTGGCATTGCCACGGTTACCCAGACTGGTATATGCCTGATAGATATTCTTTCTCAGTTCACGGTTCTGAGCATACTGGAGCAACGGAGTACGGCTGGATTCCTGCAAGGTAAATACCCATTTACCGTCTTTTCCGTGCGCCTTGGCTTCCTGCGCAGCTCCCGCAATGACCGCATCCGGCAGACCAGCCAAATCTTCTTTCTTATCTACCACCAGCAGATAATCGTTGTTGTCGGCCAATACATGATTACCGAACTCAATGGTCAGTGTAGAAAGCTGTTTGTTGATTTCACGCAGACGTTCCTGTTTCTGGGCATCCAGTCCTGCACCAGAGCGAACAAATTCTTTATAATATTTATCCAGCAAATAATGCTGCTCGGTGGTCAGCTGAATCTTTCCAGCCTCTTCCTGAGCATGAACGGCAGCCACTCTCTTATACAGTTCCTGATTCAGGAAAATATTATCACTATGCTCAGACAGCATCGGAGCAATCTTTGCTTCCAGCGCCATCATTTCGTCATTGGTATCAGCTTCAGTTAAGGCAAAGAACACTCCGCTCACACGAGCCAGAATCTCCCCGCTATTATCCAATGCCACAATCGTATTTTCAAAACTCGGTTCCTCCGGATTCTCTACAATGGCCTTGATTTCCTCATTCTGCTGCTTAATACCTTTCAAGAAAGCCGGTTCATAATGCTCCACCTTAATACGGTCAAAGTCAGGTGTTCCATAAGGGGTTTCAAACTCAGACAGGAACGGATTGTCCGTGTCTGCCGCCTGCTGACCGCAGGCACATACCATACAACTCATAGCTGCTGCAAAAATTAAATTCTTCATCTTCTATTTATTATCAGGTTATAACTTCTCTACCAAACACCACAACGGATAGTGGTCGGATGCCGAAATGGAGTTGTCCACACGGCATTTCAATACTTTAAATCCTTTGTTCACAAATAAATGGTCAATGCGGAAATACAGAAAATTCCGGTTATACGAGAATCCCGGTCCCCAGCCGGCTTCACGATAAGCATCTGTCAATCCTTTTCCGATGGTGTGATGCGCATACGAAATAGGAGAATCATTGAAATCACCGCACACCAACAAATACTTGCCCGACTGCCGGGAGATAGCCTGTGCCACCGAATCCGCCTGCGGTCCACGGATAGCCACGGCATCAGCCAATTTATGCAGCAGGTATTTGCTGTCCGATTTCACGTTCTGTTCTTCAGGCGATTTCAGCAATCCCTCGTACACTTCCTTATCATGCGCATCCAGCTTATTCGATTCGAGATGATTGCATATCAACGTCAGTGTATCCCCTTTTATGTTTAGACGAAGCAGAAAGCTGGCATTACTTCCACTTTCATAAGGAATCGGTTCTACCGAAAGAATCGGGAAACGTGACAAACAGGCCATCCCATTTCCGTTAGACGCTTTCAGCAACCGTCTGTAAGGATACATGGGAAAAGCCTTCCTGGTCTTTCGGGCATCCCAGTGATATTCCTGCAGGCAAACCACGTCTGCATCACTTTCCTGAATATAATGTTGCACGGGACGAGATTCATCTTCCGTATCTCCGTACATATTCATGACGTTATAGGTCAGAAATTTCAGTACCTCCCCGTCCGTAGGTTCTTCCCCTCCTCCAAACGGAGTATACGTCGCGACTGCCCCTCCTCCAGCCAGTAAAAGCAGTAAAGGAAGGCACATAAACTTCCATCCATGAAACAGCCCCACTACTGCAAGAACAATCAAAGCCAACAAGAAAAAGGGAAAAAACAACCCCGCACAGGCCAGCACCGGATGAGCCACCGGCGATACAAGCGGACTGTAAGCACAGCACAAAAATCCGGTCCCGACAATCAGGTTTCCTAAAATAAAGACTCCTCTAAACGTATGTTTCCAAATACTCATTTCTTACTTGCATCAAATAAGCTTTTCTTCTCGTCATCCGTCAGACTGTTATAGCCCGACTTACGCAGTTTGTCCAGAATCCGGTCAATTTCTGCCTCACGTTCCTTTTTCCGGGCATTGTATTCATAATCCGCCTGGCGTCCTCCGTAGTGCACCTTCATCTTGGGTTTACGCCTCACCGGACGTCCCAAGCCTGCAAACCAGTCGCACACCAGGTTTATCCATTTTGTGGCATCGTGGCCGCTCTGCAATCCTGCCGCAAACCACCATCCGGCCAGTGCTCCACCCAGATGTGCAATGTGCCCACCTGCATTCTCAGAAGTCATGAACAGCAAATCGAGTGCCACCATAAACAGAGCCACATATTTCAGACGCACCGTACCGATAAACAGGAACTGTACCGGATAATTCGGTTCACGTACACTTACCGCCACCACAATGGCCAACACAGAAGCCGAAGCACCCAACAAATAGGAAGAATACACGGCATCCTGAAAATAAGGAAACACATTATATGCCAGCATATAAAGCAATCCGCCGCAAATACCTCCCAGAAAATAAAGTCCACGCAAGTGCTTCGACGAGAAAAAAGCCAGAAACAGACGACCGAACCAGAACAGCCACAGCATATTAAACAAGATGTGCAGCACACCGGCATGCATGAACATGTAAGTAATCAGGGTCCAGGGCCTACGGATAAAGACCTCCGTCCATGCCGGCAGTTCCAGATAGTTCATCCATGGTGAAGAAGGCACATTGAACAAAGTCAGAAAAATCTGCACCAGTGTCACTGCCAGAAACACCGCTACGTTCACATACACCAGACGCAGCACAATGTCTCCCTGCTGGAACTTTCTTTTCAAATCAGTAATAAATCCGTCCGCCGCCATTTTTCTTTCTCCAATAAACAATCAGTATCAAGCCGAACAACATACCTCCCAAGTGAGCGAAATGGGCTACTCCATCGTTGCTTCCCAATCCTAAAAGCAACTCCAGCACCGCATATCCAATCACAAAATACTTCGCCTTGATAGGCACTGGTATCGGGAATACAAACATCTGACTGTTGGGAAACAACATACCAAATGCCAGCAAAATGCCATACACCGCTCCCGAAGCACCTACGGTAGTCAGCTGGTTCAGGAACGCATCCATAGGAATGATACCCAGTCCCGTATTGACCGAATCGTAATTAGACCATACCGCCAGATACTCCACATACTGCACCAACTCTTGAATCAGGCCGGCACCAATACCACAAATCAGGTAATACGTCAGGAAGCGTTTAGGTCCCCACACCTGTTCCAGCACCCGTCCGAACATCCATACCGCAAACATATTGAAGAAGATATGCGAGAAATTGGCATGCATGAACATGTAAGTGATAAGCTGCCCCAGGTTAAAATCCGAAGCCAGGAAAAAGTGAAGACCCAGCATATTTTCTATATCCACTCCGTATTTCCGGGCCACAAACATCCCGAAGAAACAGAGCACATTGATAATAAGCAGGTTTTTCGTTACTGTTGGAAGATTATTCATATTGTTAAATCATTGATTCAGTTACAAATGTACAACATAAAATCGGGTTTGAAGGAATATGTATCCTTAAATTTCATTGAACGCACGCACCGAGTCACGCAGCACCAGCAAGCTTTCCGGTCCCATATTGAACAGCAGGTCAATCACACTGAGATTAGGCAGAAAACCCAGCTTCTGGTCAAACACCTGATAATAAGGTTTGGGAAAGAATGCCTTGTCCGCCTCCCGATAATCCCGTTTGGGATGAATCAGCTCCCGGAAATCATCGGCACATTCCACCTCCGGCATGTATTCCTCGGTAGGTATCAGGCGAGGCTCCATGTCTATCTGCCGGCACACCCACTCACACAGTTCCAGGTTAAAGTCAAACAGAAATTCATATTTCTGCTCAAAGAACCGATGAAACTCATCCGCATAGTAATCAAAAAAAGGACTATGCTTGTAAGCGGCTACAAACGCATTCCAGTGCACATGCCGCCAGTTGCCATGGTCTGAAATACGTACATCCTTCATCACACACTTCAGGTCGTCACTCTTTTCCGTCGGAATGGTCAGTGCCAACGGCCCGTCGGCCGATGCAATCACACACCGGTTGCGGTAAGTCTGCTTCATATAATGGTCATAACGCTCCACATGCACCGAAGGATAAGCAAAAAGTTTGGTATAATATTCTACGGGAGCCAGATAGGCCGACCCCAAAATCACTTCATTCTTCATTCTTTCTTAGTTTATGTCATTGCACCCGCTGCCAGAAGCGCCCCTTCCGCGAAGAGTACCAGATGCGCCAGGCCTTCCCTATCAGGTGGTCCTCCGGCACGAACCCGAACAAGCGGGAATCACAAATATTCACCGGGTCATTGGAAGCCACCCAGTAATAATCCTTGCCAAACGTATAAGCCTCCACGGGCTTTCCCTTCACATACAACGTATCGTGACGAACCTCTGCAGGCTGGTGTTCATGCACCACAATCGTATTGCAGAGCAAGGTCACATTCCAGGGATACACCTTCACCGGAACACCTTTTGCCGGAATCACATACGGATGCACTTCCGTTTGGTTCTTTTCATCCAGCGGCACAAGCGGAATCCGCCCCTCCAGTTTCTGCGAAATCAAGTAATATTCATATTGGCTGAAACTCCGTATATATCCCCCGTCGGAAGTATATCCGGCCAGCGTATTTCCTTTGATGCCCAGCACCGACAGCACGGCCAGCATCAAGTCTTCTGAGGATACCGGATAAGCATACAGCGATTTGGCGTCCGGACTGAGCACCTCTCCGCCTACCCAGTTCAGGTCGGCATCCAGCATCAGCGTATCTCCCGGCGTACCGATGCAGCGGCTGATGAACAGCTCTCTCCACTCTATTCCTTTCTCCACCTGCTGGGGATGAGGGTTATTGAACAAGAGAATATCCCCCTTCTCCGCACGCGAAGATGCCAGCCGATGATAGCCGAAAAGCGAACAAAAAGGCAAACGCAGCCCGTAGCTCCACTTGTTGACCAGAATCCGTTCTCCCTGATAAAGAGAATTTTCCATCCCGGAAGAAGGAATTACACAAGTCGTCACAAGCAGGGTCCGCACCAGCCATACGGTCAACACCGTCAGGCCGGCCGCTCTCAACCACCACCATCCGGACTTTCCTTTGTTCATAGATTATTTAATGGAATCCACAAACTTAAACAGACGGTTCCAGCGAATCTTTCCGTCAAACCAGCCACGATCCTGGTTCAGCGACAGCCAGATAAAAATAGGTTTACCCACAATGTGGTCTTCCGGCACGAAGCCCCAGAAACGTGAATCGGCCGAATTATGACGGTTGTCACCCATCATCCAGTAATAATCCATCTTGAAGGTGTATTTTGTCGTTTCCTGTCCGTTGATGTAGATTTTTCCGTCTTTGACCTCCAGGCTGTTACCCTCGTAGTTCTTGATCGGACGTTCATACATGGGCAGGTTATCCAGTGTCAGGTCTATGGTAGCCCCCTTCTTCGGAATCCATATCGGACCGTAGTTATCTACTGTCCAGCCTGTCAGCTTGTTATCCGGATACAGTCCGCCCGCATCATCATCCGGCACGTTTTCAATGGAAGTTACCAAATCCTTCCGTGCCAGCAAGGCAGCCTTCGCCTTCTCAGTCAACGGCATGTTATATACCGATTCCTCCGTATAATAAGCCATCAAATCCTCCTGGCTGATACCCAGTTCATGACATAAATCCTCCGGCAGCATGCCCTTGGTATGCACGAAATAACGATACTGTACATTATCCGGTTCCTTGTTGGCCTTACCGTTCAGGTAAATAATCCGGTTTTTGATTTCCAGTGTCTGGCCCGGCATACCCACACAACGCTTCACATAATTCTCTCTCCGGTCTACAGGACGGGTAATCACCTCACCATACAGCTGCGGATTTTCGTCAATATACTTGCGTCCTACCGAGTAATAATAATCATACACATCCCGTTGCTGCTCCAGGTTCAGGCTGGCCAGGTCAATAGGCTGCGAAAGTTGCTTGCCGATGGCATAGCTCATGCGATAGATATCTTCTGCCGGATTGCCGGTAGCCACCGTATCCCCTGCCGGGAAGTTGAACACCACGATGTCATTCAGCTGCACCTCTCCCAGTCCGGCCACCCGTTTGTAATCCCACTTCGGCCATTCCAGATACGACTTACAGTTGAACACCGGCAGCGTATGCTGCGTCAGCGGCATGTGGAGCGGTGTCTGCGGAATACGGGCACCATAACTCATCTTGCTTACAAACAGATAGTCGCCCACCAACAGCGATTTCTCCAGCGACGAAGAAGGAATCACGTAGTTCTGAAAGAAGTACAGATTCACAAAATAGACTGCCACCAGCGCAAACACGATGGCATCCACCCAGCCCATCACCGTCAGCACGGTCTTGTTGGTCGATTTCTTCCACCATGTCCAGGGAATCTTTTTGGAAATATATGCGTCAAAGATGAACGGAACCACTACCAGTCCCAGCCAGCTTTTCAACCAAATCAGAAAAATCAGGTAAAGCACCAGCACTATGCCGAACTTTATCCATTGTTTACGCGATGCCTGTATCATACTCAAAACTGAAATAAATCATTCATACCTAAGAAGCCCTGGTGCGCAGCCGTATATTCCGCAGCCAGCACCGCTCCCAATGCAAACCCCTTGCGGTTCTTTGCGTCGTGTGTAATCACGATAGAATCAGCCTCCGATTCATATTTGATGGTATGAATACCCGGCACTTCCCCTTCGCGGATGGCACTCACGGGCAATTCATCCGGTGCACAGTCGGTCGTACCTGTCACCGTACCGTCGGGAGCGGTCAGTGTGCCCATCACCCATTTCTGCTTGCGATCCAGGTTTTCCAGAATCCCTTCAGCCAGCGTAATGGCCGTACCACTCGGGGCATCCAGCTTGTGCACGTGGTGAGTTTCTACCATCGACACATCGTAGTTCGGGAACTGGTTCATAATCTTTGCCAGGTACTTGTTCACCGCCGCAAAGATAGCCACACCCAAGCTGAAGTTAGACGACCAGAACAGCGTCTTACCTTCCTCCTGGCACAGACGGCGCATCTCTTCGCCATGCTCTCCCATCCATCCGGTGCTGCCCGATACCACTTTCACCCCATTCTTGAACGCCTCCAGACAGTTGCCGTAAGCCACTGAAGGAGCCGTAAATTCAATGGCCACATCGGCCGAACGGAAAGCCTCCGAAGCAAAATCTTCCCGATTATTTATATCAATGATACTCACAATTTCATGACCTCTGGAAAGGGCAATCTTTTCAATTTCCTTTCCCATCTTTCCATATCCAATTAATGCAATTTTCATAATTCTGATGATAATTTTATTCGCAAAGATAGTGTTTTTCAGTATTAATCATTACATTTACCCAACATTTACAGCTCGTTAACATGGAACATCTACTCCAGTTTGTATGGAAACACAAGCTTTTTCCGCTCACTCCGCTGCATACCACGCAAGGACAAACCGTGGAAGTCATTGACCCCGGACTCCCCAATCCCGATGCAGGACCCGACTTTTTCAATGCGAAAATCAAGATAGACGGCATTCTGTGGGTGGGAAATGTAGAAATCCACGTGCATGCTTCCGACTGGAAACGCCACCACCATCATCAGGACCGCGCCTACGACTCTGTGATTCTGCATGTGGCTTCCGACATCGATGCCGAAACCTTCCGCACCGACGGCACACCCATCCCGCAAATGGAGCTGCACTATCCGCCCTACCTGTTAGACAACTACCGCGAGCTGATTGAAACCAGCCATTACCCGGCCTGCTACCGCCTCATCCCTCGCCTGTCCAAACTCCTGCTCCACAGCTGGCTCTCCTGCCTGCAGACCGAACGCTTCGAACAGAAGACACAGCGCATCCAGGCCCAGCTTACCCAAAGCAAAGGCGACTGGGAACAAGCCTTTTTCCTCACCTTGGCCCGCAACTTCGGTTTCGGCACCAACAGCGATGCCTTCGAACAATGGGCACAGACCATTCCCTTGCAAGCCGTCAACAAGCACCGCGATAATCTTTTTCAGATAGAAGCCATTTTTTTCGGGCAGGCCGGCCTGTTGCAGGAACTCCCGTCCGACGACTATTCCGCCCAGCTTACCAAGGAATACGCCTACCTGGCCCACAAATTCGAGCTACAGCCCTCCGAACACCTTCGGTGGAAAATGCTCCGCATGCGTCCGGGCAACTTTCCGCACGTACGCATCGCCCAGCTGGCCAACCTCTACCACCGTTCCCAGGGCATGCTCTCCCAGTTGCTGCTGGCCTCTACGGTGAAAGAACTGCGCGACCTGCTGCGTGGAGGTACCTCCCTTTACTGGCTGACGCACTACGTTTTCGGCGAACCCTCGCCTGCCCGTCCGAAAACCCTCAGCGACGCCTCCATCGACCTGCTGATTATCAATACCGTGGTTCCCTTCCTCTATGCTTACGGCAAGCACAAAGGCGAGGAACGACTCACCGAACGTGCCGGCAACCTGCTGGAGCAACTCAAACCGGAAAACAACTACATCATCCGGCTGTGGAAAGAATGTGGTCTGCAAGCCGCCCATGCCGGCGACAGTCAGGCACTCATCCAGCTCAAAAAGAATTACTGCGACACCAAGAAATGTCTGTTCTGCCGCATCGGATACGAATATTTCAAGAAAAAAGAAGGTTAAAAACCCTTCTCACCCCTTACACACGAATCTTTCATTAAATCAGTACTTCCTTGGCAGTACTCTAATACTTTCCTTGGAGTACTACAGTACTTTCGTGGAAGTACTCAAGTACTGACAAGAAAGTACTGAAAGCTATTAAATCTGTATTTCTCAATATGTTACAGAAATTTATAGAAAATCCATCCCTTTCAAAGAAAAATCATTTCCGTCTTGACAAAGGAATATAGACCGAACACTCCCAGCCTGAAAGTCGGTTACGCAAGAAAGGAGACATATTGAACTTCCTTGTCATCCCCCATTTGTATTGCACAGCTACTTCCATGAATCTGAAGTCATACGCCAACCTTGCAAATATCGGCAAGTCGAAGAAACTTTTGTCATAAAAATAAAAAGTAGGCTCCACTCCTACCGACAGATTCAATCCTCGAAACAGGTACCGTCCCACACTTCCAGCAAAAGATGCCGACCACAGATTACGGATTCCTTCTCCGCCCACATACGTCGTATGCACGTCAGAAGAAAGATAACGGAATCCATAGCTGTAACGGCCATATCTTGCCGATAACGACAAGTCGAAGAACCAGCCGGTATCCGGACGATTCAGCCGCCAGCGGTATCCGGCGCCCAAAGTAAAATCAGCCCCCAAACGGGAGTTTGCCAAATCGAAAGGCGGTAATCCTTTCTCCGGTGAAACCATCTGGTAGTTTACGGTATTTTTCCCTCCATAAAGCACTAGGCCTGAAGAACGGAGCATCTGTGCACGAACTGTCATCCATAAAAAGAAAAGGAATAAGAAAAAAGATAATCGTTTCATACTGATTTCCAATTAGCGTTATTATTTTTAATCTGGTTTCTGTTTTATTTGCTTAACGATTCATCATTCAGCGAAATAAACGGGTGATTCTTTTTTATCGAATCCACATTATATTCAACATTAAACACTGCATGGTCAAAATCTGATTGTGTTTCAGACTCTGACAGTTCCATCCACTCCGTTTGCCGCAAGCAGCAACCACCTACCAGTCCGAAACCGTTCTCCACATTGGTGTAAGTAGCCCGCATAGGAGCCAGCTCCACATTACCCAGTTCATTATTCTTCTGCTCATTAAGTGATTTCAAATAACGGTAGAACTCTTCAGACAGACTATATAAATAAACCTTATATTGCTTTCTGTTTATAAAAGTTTCATCTTGAATAGAAGTCTTGTAATCAGGTATGTAAGTCATATTCAGGCGAAGTGTGTAATTCTTTCCCTGAATTTTCTCATCGCTCCAAAAATACAGATTCTGATAGTACGCATAGTTTCCCATAAAAATGTCATCCAAACCAGAAGAAGCATCCAACATTGGCTCATCACTCCAGTCCATATAAGCAGAAGACGGTTTGCCATAATGCACCTCCGAAGTCCCCTCTTTCCAATACTTCACCCTTTCTTTGACCGTTACCGCATAGTAATTTTCAATCTTTGCATAATCGGTAAAATTTATCTGAAGCTGGAGCACACTCAACTCAGAGGGTTTTCGTTCTATTTTAACAGCGTTTAAGGGGAAAGGAGCAGGAATAATGGTAAAGGCAGATACTGCTTTCACCCCTTCTACCGAAGCTGTAAGCCGGACACGGTCACTCGTCTCATAGGGCTGCACCACATAATAACTTTTGGCGGGAACTCCCGGCAATGAATCCTCTGTCCACAACAAAGGAACAGCAATGTCATTCACTTCCAGCCTGATGTCCCTGCCCTTTAATCCATACATTCTCATGCCTTTGTCATAAACCGGAAGACTGTGCGAAAGACGTACCACCGTAGTATCACCACTTCCAGGATAACTATATACCGTTAATTTAGGAACCTCTGAAATTTCATCCAAGTCAAAATGATACACACAAGATGACAACAGACTGAAGGCTGCAAGTATTATTATGAGATTCTGTTTGTTTAAATGCATAAATACAATGTTTAGGAATTTGTTATAATCAATGACATTCCAATGCATGCCGATTCAGAAATTTAAGGTGTAGCTAAAAGAAGGAATTATCGGGAACAGTCCGATAGCCTTTCCTCTGAAACTTCCATCCACCTGCCGTTCTATCTTTGTATAAAAAGGATTCATACGGCAATAAGCATTATAGATACTCACATTCCAAATTCGCTCGAATCCCCGCTTGGTAGTCCGCCGGAAATTGATACCCACATCCAGCCGGTGGTAGGCAGGCAAAGTAATATTGTTAGGTTTTCCATACATCGGCTCTAAGTCCGACAGCTGCGAGGTTCCAGGTAGGCAAGGATTTTCCACATACTGTGTAGGAACCGTCGCATGGTCACCACTACGATAAGTCCACGCTGCATATACATCCATTCGATGGCTGAATTTACGACGATAGACAAAATTCAGTTTATGACGATTATCAAACTTGCTGGGATACCAACCGGAATAGAAATCATCAAATTTTTGCTTGCTCCATGATAAAGTATAACCAGCCTGAAAGAGGTTCTGCTCATCATGATACACCAGCGATGTTTCCAACCCATACGATTTGCCGTCTCCCACCCGTACCACCTGTTCCCAGTTTCCGGCAGGCAATGTAAGACTGCCTCCCGCCTCGTACTCCAACATTCGGCTGGTAGTACGGAAATAGCTTTCCACCTCCAGGCGCAACCTCCACGGAAGTTCCACGTACACACCACCTGCCACCTGTCGCGAATGCATAGGACGTATACGGGAGGTAGAAGGAACCCAACAATCGGTCGGCAAGTTTAAATAAGAATTGGATAACTGGTGCGCAAACTGACTCATCTCGGTATAGGAAACTTTTAAAGTGGTACGACTGAACAGACGGTAACTTGCCGATATTCTCGGCTCCAGCGAATGATATACTGCTCCCGAAACTTGATACATGGTATAACGTCCCCCCAAGTTTATCCGCAGCTTTCGGGTCAGCCTCATATCGTCTTCCGCATAAAAAGAGAATTCATTCCCCTTGTAATGGCTCTCTACTGATGACAATAACGTATCCGTCATTTCCTCCGTACCTCTTATATCCTGTGATAGCGTATGCTGCGGACAATAGATATGATACAAGTAATCGCTTCCGAAGCGAACATGATGACTCGCCGTAGGAAGGTAATGAAAATCCATGCGAAAACCTACGTCATCAATAGTAGAATAACTGTCCCTCTGCATCCGGTCTACAGAATATTCTTTATCATCTTCCCCTTTATAAAAACTATCATCTGACCTGAAGTCATATTTAGACAGATTACGGGCATATACCAAAGAAAAGTTACCGGTCAGTTTATGATTGAACTGATTATTCCATGACAACGCGGCAGAAAGATTTCCCCATCTGATATGATATTCATCCGTGGTCTGTTCTTTCTCTTGATGGAGCAGATTTCCTGACGGGAAAAGCTGTTTATCCTTCATTTTAAACAAATCTCTTCCAGAATACACACTAAAAGAAAGCCTGCTCTCATTGGAAAACCGATGTGTGATTTTCGCATTTATATCATGAAAAGCATAACGGGCATTGATATCTTCTTCGGGAAAGAAACGATTGGCAATCCGCAAAGCAGGAGCAGAAAGCACGTCCAACCAACTCCGGCGCATACCGAACACAAAAGAAGTTTTTTCCTTTATGACAGGCCCTTCGAAACGTAGCCTTCCGTCCAGCAGCCCCAACGAGACCATACCATGAAACTCCTTTAAGTCCCCCTCCTTCATACGGACATCTGTCACAGACGAAAGCCTCCCTCCGTAACGTGCCGGGAAACCACTCTTGTAAAAATCCACGTTCTTCACTATATCCGTATTAAATGCAGAAAACAATCCTCCAAAATGATTCACCTGATAGAGAGGCATGCCGTCCAATAAGAATAAGTTTTCATCATTCTTCCCCCCGTGTACATAAAGCCCGGAGAGCAGTTCCGTGCCAGCAGATACTCCGGGAAGCTGCTGAATTGCCTTGACTAAATCCGGTGAACTGAACAGTGAGAATTCCGTATTCAACTGTTCTGAAGTCAACGAAATCTTTCCAGTCTGAGTTGTAAAAAGAGAAGTATTCAAATCGGCTGTTACCACTACCCCTTCCAATGCAGTGGAACTTTCCTTCAAATAAATAGTACCAGAATAATCTGAACGCAAGTCCAATTCTTTCACCACCTCTTCATAACCTACATAAGAGAAACGCAAAGTATGCTTTCCTTCCGGTAATGTCAAACTAAAAAAACCATGTTCATCCGTTAAGGTACCGATATGCATATTCTGATCATACACCGTGACATTAAGGAGTGATTCCCCATTATCCTGACACACGTGTCCTGAGAAAGTATACTGGCTCGATTTAAACAACAAAACATAGCTGCCTTTTATCTCCCATTTGATTCCGGTTCCGGAAAAGACTGTTTGCAGATTCTCCTTCAATGACTTACCAGAAGAAAAAATGCCAGATAACCGTATCATTTCCAAAGAAGAATCATAGACGAAATTCACATGATACAAGTCTTGCATTCGTACGATTGCTTTCTTCAATTCTGAAGTTTCAGAACAAGGATGTCCCCCTAAACATAAACAGACGGCCGCCACAGTCCACAAGGTACTCATCATACTTGCTTTTTAATATGCACTTTTAATACTTTTTCTATTATCTCGATGATTTCGTCCAGACTGTGTGCATCGAAATTGGCTGTCAACCGTTTGTCTGTCCGGTCAGCTACCAGCTTTACCCCATAATAACGGGAAAGCTCTGCAAGTACTTTCGGAAGAGGAGTATTCTCAAATACAAAACTTCCTTTCTTTACAGAATCCGGACGATGGACGATTTGCGGAACATGCTGACCTTTTACCACTTGTGCCTCCATTCCAGCCAGAAGTTCTACACCTTCCGACTGACCTAGTACAGAAAACCGTACTTTTCCCGATTCCACCTGAACCCATGCGGTATCCGCACGGCTTTCATCCATCACGAAACAAGTACCCAACACTTGAACTTCAGCCAACTTTCCTATTACTTTAAACGGACGAGTACAATCTCTTTTTATCATAAAACCAACTTTCCCCGTCAATTTCACTTCACGACATACATCTGCATAATCCTTTGTACGGAAACAAATAGAAGAATAGGGATATACCGTAACGACCGAACTGTCCGGCAACTGGTACTTTACTGCATGTTCGTATGCTGCCAATTCTGTCCACTGCTTCTCAGGAGATATACCCACCCAGACAATAAACGCCAGCAATATAGCCGCAGCCAGCCCAGATAAAAATAGGAAATACCGGTTCTTTCCGCCTGCCCTTCCAACCACTCCATGCTTTTCCTTGAAAACTTTCAAAGCCTGCCGTGTGTCCAATTTATTCTTTCGATAGTGCCTCAACACAAAACGAAGGCATTTTTCTTCTAATTCATTCATGTTTCTGGTGATATTATACATTCAACCCTATGACAATAGAAACCCCAAAAATCACTACGTGAAAACACTGAATTTTAGTTAAAGAGAAACATATACACTTTATATGCCCCCTCACGTATCAAACGAAATGCCTTCTGAATATGACTGTCGACTGTATGAACCGAAATATGAAACTTTTCAGCAATCTCCTGATACTTCAGGCCATCCCGTTTATGCAAAAGAAAGACCTCACGGCAACGCTCAGGCAAGGCATCTATGGCAGTCCACATTCGCGCCTCCATCACACTCCGTTCCTCCACCTCCTCATCCAACAACGTTTCTTCTAATTCAGTAAATGAGACCCCCGATTTGAACAGATTTTCCTGACTCAAATAATCCAAGCTACGGTTCTTAACCATCACATACAAATAAGCCTTCATATTACTTACCTCACAAGACTTTTCATTATTCATTTTCTCCCACAAAGACGAAAAGCAATCCTGCACAATATCTTTGGCCATCTCTACGTCCTGTACATAATGTGTTGCATACAAACACAAAGGTCTATAATAAAACTTGAATAACTCATCTATATTTAATCTGTCTCTTCCCATGTGCAAATCGATTTCTATTTCAAATAGAGACAGATGAAAATACCAAAATCACCATCCTACTTCTGTTAAAAAAGTTAAGTCTTTTCAGTTCTTCATACCTCTCACCGCAATGCCTCTTCCACTGCCCGCAGATACCCGTCCAGGCGATTGCTCTTCAAGATAGCCTTCCGCTGTTTCTTGTCCAGCTCCGGCAACAGGTACTCCCAGCAGGTCTTCAGCTTGGCCAGCAGCTGGGCCTCTCCGCCCTCTATCACCCGATGATAATACAGATACATCTGCCGGTGCATCTGCGCTACCCGTGCCTTCAATTCGTTCTCGGACAATTCTCCCTCACGGAAAGCCAGTGCCAGCGCCGGATTCGCCAGCAGCCCGCGGCCCAGCATCACCCCTTTCAGCCGGGGAAACGCTTCCAGTACCTCCCGAATGTCGGCCACCGTCAGCAAATCACCGTTGTACACTAACGGCCGCTCGCACGCCTCATAGAACGCTCGGAACGCCTCCCGGTCCACCGTCCCCTTGTACTGCTGCTTCCCGATGCGCGGATGAAGCGTCACCTGCGTCACACACGAACGGTTGAGTAACGGCACGAGCGTCTTCCACTCCTCCGCATCCTGGCCGCCTAACCTCATCTTCACCGAAAAGCGAACCTCCGGAAACATCTTCATCGTCGCCAACAGCGCCTCCACCTTCTCCGGAGAAGACAAGATACCCGCTCCCTTCCCACGACGTACAATCAGCGGAAACGGGCAGCCCATGTTCACATCTATCTCCCGATAGCCCTGCGAAGCCAAAAAGTCCGTCAGCACCTTCAGCTCCTCCGGCTCCGAGGCAATCACTTGCGGAACCAGCCGGGGCACCGTGTTCTCTTCAGGCGACACGTCGCGCCTGTCCTTGTTACGAATCTCCCCCTTCTCCAACCGGACAAAAGGAGTATAATACGCGTCCACACCTCCCAGGCACTGTGCATGTGCATTGCGCCACGCCACTTCCGTAAAGCCCTGCAAAGGGGCTGCATAAATTACTGGTACATTCTCTTTCATATCCCGCAAATATAGGAATAATTCGCTATCTTTGTGAAAATACATAAACTTCACTCTCATGGAGAAATACATCTTTGAACTGAAAATGAAGGTCCGCGACTATGAATGCGACCTGCAGGGAATCGTCAACAATGCCAATTACCAGCACTATATCGAGCACACCCGCCACGAGTTTCTCTCCTCCGTCGGCGTCAGCTTCGCCCAGCTTCATCAGCAGGGCATCGACCCCGTGGTAGCCCGCCTGAACATGGCTTTCAAAACCCCGCTGACCAGCGGCGACGAGTTCATCTCCCGTCTGGCACTCCGCAAGGAAGGCATCAAATACGTCTTTGTGCAGGACATCTACCGCCTGCCCGACCTGAAACCCGTCATCAAATCAACCGTAGAAACCGTGTGCGTCATCCACGGACGACTGGGAGACAGTCCTCTCTTCAATGAAATCTTTGCGCCTTACCTGAAATGAACGAAAAAGAACTCCTCTGCCGTTTGGCCCTGCCCCTTCTGCCCGGCATCGGTCTGGTAAGTGCCCGCCACCTCATTCAGGCTGCCGGAAGTGCCACCATGCTTTTCGAGCATACCCGCGAACTGCCGGCCCTCATCCCCGGCCTGTCGCCCAAGATAGCCACCGCCTTCCAGCACACCGAAGTGTTCCGCGTGTGCGAGGCCGAACTGTCGTTTGCGCAGAAACACCAGATTCAATGTCTGACCGAAGACGACGAAGCTTATCCTTCCCGCCTCCGCGAATGTCCCGATGCCCCGCTCGTGCTGTTCTACAAAGGCTCGGCCAACCTGAACTGCCGCCACATCCTGAGCATCGTGGGTACGCGCAACGCCACCGACTACGGCAAATCGCTCTGCCAGCGGTTCATGCAGGAACTCAGTACCCTGCTGCCCGACACGCTGATTGTGAGCGGACTGGCCTACGGCATTGACATCCACGCCCACCGGGAAGCTCTCTCCCGCGGCTTCGACACCGTAGCCGTACTGGCTCACGGACTGGACCGCATCTATCCCGCCGTACACCGCCGCACGGCTACCGAGATGCTGACACAGGGCGGACTGCTCACCGAGTTCATGAGCGGCACCAATCCCGACCGACAGAACTTCGTGAAGCGCAACCGCATCGTGGCCGGCCTCAGCGATGCCACCCTCGTGGTGGAATCCGGTCCCAAGGGAGGTTCTTTGATTACGGCGGAAATTGCCGAGAGCTACCAGCGCGACTGTTTCGCCTTTCCGGGCCGTGTGGGCGATACCTACTCCACGGGCTGCAACGTGCTGATACAAAAAAACCGCGCTGCCTTGATACAGAGCGCGGAAGACGTAGTAAAAGCCATGAACTGGGACCATGCCCCTGTTGTTCCCCAAGTCGTCCAGCGACAACTTTTCCCGGAGCTGAGTCCCGAAGAAGAACAAGTCATCACCCATTTACAGAAACATCCCGACGGGATACAAATCAATACGTTGGTAGTAGAAAGCAACATCGCCATCAACCGCATGACCAGCCTGCTGTTCAATTTAGAGATGAAAGGCGTAGTCCGTGCACTGGCAGGAGGAGTTTACAAAATGGCATAAAAAATGGGAGAACGCTTTCTCCCAACCTTGTTAACCTTAAATCTAATACTATGAAAAAAATCACGTGACAAATGTAAGAATAACACTTATTCTGTGCAAATATTCAACCCTTGATTTTCAGCTTTTTAAAAGTTTTTAAAAGACAAAAAGAATTCGCCCCGAAACAGCGTGTGCTTCGGGGCGAATCGTTATCTGTCTGTAAAGAGAATTAGTCTTTCAGTTTTGCTTTGATGAAGTCGCGGTTCAAACGAGCGATGTTGCTGATTGAAACGCATTTCGGACATTCTGCTTCACAAGCACGAGTGTTGGTACAGTTACCGAATCCCAGTTCGTCCATCTTGGCAATCATAGCCTTTGCACGACGCAATGCTTCCGGTTTTCCCTGAGGCAACAGGTTCAACTGGCTTACCTTAGCAGAAACGAACAGCATGGCTGAACCGTTCTTACAAGCAGCTACACAAGCACCACAACCGATACAAGAAGCGGCATCCATTGCTTCGTCAGCTACCGGTTTCGGAATCAGGATAGCGTTGGCATCCTGAGGAGCACCTGTACGTACGCTGATGAAACCACCTGCCTGCATAATCTTATCATAAGCAGTACGGTCTACCATCAAGTCCTTGATAACCGGGAAACCAGCTGAACGCCACGGTTCTACAGTGATTACATCACCGTCTTTGAAACGACGCATGTAGATCTGGCAGGTAGTAGCACCTGTAGCAGGTCCGTGCGGATGTCCGTTGATGTACAAAGAACACATACCGCAGATACCTTCACGACAGTCGTGGTCGAACACTACCGGTTCTTTTCCGTCTTCAATCAACTGTTCGTTCAAGATATCCAGCATTTCCAGGAAGGAAGTATCGCCTGGAATGTCCTTCATCTGGAATGTATCGAAATGACCTTTTTCCTTAGGTCCGTTCTGACGCCAAACTTTCAGCGTAAATGATATATTTTTATCCATTTTACTTAGATTCTTTAATTGTTTAACTTCACTGATTAGCTCTTGTAGTTACGAGTCTGTACCTTGATAGCTTCGTAAACCAGCGGTTCTTTGTACAATACCGGAGCCTTGTCGTCGCTTCCCTGGTATTCCCAGCAAGCTACATAGAAGAAGTTTTCGTCATCACGTTTTGCTTCACCTTCTTCTGTCTGGTATTCTTCACGGAAGTGACCACCGCAAGATTCGTTACGGTTCAATGCATCGTAAGCAATCAGCTCGCCCATTGTGATGAAGTCGTTCAGACGGAAAGCCTTATCCAGCTCTACGTTCAAACCTTCCTTAGAACCCGGGATGAACAGTTCTGTTTCGAATTCCTTACGGATGTCTTTCAGCTTAGCCAGACCGGTCTTCAAACCTTCAGCTGTACGGCCCATACCTACGTATTCCCACATTACGCGACCCAGTTCCTTGTGGATAGAGTCTACAGACTTCTTACCCTTGATGTTCATCAGGTGGTCAATCTTGTCCTGAACAGCCTTTTCTGCTTCTGCAAATTCAGGCAGGTCAGTAGAGAAACGAGGAACAGTAATCTGGTCGGCCAGGTAGTTCTGGATAGTGTAAGGCAATACGAAGTATCCGTCGGCCAGACCCTGCATCAATGCAGAAGCACCCAGACGGTTAGCTCCGTGGTCAGAGAAGTTACATTCACCGATAGCGAACAGACCCTTGATAGAAGTCTGGAGTTCGTAGTCTACCCAGATACCACCCATTGTGTAGTGGATAGCCGGATAAATCATCATCGG
>CAMFND010000151.1 GCA_945965395.1 uncultured Bacteroides sp.
GTAGTCAATCAGCGGAGCGAAGATGTTCATCAGCAGGATAGCCAACATCATACCTTCAGGATAACCCGGATTCAATACACGGATAATGATTGCCATGGCACCAATCAGGAAACCATATACAAACTTACCGTTTTCTGTACGTGAAGAAGTTACAGGGTCTGTAGCCATAAATACGGCACCGAAGCAGAAACCACCCAAGCACAAGTGTTCAAACCAAGGCATCTTAGCCATTGCAGTGTCCGGACCGATGGTATTGAAAATCCATCCCATTACCGCACCACCTACAAATACTGACAACATTGTCTTCCAGCTTGCCACACCTGACCACAACAGGATAACCGCGCCGATAGCAATGGCGATTACACTGGTTTCACCGATAGAGCCCGGAATCAGACCAGTTACCATATCCCAAGAGAAAGCAGGATATGCCATCGCATCAGTTGCAGTAGAAGCCTGTCCCAGTGCTGTAGCAGCAGTCAGACCGTCTACATTGCTTCCCAAACCAAAGATACTGTCGCTGGATACCCATACAGTATCACCTGACATTTTGGTCGGATAAGCAAAGAACAAGAATGCACGAGTAATCAATGCAGGGTTAAAGATGTTCATACCTGTACCACCGAATACTTCCTTTGCAAAAATTACAGAGAAAGCAGTAGCTACAGCCAGCATCCACAACGGGCAGTCAACCGGCACAATCATCGGAATCAGCATACCTGAAACCAGGAAACCTTCCTGAATTTCTTCCTTCTTCCACTGAGCTACCACAAATTCGATACCCAGACCCACTACATATGATACAATGATTTTCGGCAGTACAGCCAGGAAACCATAACCGAACATTTCAATGAAGCTGCCTTCTACATTTGCAGCATGGAAATGCTGGTAACCCACATTATACATACCAAACAGCAAGGCCGGTATCAGCGCGATCACCACGAACGACATGATACGTTTGCTGTCTATCGCATCGTGGATGTGCGTACCTGTCTTCGAAGTAGTGTTCGGAACAAACAGGAATGTTTCAAACCCGTCGAACACAGAACGAAAAGCATGAAATTTGCCTCCCTCTTCAAAGTTAGGCTTTATCTTATCGAGATAATTTCTTAACGCGTTCATTTATTAATAATCGTTTTAGTTAGCATTAACACATTTCACGACGGAGCATGTCGAGTCCGTCACGAACAATACGCTGCAATTCCATCTTTGAAGAGCAGACAAATTCACACAAGGCAAAGTCTTCTGGAGCTACCTCATAAATACCCAGTGCTTCCATACGGTCAATATCGCCCGCGATGATTGCCTTAATCAGGTATTCCGGCAGAATGTCCATCGGAAGAACATGGTCGTATTCATTCGACATGATCATGTGGCGTTCACCACCCTTCACACGTGCATCCAACACATATTCTTTCTTCTTGCCCATCATCCAGCTGAAATAAGAACGGCTGGTACTGAAATCATTGAAACGCGGCATAATCCAACCCAGCATTTCGTGTACGTCGCTTCCTTCCGGAATTACAGTCAACTGGCTGTGGAAAGCTCCCAGATAACCGTTGGCAGAAATCTGCTTACCGGTCAGCACGTTACCGCTGATGTAGCGCAAAGCCTTGTCTTTTGTCACGTTGTTTTCGAATACACCTGTCAGCAGTGCACCTACTTTCAATTTCACGTATGCAGGTTTGAGTACTTCAGAACCTGTCACTGCTACCGTGCGGGTAAAGTCTACATGACCCGTATTGAACAGACGGCCGATGAAGATAACAGCCTGCGGATCGATAGTCCATACTGTTTCACCCTTGTTTACAGGAGCGATGTGGTTAATCTGTACACCAACGTTACCAGCAGGATGCGGTCCGTCAAATACAGTTACTTCCACGTTCTTCGCCTGCGTCAAAGCCGGTGATTTCTGATTTACACTGATACTCAGGTATGTCTTGGCCATCTTAGCCAATGCATCCAATCCAGTCTGGAAGTTTGCTTCTTCGCCTGAAAGCGCCAGTTCGAATTCTGGAGCCAGCGGGTTTGTGTCGAATGCAGAAACGAAGATAGCACGAGGTGCTACAGTCGGATCAGCTACTACGTCATACGGACGCTGACGGATAAACGCGAACAAACCGGCATTCAGCAGCATTTCCTTTACAGCAGCACCGTCAAGTGCAGCCACGCTCTTCTTGCCGAATTCTTCAAAGTCCTGTTCCGTAGCAGCCTGCACGGTGATGCTCATCACCTTGCGTCTTGCCCCACGTTCCACGCTTGTCACTACGCCGCTTACCGGCGAAACAAATTTCACTTCTGGATGATTCTTGTCTACAAACAAGGGTCCTCCGGCCATCACATATTCCTGTTCCTTAACGACCACTTTCGGAGTCACGCCTGTAAAATCATCGGGACACAGAGTATAGAATCCCGGCTCTTTCACAGCCACCACTTCCGCAGCCGCCTTACCTTTCAGGTTTATGTCCAAGCCTTTACGCAACTTAATTAAATTTGCCATGTTAGGTTATAAAAAATGGTTTTGTATTTTGCGTGCAAAATTAAATAAAAAAGAGGTGAAAAAAGAATATTTGCCCATCGAATTAGAGAAATATTTCTTTATATCGAAAGGCAAATATTAAATAACTATGACAAAAGAGGTCATTCTGCCATATAGAGAAAGCAAAAATACACTTAATATCCCTTGTGCTGGTGCAGCTGAGGGTTCATGTCAATCACTTTTTCCGGAATCGGGAAGACGGTAGTATAGCCGTTTTCCTCCCCCGGAAGCTGCGGACGACAGCTGTACGAACGGGTAAAAACACCGAAACGAATCATATCCTGCCGTCTCCAGCCTTCCCAGGCCAGCTCCATCATTCGCTCATCCAGCAAATTTTCCAATGTAGCAGTTCTCGGAGCCATACCTACCCGACTTCGCACTAAATTCAGTTCGGCATCGCCATCTTCCCCATTCCGCACCTTAGCCTCACTTTGCATGAGCAGCACGTCGGCGTAGCGGTACAACACGATGTCATTGTCCAGCAGTTTTCCGTCCTTAAGCCCCGTCTTATCGACTTCGTATTTTTTCATTCGGGCTCCGGCTGTTTTCTCGTACGGCTTCCCCGACACATCCAGCGCCACGTTCCAAGGCTCATACACCAATGGAGTAACCCCGTCATCCAGCAGAATCTGATTTCCCCCCAAATCCTTTACCGGCCCGGCAAAATAGCAGTAATCAAAACGGGCATCCACCTGCGGCGTATCATAGCCGAAGGTCTCCAGCACCTCTTTCGTAGCCGACGAGCCATTTTCTCCACTCAGCCCATACGCCTTGGCATGGTTGTAATGCCGCGAACGGAACAAGTAGATAAACTGGTTGGTATATAAAGTCTTACTCATGGGAATGACAAAAATATTTTCCTCCGAGGACTCATTGAACACGGCAAAGTTGGCTGTATAATCCTTTTCCAGGGTATATCCTGCAGCCGTAATCTTCTCACAATAATAGTTCACCGTTTGCCAGGCATTCAGACGTTGTCCATCCACTTCGAAAAAGATGGATTTCCCGTCCGGACGGCTTCCGTCTGTCCAGTCATCATCGGTATAAACTTCCGCATTCAAGGCTAACTTAGCGAGCAAAAACCACACCACGGACTGTGTCATTCGCCCGTAATACACTCCCGGCTGATTGCTCCGTTCTTTGCTCAAAAGAGAAGAAGACTCCGTAAGTTCTTTCACAATGAAATTAAATACTTTAGAACGCTTTTCTTGAATAATATCTTCAACTTCCGGATTGCTCTTTTCAATCAGCGGAACACTCCCGAAAAGGTCCATAATATAATAATAAAACATGGCTCTCAATGCCCGTACTTCAGCCACACAATCCGCTACATTTTCCTTGGGATGTTTTTCAGCAAAATCCTGTATTCTTTCCAAAGATCCATTACACAAAATCACCGTACGATACAGGTATTCCCAGGTGGCATAAATTGCCTCATTGTTCACTCCCCAGCGATGCAAGTACAATCCCTGCCAGAATCCACCGTCATACCAGTCTCCTCCACGTGTGGGCATGATAGCCTCATCAGTAGTAAACGTATTCAAATCATAGATACCTCGGCCTGTCCCCTGAAGGCCCTGACTGTCGACATATCCGCCCACGTAATTATACAACGAAAGCACCCCATTTTTCTGCACGTCCGACAGGGTAGAATATGCCGTTTCTTCATCCAGACGATCCTTCGGATTCTCTTCCAGATAACTGCTGCAAGAAGTCCATGACAGCAGAAAAAACGACGCAAATAGTATTGAGTATATTCTTTTCATAATAAGCAGATTAAAAGTTAAGACCTAAACTAATCATATAAGTTCTTGAAAGAGGATAAGTACGCTTGTCGTCCACCCCGAAAGTATCGTCCACCAAGGTAGAATTAATCAGTGGAGTCAGCCCCGAATAGCCGGATATTGTGCCCAGGTTGTTAATGGTCAGTGCCAGGCGTGCCCCGTGCAAGAAACGCTGTTTTTTGATAGGTACGTTCCAACCCACAGTCAGGTAATCAAAGTTCACATAATTGCCGTTTTCCAACCAGTAATCCGTTGCCGTCAGGTCATGTATATTCCGTGCCGGAGCCTCAGCCAACACATTGTAATCCGGTAAGCTGTTCATGTTCATGTAACTCAGCGCCGTGCCATTATAAATCTTATGCCCGAATGCTCCGTTTATCTGTAACGACACATCAAAACGCTTGTAACGGAAGCTGATATTGGAACCTAACAAAGTCTTGGGAGTAGCCTGTCCGGCTACATAACGGTCTTCTCCTTCCTCCAAGTTCACGCCTCCTCCATTCAAGTCAGCAATTTTATAGGTATATCCTCCGTTTCCATCCGAAACCAATCCTTCACAATGCGGCAGATAGAAAACACCCAACGGCTGTCCTACAATCTGATACACGATATTATTGTATCCACCGTGCAGTCCCGCACCGTTCAGTCCGGCCAAAGCCGTATATTGCGCCGCACTGATGTATTCTCCTTCATACATACCGCTCAGCGACAACAATTTGTTCCGCTGGAAAGTTACGTTTGCGTTGATATTCAACTCCATGTCCTTGGTCCGCAAAGGTGTGATACCGATGGAGAGTTCCGTTCCACTGTTCCGCATGGAGCCCAGATTAGCCAAAAGCTTGTTATAGGCAAACGGAGGTACACTGACATCATACTGATACAGCATATCTCTTGTCTTCGACAAATAATAATTCACCGACAGTAACAGACGGTTTCCGTAAAATCCCATGTCCACCCCCGCATTGAAGGTCGACTTGACTTCCCATTTCAAATCCGGATTGACGTTTTTCAGGCTCTCATACGTCACTAAAGGCGAATTTCCCACCGGAGTTACCCCGTTCGGACGCACCAGCGCCATGGTAGTATACGAATCAATCCCTCCCTGATTTCCTGCCAGTCCGTATCCCAGTCGCAGTTTCAGGTTATCAATCAGGTGAAAACGTCTCATAAACTTCTCACGGGTTATATTCCAGGCAGCAGAAACGGAAGGGAATACACCCCATTTATGATTCCGTCCAAATTTGGAAGATGCATCCGTACGCAAGTTCACCGTCAGTACGTAACGGTCGTCGTACGTATAATTCACACGTCCCAGAAACGACACCAGATGCGGCTCTTCATAATAGGAACCGGTACCTTCCCAAGGACGCAATGCTCCACCCTGCAAGCTATGATACCCCAACTCATTGGAAGAAAAATTAGTCGTGGTCGTGTAAAAGCCGTGAAAACGATTCTTCTCCACCTCCCCTAAAGCCAGCACATCCAGGAAGTGAGCCCCCAACTGCTTCTGATACGTCAGCATCAGGTTTCCTAATAAGGCTTCCGACTTCCGGTTTCCCCGGTAAGCCTGCCCGTTAGCCCATACCGTCGTCGGCAAAAACTGGGCGTTCTCTGTCGTGCTATAGGTATAAGAACCAAAAAGCACCATCTTCAAATCCTTCAGCAAATTAAAAGTCAGACGGGCGTGAGAACTGAAATAAGAAGTCTCCTCGCGGTTGTCCACGTCCATCCAGGCCAATGGATTTGTAATCTGGCTGGCCGTCGTAATCTGGTCCCAGCTCCCGGTTTCCGGATCCGGAAAATCAGGAAAAGTAGGATTAAAAGCGGCTGCCGAATAAAAAGTCTTCTGTAAATCAAACAGCGTACGGTCGCGCTTCATCGAACCGAATAATCCCAATTCACAGTCAATCAGTCCGTCAAGCATCTTCTGCGACATATTCATATTGGCTGTGAACAGTTTCATGCCCTCATTCTGAATCACTCCCTCACGATTCTGGAAGCCTAACGACACCCTGTAATTGGAAGCCTCGCCACCCCCATAAAACGCAATGTTATGATTCTGCTGCAAACCCGTCTGCTCAATGGCTTTCTGGAAATCTGTGTCATATCCCTTATCTAAGATACTCCATCCTCGTTCAGCCGCCAGCTTGCGGTACTCTGCTCCCGAAAGCATATCCAGTCGGCGATAAGCGTGCGACACACCAAAACTACCGTTATAGTTCACACGCGTCTTCCCAGCCCGACCTTTCTTGGTGACAATATTAATGACTCCCGATGCTCCACGTGAACCGTACTGCGCCGTTTCCGACGCATCCTTCAAAATCGTAAAAGACTCTATGTCGGTGGGATATACCGAGGTCAACATCGTCAAATCACCCAATACCCCATCCACGATAATCAGCGGGTCATTTCCGCTGGTCAGCGAAGTCGTACCACGCAAGCGGACCGACTCCAGCGCCGCCATTCCATTGTTACTCTTCAAGATGGTAAGTCCCGGCACACGTCCCTGAATGGCTTCCAGCGGATTGGTTATCAACTCACGGTTCATCTGCTTTTCCGTAATCTGTTCCACTGAACCGGAGATATTCTTCAGACTACCACGGGCATACCCGATGTTATAAATTGAATCGGGAGGCAATTCATCTACATTCTGTCCTTGCACATAAAGCGGGAATCCGGCTCCCATACACCCTAAGAACAACAAGCTGTACAAAGCCTGAGATATTGGCTGCATTTTATCCATAGCATACTTATTTAAGGTCAAAAGGGCGTGAAGATACCAAAACCTCCACGCCCCGTATAATCAGTTCCTTCTTTTTACAAAGAAAAGATATTTCTACCGATAAAGCAAGCCCTGAGCCATGTTATTTCTGCCCGGTTATCATTTTTCTTCCGAAAACATCGGATCCCATGCCGGAAGCTGTATCGGCTTCTGCTTGAAGATATCCATCACTTTCTTCGGTACATATTTCGTTTCCAGCACCAGACAGAACATATACTCATTGAACCATTCATCCGTCATAATCAGGTGTCCCTGATAGCCCGATGCGGCTCCCCAGCTGTTTTCCACCATCCATTTCTTCGGTTTTCCGTTCGCGTCCAGGTCTACTGCCATCAGTGTCATGGCATGTGCCGACATGCTGGCAAACGTCTGGATACGTTCTTTCTTATCCATTCCGAAAGTCGTGCCCATCAACGAACCGAAATCATAATTGTTTACATCCAGCAGCCCACGCTTGCTGTCCAGCTGTGTCACATCGCTTGAGAAATACATCCGTGTACTGTCCTTCAATGACGCAATGGCCATTTCCTTGATTTCCTCAACCGGCAGATTCACATACGTCCAGTTCTTTCCATCGTAACGGTGACGGTCGTAGGCTATTTCGTAGCACTTGTAATATTCACGTGAAGGATCGTTCATCACCATCACATAGTTAGTCAGCAGGTTCGTATCACCGTATTTTTCCAGGAACGACATCGGTGTGTGATGCTCTGTAGCCACCACATTCCCCTTGCTGTCCTTACGCACATAGTCGAACTCAGTCGGCGGCACTCCTAAAGTCAGCACCAGCATACGATACACCGTACTCAGCATCCCTTCCTTACGGCTTTCAATTGTTGCAGCCTTCTCTCCTTTAGCAGCCATTTCTCTCAATTCCAGACCAAATTCCTTCAGCTTCAGACCAATCAAAGAAGACATGTACGAGGTATGCTCACTGCTGTATGTTTCCGGCATAGCCTCTTTAGGTACGAGACCGTATTTTGACACGATGTCGGCTACCCCCGTAAAGGTACCTCCGTCGCTCAGCGGATGCTTGAACAGCCATTCCACTGTCTGGTCATTCATCGGTTTGCCAGCCGTTTCAATAACTCCCTGCAAGAACAGATTGGATTTTTCCAGCTGGTCCCAGAAGAAAGAATATACCTGCGAGAACTCCAGTCCCGGCAAGTCATAGTGTGCAATGGCCTTGGCACGCATCACGTTCAATCCCGTAAACAGCCAGCAACGGCCAGACGACTGCTGGTCGGTGATACCTTTCGATTCCACCTTAATGGAGAAATCTGTATCCAGCGCCTTCTGGTTTTCCTGGTTCAATGCCAGTTCCTTGATACTGGTACCTCCCATGGCATTCCGCAATGCCTTGTCGGCAGCCGTATTCTGATAACTACTCTGAATTTTTTTCAACATATCCGGAGAGATACCTCCATCCTGAGCCTGTGCCGCCAGCCCGAAAGACAACAGACAAGCAGCCAATGTTACGTGTTTCTGGTTCATTCTATTATGGTTTTAATGAAAATTATTTCTTAATCCTTTTTTACCGAACGTACAATCTTAAAGCCGATGCACGCTACGAAGATACTCATCAGCGGACTCAGCAAGTTAAAGAAACTATACGGCAAATATACCAGTGTAGGCACATTCAATATCGTGGCCTGCGTCATACCGCATGTGTTCCAGGGAATCAGCGGGCTGGTCACCGTGACGGCATCTTCCGTAGTTCGGCTTAACAGGCGCGATTCGTATCCGTTCTTCTTATAAATATCCTTGAACATGTTTCCGGTCAGAATAATCGAAATATACTGGTCGGCAGTAGCCAGATTCAGGAACAAACCGGAAGCTACAGTTGCCGCTACCGTACTTGCCAGCTTATGTGTAAAGCGCACAAACATACGCGTAATGCTCCCCAACATGCCACAGGCCGTCATGGCTCCACCCAGACACATGGCACAGAGAATCAGCCATACCGTATCCATCATACCTCCCATTCCACGAGTGGCAATCAGTTCGGTCAGTGCCGGAGTAGAAGCCTGCAGTGATGTACTGCCCGACAAGGCCAGTATCACACCTTTATATAAGGCTTCCCCTCCTCTCACTCCGTCACCGCCCACTTCACGAAGCACATCTGTCTGGAAAACCAGCATGCACACCACAGCCAAAGCAGTCGATATGAATAAGGTAATAATAGAAGACACCTTACGGGCAATTAATATTCCTGTCACCACCGGCACCAGCAACACCCAGAAAGTAATATGAAAACGTTCCGCCAGTCCGGTAGTAAACACGGCAATCTGCGAACTGTCTGATGCCTCATGCGAAAATCCGGCTATTGTAAAAATAACCAGTGAAATGACCACTGAAGGCACTGTAGTATACATCATGTAACGGATATGCGTAAACAGCGGCGTATCCGTCACCGAAGAAGCCAGGATGGTCGTATCCGAAAGCGGAGAAACCTTGTCGCCAAAATATGCACCCGAAATAATCGCTCCGGCAATCCAGCCTTCTTCAAAGCCCTGTGCCTTGCCGATACCCATCAAGGCAATACCGATGGTCGCAATAGTGGTCCACGAGCTGCCCGTCATGACCGATACCACTGCACAAATCACACAGCACGATACGAGGAAAAACTTCGGATGAATAATCTGTACCCCATAATAAATCAGCGTAGGTACCACCCCTCCTAACATCCAGGCAGCCGAAAGTGCACCGATAATCAACAAAATAATCAAAGCAGAACTTACCCCTGCAATGTTGTTGATAATGGCATGTTCAATATCCTTCCAGCTTACCCCATACCGGCTCATTCCCAGAGCCGCACACAATGCCGTAGTCAGCAACAAACAAATCTGGCTGCCTCCGCCCAGCGCGTCAGCCCCCAACAGACGAATTGTAAAGAAAAGTAATACCACCAATACCGCCACAGGCAGCAAAGACACCAGTGGAGAAGGAATCTTCATTTTTTGCGTCATTTTTATCCGTTTAAGTCTAATTTCATCACTAAATTAATAACGGCTGCAAATTTCCGAATATTTTTCCAATTTCCCATACAAAATCCATATATATTTACATTTTACACCACAGAAATGAATAAAAATAGATTTCCGATTCATTTATACCAACCGTAAAAGGCCATCACCCAAAACTTAAAAACTACTAATAACACCCTCAAAGGCCCTTTTCTTCGAGGGTTATTTGTACATTTGTCTGTAATTTGCATAAATAAAGAATGAGTAAAGCCACGCGCATAAAACAAGCCATACGTATCACGGTCATCTCGACACTGGTATTCTATTTCGGTCTGATTGCTCTGCTGAACCTTCCGGCTGTCCAACACCGCATCAGTACGTATGCAGCCCGTGAACTTACCCGTCTTACCCAGGCCGAAGTCCGCATTGGCAATGTAGATTTAGGGCTTCTGAACCGCGTTGTCATCCAGAACGTGCAGATAAAGGACCGGCAGAAGAAAGACATGCTCGGCATTTCGCGCTTTTCCGTCAAGATTGACATTCCCTCTCTTTTCCGTGGAAAAATCCGCATCAGCAGTGTCCAGCTATTCGGACTGGATGCCCGCCTGAACCGTATCCACCCCAAGGCCCCCCTGAATTGCCAGTTTCTGATTGATACTTTTGCTTCAAAAGACACTACTAAGAGCGAAAAGTCCATCGACCTGCGTATCAATTCCGTGCTTATCCGCCGCGGACAAATCCACTATGACGTACTGTCGGAATCGAACACGCCCCGCAGGTTCAATCCTCATCACATCGGCATCAGCGAACTTTCGGCAACCATCTCCTTGAAGGCCTTGCAGACCGATTCACTCAATGCACAAATCCGCCGTATGAGTTTCAATGAGCAAAGCGGATTTCAACTGAAGAAATTTGCACTGAAAGCTACAGCTACCCCCAAAGGCATCCATTTACACGACTTGAACCTGAGTCTTCCGGCCACAACTGTAAACATTGATACGTTTACCGTAGCGGGAGAACTTACCGCACCTGATTTCATTTCAGATATGCAAACCACCTACATGGGCCGTTTGAATGCCTCGGTCACTCCAGCCGACATTGCCTGCTTTGTTCCTGCGCTCCAGCATTTTCAGGACTCCGTGCATATTGACATGGCCTTTTACGGAAAGGGAAAACAAGCGCGATGTTCCAATTTCTATCTTTCCAGCCCTCATAAAGCACTGGAAATACACGCAGAAGGCATGCTCGACCACAGCAATTCTTCACAGCCTCCTTATTTTTTTGGTCAAATCACACAGGCTGATGCCGATGAAACTGCCATATCCTGGCTCATACATAATTTAAAAGGTACCGATGCACCTGTACCCGACATCCTGCGGCGTCTGGGCTTTCTCAAATTTCAAGGGGATGTATCAGGATACCCTTCCCGTATCACTGCACATGGTACCCTGCAAAGTCAACCGGGACAGATTAATGCCAATCTGACCATGCACACCGACACCCTGACCCAGCAAAAAAGTTATTCCGGAAAAGTTTCCACCCATAACTTTGAACTTGGAAAACTATTGGCTAAAAAGGAACTGGGTAAAACCTCCTTTGACCTGGAGCTGAACGGACTGCAATACCGCAACCACCAGCCAGAATCGCATATCAAAGGAGAAATCTCTTCTTTAGAATACAACAATTACCAATACCAGCACATTGCACTGAACGGAAATTTCAAGCCGGGCGGTTTCAACGGCCATCTGTCACTCGACGATGAAAACGGTAAAATAAGCGTAGACGGGAATTTCGTTACCCAACAGGCCGTGCCCGACTTCAACCTGCGGGTAAAAGTACGTGATTTTCGCCCCCATAAACTTCAGTTGACGAAAAAATACGAAAATACCGACGTTTCACTGAACCTGACGGCAGACTTCTCGGGACATTCCATTGATGACATTCAGGGAAAAATCAACCTCGACAGTCTCTCTGTCCGCACGCCCGACGAAGAAGGAAACTATTTCCTTTCCCGCCTGCAAATTGATGCGACACAACTAGCCTCACATGCCAAGCAAAAAGAAATACGCATTGACTCCCCGTTCCTGACCGGAACCATACAAGGACAATATGCCTACCACACCTTGCTGAAAAGCATGGAGAAAGTCATCCGGAAACACCTCCCATCTCTGTTCCCTGAGGAGAAGCAGAAAAAAGGAAGAAAAAAAACCGCAGAACCGAACAACCAGTTCCGGTTCCAGTTCCGCATGGAAAGCAGCGAATTTCTGTCAAAAGTCTTGAATATACCGTTCGAGTTGCAGATGCCGGCCACATTCTCCGGACAACTTAACGACAGCCTGTCGCAGATGCGCATCAACGGATCGTTTCCACAATTTGCCTACAACGGGAAATACTATGAGTCAGGTACCCTGCTATGTGAAAGCCGTTCCAACGAACTGCAATGCCAGGTACGTGCCGGCACCTTGATGAAAAAAGGAGCCATGTTCAACTTCTCCCTCATCACTCGTGCAAAAAATGACAAACTGCACAGCACCATTTACTGGGGTAACAACACCCAGCTCACCTATAGCGGCAAAATTGACGCCATCGCCTCTTTCCGGCAGGACAGCCTGAAAAAGGTACTCCATACCCGTGTGAACATCCAGCCCAGTCAGGTCATTCTGAATGATACTACCTGGAACATTCATCCGGCTACAGTAGACATTGCAAAAGACAGCATTGAAATACGCAACTTCCTGTTTGAACACCGCGACCAGCATCTGAAAATCAACGGACGACTGGGAAAAACAGAGGCTGATTCCTGCCTGGTAGACCTGAAGAACATCAACCTGCTCTACATCATGGACATGATTCAGTTTCATGCCGTACGCTTCGACGGAGGTATCAGCGGCAAAGTCCACCTGCGCCATCTGCTTCAGGACCCGGTGATGGAAGCCCGGCTCGATGTGAAAGACTTCTCTCTCAATCGCGCCTTGTTAGGACGTGCCGACATCCTCGGCTCATGGGATAAAGAATTAGGAGGTATACGCCTCAATGCTGATATTCGCCGCGACAGTGCCTGCACCACACGGGTAATCGGTTATGTGTCTCCCAAGATGAAGGGACTGGATCTCCATATTCAGGCCGGAGGCACACCGCTCTCTTTCCTGCAGCCTTTCGTGGAAAATATATTCAGCAATGTTAACGGAAGCGCACATGGCGACGTACACCTGTTCGGCCCCTTCTCCCAACTTGATTTGGAAGGGAAAGTCAAGGCACAGATGCAGATGAAGGTCAACATTCTGAACTCCACCTTCCTGGCATCGGCCGATTCCGTACACATCGCTTCCGGGCTGTTCCGCTTCCAGAACGTACGCCTGCAGGATACTGAAGGACATACCGGACTGGCCAACGGGGAACTGCGGCATACCAAATTAAAGAACCTGAGCTACCGGTTCCGCTTCAATACCGACCGCATGCTGGTGTTCCACTCCGAAAAGGAAAACCCGGAATTTCCCTTCTACGGACATATTTATGCCACCGGCAATGTATTGCTCCGAGGAGGCGACGGACAGCTGAACGTCGATGGAGAGGTCCGTGCCGACAACCAGACCGAGTTTGTCTACGTATTAGGAACAGCTGCTGAGGCTACCAACTCCGGCTTCATTACCTTCGTAGACCGCACCCCACGCCGCAAACAGGCCGCAGTCAAAGCCGAAGTGTATCACCCGCTTAACCAGCCCGACAAGCAGGATGACGATGACACACCTACCGCCATCCATATCAATCTGCAAATAGAGCCAGCTGAACGCGCCAACATGAAAATCATCATGGACCCTTCGGCAGGAGACTATATTTCTGCCTACGGAACCGGTAACCTGCGCATCAACTTCTTCAACCAGGGAAACTTCCAGATGTTCGGTAACTATAATATCAGTGAAGGAATCTACAAGATGAGCATGCAGAACGTCATCCGAAAAGATTTTACCCTGCAGCCCGGAGGTGTGGTATCCTTCAACGGCGATCCCAAAGCCGCCAACCTGAACGTGCAGGCCGTCTATACGGTGAACTCCGCTTCACTGAACGACCTGATAGCCGACGCCTCCTCTTCCCGTGGAAACGTGCGGGTAAACTGTCTGCTGAACCTGAGCGGTAACCTCACGTCTCCCAACCTGACATTCGGGCTTGAACTGCCCACCGTGAGCGAGGAAGACCGCGAACTGGTACGCAGTCTCACTAGCACTGAAGAGCAGATGAACACCCAGATTATCTACCTGCTGGGAGTCGGTAAATTCTATACCTACGACTATGCCAACAACACCGGTCAGACCGATGCCACCAGCTCATTGGCCTTCAGTACCCTGTCGGGCCAGTTGAACAACATGCTTTCGCAAGTCATTGACAGTCAGAACTGGAACGTAGGTACCAACCTCACCACCGGAGAAAAAGGCTGGAGCGACGTAGAAGCCGAAGCCATCCTGTCCGGGCGCTTGCTGAACAACCGACTGATAATCAACGGAAACTTCGGTTACCGCGAAAATACCATGCGCAATACGAACTTCGTGGGCGACTTCGAAGCCATCTGGTTGCTCACCAAGAACGGAGAGTTCCGTCTGCGCGGATACAACCAGACCAACGACCGCTACTTCACGAAGTCCACCCTTACCACTCAGGGCATCGGTATCATGTACAAGAAAGATTTCATGAACTGGAAAGAACTCGTCGACTGGTTCCTCCGCCGCCGGAAAAACCGCAGCAGCCAGCAGAAAAAGGACGACGACCAGAAATTCCTCCCGCAAGAAGCTCTTCCTGCTGCAAGAGAAAAAAGAGAATCAAACGAAAAATAATCATACAAGAATATGGAAAAAACCTATTACCTGCCCGCCGAATGGCACAAACAAAGCTACATACAGCTTACCTGGCCTCATGCCGATACCGACTGGGCCTATATGCTCGACGAAGTGGAGACCTGCTTTGTCCGCCTTGCTACCGAAATAGCCAGCCGCCAGCCCCTGTTGCTCGTGGCTCCCGAATTTCCGGCAGCCTTGGCCGACTTCCCCTATCGTGACCAGATTACTTTTGTGAAATGTCCTACAAACGACACCTGGGCCCGCGACCATGCTTTCATCACCCTGCTGGAAAAACACTCCGACCCGCAATTGCTCGACTTTTGCTTCAACGGCTGGGGCATGAAGTTTGCTGCCCATAAGGACAACCTCATCAACAGTCATCTGTTCAAGGCCGGCGTACTTAACGGCGATTACATCAACTGCCGCAACTTCGTGCTTGAAGGAGGTTCCATTGAAAGCGACGGAGAAGGTATCCTGCTCACCACCTCCCCCTGCCTGTTGGCTCCTAATCGCAATGACACCCTCTCGCGCAAAGACATCGAAGCCTACCTGATGGAACGCTTCAACCTGCGTCAGGTGCTCTGGCTGGACTACGGCTACCTGGCCGGTGATGACACCGACAGTCACGTAGACACCCTGGCTCGTCTCTGTCCCGACCACACCATTACCTACGTGCAGTGCCTGGACAAGAACGACGAGCACTACGGTGCCCTCCGCTCCATGGAAGACCAGCTCAAGACCTTCCGTACCCTCGACGGAGCCCCCTACCGTCTGCTTCCGCTGCCCATGCCCGAAGCCATCTATGACGAAGACGGCGAACGCCTTCCGGCCACCTACGCCAACTTCCTGATTATGAACGAGGCTGTGCTCTATCCCACCTACGCCCAACCCGAAAACGACGCCCGTGCCGCACAGGTACTGGCTGAGGCCTTCCCCGGACGTGAAATCGTAGGCGTGGATTGCCGTGCGCTTATCAAGCAGCATGGTTCTCTCCACTGCGTCACCATGCAATATCCTGAATCTGTAAAAAACCAAATAGCACAATGAAACGAACTATCCGTGTCGGCATCGTACAACAGGCTTGTACGAACGACCTCAAACTGAATCTTGAAAAGCTGCACCGCAACATCGCCTCCGTGGCACAAGCCGGTGCGCAGTTAGTAGTTCTTCAGGAACTCCATAACACCCCTTATTTCTGCCAGACAGAGGATACCAATCTGTTCGACCTGGCCGAACCCATTCCCGGTCCTTCTACCGGCTTCTACAGTGAGATAGCCGCTGCCTACCACATCGTGCTGGTCACTTCGCTGTTCGAACGCCGTGCGGCCGGACTGTATCACAACACAGCCGTGGTATTCGACACTGACGGAAGTATCGCCGGAAAGTACCGTAAGATGCACATTCCAGATGACCCTGCTTACTACGAGAAGTTCTATTTCACTCCCGGCGACTTAGGATTCGAACCCATTCAGACCTCCATCGGCAAGCTCGGCGTGCAGGTTTGCTGGGACCAGTGGTATCCGGAAGGAGCCCGTATCATGGCCCTGAAAGGTGCTGAACTGTTGATTTACCCCACTGCCATCGGCTGGGAAAGCACCGACACTCAGGAAGAAAAAATGCGCCAGCTGGGTGCATGGGTAACCGTACAGCGCGGTCACGCCGTAGCCAACGGTCTGCCCGTTATCGCCGTAAACCGTGTAGGCCTTGAACCCGACCCTTCCGGCCAGACCAACGGTATCCAGTTCTGGGGCAACAGCTTCGTAGCCGGTCCGCAAGGCGAAATCATCGCTCAGGCCAGCAACCTGAAAGAAGAAAACATGGTGGTAGAAATCGACATGAACCGCAGTGAAAATGTCCGCCGCTGGTGGCCCTTCCTGCGCGACCGCCGCATTGATGAATTTGAGCAGCTCACCCGTCGGTTTATCGACTAACAGACAATCACTATATTATGATAAAAGCCATTACTTTTTTTACGTAATGGCTTTTATTTTTCTTATCGTCTTTCCCAGAAACTCGGAGTCAGCAGCAGTAGTACGCCGAAGAGCTCCAGACGCCCTATCAGCATCATAAACGACAACAGCCACTTCGCCAAGTCGGGAAGCGCACTCCATGAAAATGCAGGTCCGAAGGCACCCAGCCCCGGACCCACGTTACCGATACTCGACACAGACAATCCGAAAGCCTCTTCCAATCCGATACCCATGCACATCAGTGCCAGCCAGCATAAAAAGATGCAGACAAAATAAAAGAGCACAAACGTCATCACCGTGGCAAGCGTACGCTGTGACACCGCCATCCGGTTCATCTTTACCGGCAATACTGCTCTGGGATGCATCAGACGGTGGAACTCATTTTTCACGTTGCGAAACAGAATCAGCAGACGCACATTCTTGACACCACCTGCCGTAGAACCGGCACAGCCTCCTGCCACCATCGTATAAATAAGCAGCAGCCACGTGAAAGGAGGCCACATATTATAATCGTCCGTAGCAAAACCACATGATGTATGGATGGAAGCCACCTGAAATAACGATTTCCGGAAAGCCTCCTCCAATCCATAATTATTATACCAGTACAAGGCCCCGGTAATTATCAGTGTCACCGCCCCGATGGAAATGAGATACTGCCGGAGCTCTCCATCCTTGAATAACTGTCCGCAACGCCCTTTCATACACATGAAATACAACGAGAAGTTGATACCCGACAGAATCATAAAGATGGCAATCACATATTCTATAAAAGGAGAATTCCAGTAAGCCACACTGGCCTGCTTGGTAGAATATCCTCCGGTAGCCGTCGTAGAAAAAGCATGACATGCAGCATCAAACAAATCCATCCCACCAATCAGCAACAATACAATCTCCGCCACAGTCAGCATGAGATATACCGTCCACAGCCATTGCGCCATGACACTGATTTTCGGATGAATCTTGTCGTGCGTCACGCCCGTAGCCTCTGCCGAAAAAAGCACCTGATTGCCCACTCCGAAGATAGGCAGTACGGCAATCGTAAAGAACACGATTCCCAATCCTCCAATCCATTGCGAGAAGCTTCGCCAGAACAGCATGCCGTGCGAAAGTGATTCAATATCATCCAGAATGGTTGCTCCTGTAGTGGTAAAGCCCGACATAGTCTCAAAAAACGCGTCGGTCACTGACGGGATACTCCCGCTTATATAAAAAGGCAACATACCAAAACCTGTAAACAGCAGCCAGGTAAATGCCACGATGCAATACCCGTCGCGTCGTGTCACCCTATTTTCGGCTCCTCTTCCCAACAGAATCAGTCCGCTTCCCACGGCCATATTAATCAATGTCGTGTAAATAAAATAAATATAGTCTTCCTCCCCATAGCACAAGGAAACACCTGCACATGCCAGAAACATCATTGCCTCCATAAAGAGCAGAATGCCCAAAATACGAAGAGTCATTTTTCTGTTAATCAGGCTATTACCCCGGTTGGCAGTTACATTGACCGCCGTCGATAAAAAATCTTCCATGTAGCTTTATGTGTTTATCCTGCAAACTTACAAAAATTCTCATGAATCACATCGGGAAACACAAAAAATGATGCCAGACAGAAAAACGCAAATCCATAAGACCGTATCCTCCCCCACAGGAACGGGTTCCGAAACCGTGACACTTCCGGGCCGCTGCTTGACGGGTTGTCGGGGTTGGCACCGGTTTTTCAAACTTTCTATATACAGGTGTGGAAAAATATAAACGTTGTATTTTTCCACACCCCGTGTATATATAC
>CAMFND010000152.1 GCA_945965395.1 uncultured Bacteroides sp.
GCTGAAAGCCCCGTATCACCTTTGGGCCCCTTGGGCATGGTGATATCCACGTCTGTACAGGATGTCATGAATGACACTATGACCATGCCGCACAGAACTGATGATTTGAATAAATTCATGTAATTGTTTAATTTTAAATATATAAAATGAGGAATAAATCAATAGTTTGATAATTATTTTATATGCAAATCGAATCACGAAAATTAACTACATTTATTAATTAAATATCACAATTGATTTTATTTTGCAAATATAGATTAATATTGCAATTTAAAACTTACCATTTCAGCTCGATTATTTATCTTTTTAGCAAGCGGTCATGGTGTTGTATATAAATGAATATGATTTGTTTTTCGCCCATATCACTATTTATTCTTGAATGTGTATATGAAAATTCATGCAATTTAAATATCTCAAAATCAGTAAGAGCAGTGTATTTTGTACCTTTTTGTTTGTATGTTATTCCTGCCGTTGCCTCTTGGCACGTAGCATTTCTGCCGCCTCCATTTCCGTCCAACGCTCGAAGTCCTCCACCTCTTTCCTTATTTCCCGTATTATCCGAATCCTGTATGCCGGCCCCTTCATCCACGACTGATATTCTGACCTTGTTTTCAAGCCTCCGTGTGTTTATCGTTATACAACTTTCAGGCATGCTGAATTTTAGCGCATTCATCAGCAGGTTTGACAGTACAGTGTGGCATTTTTGCCTGTCCAGCCATATCTCTTCTATATCGGTGTCCATTTGTAATTTTATGGATATTCCCTTTTCCTTGGCTTCATCTGTAAAATCTTTGACAATATCAGCTATCCACCCGTCTAATTTACATCTTTGTACTTTTAATTTACTGTAGCCTGCTTCCATACTGTTCCAGTCCAGCACCATGTCCACAATTTCCCTCATATGCTGCGCTTGGTTGGATATCAATTGCAATTGTGACATCAGATATTGAGGGGACTCTTTGTACTCTTTTTTGTCTATCAGGCGTTTTAGTGGAGCATAAATCAAAGTCAAGGGAGTACGTAATTCATGATTGATGTGAATAAGGAAATCTATCTTCTTTTCATTAAGATATTGTCTGTATTCTTTTAATCTCTTTTGTATTTTGATTTCTTTTCTTTTGTCGATAATATATATAACCACAATAATTCCTCCTGCAAGAAAAATGCACACTAGGATTATGAACCGGTCTGTTTTATACCATGGCGGGGTGACATGAATATCAGTCAGATGGACGGGAATGGTATAATCTCCGTCTTTTGTCAGACATGATACTTCAATGTGGTATTTGCCTGGGAGAAGGTTGGGGAGCTCCAGCATCGGATTATAAGATTCAATACTTTTATCAACATCTCCTTTAATAATGTATCGGAATGGAACCCGCTGGAAAATTTCTTTATTTTTAATATATACCCGCAGTACGAGTGTGTTATATTTCCATGGAATCTTTATGTTCCGTACATCTATATCCGATGTTTGCGGGCGTCCGTTAAGCTCTATACCATCAAGTACTATTTCGAGATATGGCTCATTAGGGTCCGGAATATCTGTGTTAATTTGCACCAGCCCCTCTGTGCCGCCGAAATAAAGATAAGGGTTGTTTTTCTTAGGCCGTTGTTGGTAAGTGAATATTATTTCATTGGGATGAAACCCGTCGCTTCTGTTCCATTGGATAAGCTTTTCATCTTTTGTACAATAAGAGAACAGCTGGTTTTGCGCGCAAATCCATACCCTCTCCGAAGATGGGTCATAGCGGAGTGCGTCAATATCGCTGAATAACTGTGATACGATTTTATAATATCTTTTTGCTTTTATGTCATAACATTCCATTCCTTCTGTCGTTCCCACCCGTATCTTACCTCGTCCGTCACAATCGATCGCGGTGATGACTTCTTTTTCGTCTATCTGGAAAAGCAGCCCGATACTATCATTCCTATTAGTGATCTGGAATATCTTGTTTGCGCTCATAGCCAGAGATATCTCCGCATCGGAATACCCCATGAGAGAAGGCGGCAATTGGTAATTTTTGCAAGCCTTGAATGCAGAGAATTTTTTATTGCTTATGTCATATATCCATGCATCCTTACTAAGTATGTATATTTTGTTTTCGGACACCCGGTGAGCTCGTGGAAGATATCCATAAAAGCACTGCCTGAAATTGATACTGTCGTTTACTATCGTAAATGGTCGATAAACTCCCGTGTTCTTTTCGAATAAAAAGAGCCCCTTCGTATAAACCGATACGAGCAGTGCCTTTTCTGATACTGGAGCAATGGAAATCACCTTGTCTCCATAGCTGGACTGAAAATGCTTGAAAAATCCCGTTTGGGAATCATACAGGTTTATTCCACCTCCGTCCGTGCCTATCCATAGTTTTCCATCGGATTCTTCATATAAACAGGATACCGATTTCTCGCTCATCCCGTTTATATCTCCCAAGGGGCAGTCCTTGTAAGTACGTATATGACTTTCTTTGATATTGAAAACTCCTCCTCTGACACTTCCCGCCCATAGACCTTTATTTCTGTCCTGATATAATAGAGTGACGGAGTTTACGGGCAACGAATTTTCATCTCCGGCAATATGGCAGAGGTTGGAGAAATTCTCATTAGACAGTTCCAGACGGTTGATTCCTCCTCCGTCAGTCGCCAGCCATAGGCACCCTTCCTTCTCTACGATATCCAATACATAATTGTTTGTTAGGTCGGAGTTTTCTTTTGTATACCGTTTTATAAACTTACCTGTTTTTTCATAACAAAACAAACCTTGTCCCCAGAAGGATAAGTATATATATCCGTTTGACGATAGATACGCCCCTTGTAAAATATTGTTTGAACCAGAGAAAAGCCTTTTCAGTCGCATGGCCTGATAGTCCAATACGTATACCCCATCTCTTCTGGTGGCGACTAGTGCCTCTCTTTCAGAAAATGCTATAATTTTTTGTACCCTGTACTTAGTTATATCGTTGCCTGTATCTTCTTGATTTTTAATACTGATGGATTTAAAGGAGCATTGTTTGTAGTCGTATTTATATATCCGGTTCTCGCTTCCGAAAAGTATACCATCTGATATACATAAAGAGGAGTACATTATATCCTGATTAACAGGAATGAAATTCCCGTGTTTCTCATCATATATTACCAGTCCCTTACGGGTGGATATCCATATATTGTTTAGAGAGTCTTGAGTTAGATGTAGAATCTCATTGTCGGGTAAAGAATACCTGTCTTTGGAGTTGCTCTTGAATATTTTTAGGTCTTGTCCCGTATAAAAATTTAGTCCGTTTCTTGTTCCTATCCATAGCTTCCCTTTTTTATCCAACAAAATGGATTGGACGGTCGATTGGGATAGCCCCTCCTCAACAGAAATGGACGTAAATTGATAATTTATTTCATCTCCTGAAGCTGATGAGGCATAGAGTAATATTAATGACGTAAATAGTATAAATATTCTGGGCATTTTATCTTTTCGTATTATTCTAAGTTTGCATTTATTTAATAAACAATATTGGCACATAAAATGTTTGTCAATTCATATTCTTAAACGAAAAAACACAACGTTGGATAATATCTGATTCTTTTTACATGATTTTTGAGTTTTCTTTTTATCCTCTATCCTATTTTTGCTGCAAAAATAACAAATTTAATAATATGAGACTTTATTTACTTTTTGTTTTACTGAGTTTATACCCCGTATTTACGCAGGCTACAGATACTGTTTATGTGCATGAAACGCAACTGCCAATCTTGATAGAGCGTAAGGATAACGTGTTTTTTTAATGCGTTTGACCACAGATGAAAGCGATAAAAAACTAAACGAAGTAGCTTTGCAATTTGATTCAGAATGTGAATTTGTCAATATCCAATCCGTCAAACTATATTATGGGGGTACAGAAGCGCGTCAGAATTATGGCAAGGATCTTTTCGCCCCCGTTGTTTATATTCCCCGCAATGACCCGGGAAAGACATTGGCTGCAAACCGTTCTTATTCGATAAAAAAAACACAGGTGGATAATCCCGGGCGGAAAGTGTTGTTAAATGCCGGTCAAAAGCTGTTTCCTGGGGTCAACTATTTTTGGATCAGTCTGCAAATGAAGCCGAGTGCTTCTTTGCTAGATAAAGTGTCAGCTAAGATTGTTACTATTAAGGTTGATAATAAAGAAGCACTTATACATACGGTTTCATCGGAGAATATAACTCATAGGGTAGGAGTGGGGGTACGCCATGCCGGTGATGATGGTTCGGCTGCCTTCCGTATTCCGGGGTTGGCAACTACTAATAAAGGAACATTGCTGGGAGTTTATGATGTACGTTATAACAGCAGTGTTGATTTGCAGGAACATGTGGACGTCGGTTTGAGCCGTAGTGTAGACGGTGGTAAAACATGGGAGAAGATGCGTTTACCTTTAGCTTTTGGTGAAACTGGCGGTTTGCCTGCTGCGCAGAACGGCGTTGGAGATCCTTCGATCTTGGTGGATACCAAGACCAACACAGCATGGGTGGTAGCAGCCTGGACACATGGAATGGGTAATCAGCGTGCTTGGTGGAGTTCTTATCCGGGAATGCATATGAATCATACGGCCCAGTTGGTATTGTCAAAGAGTACGGATGATGGTAAAACGTGGTCGGAGCCTATTAATATAACAGATCAGGTGAAAGATCCATCCTGGTATTTCCTTTTGCAAGGACCGGGACGAAGTATCACCATGCAAGACGGCACATTGGTATTCCCGATTCAGTTTATCGATTCTACGCGTGTTCCGAATGCGGGAATTATGTATAGCAAAGACCGTGGCGAAACATGGAAAATCCATAACTATGCGCGCACCAATACAACAGAAGCCCAGGTAGCGGAAGTGGAGCCTGGCGTACTGATGTTAAATATGAGAGATAACCGTGGAGGCAGTCGTGCTGTCGCTACTACCAAGGATCTCGGTAAGACTTGGACAGAACATCCTTCTTCCCGTAAAGCTTTACAGGAACCGGTGTGTATGGCAAGTTTAATCAGCGTGAAAGCGGCAGACAACACATTAAATAAGGATATTCTTTTGTTCTCCAATCCGAATACGGTAAAAGGTCGTCATCATATCACGATCAAGGCCAGTCTGGATGGAGGTATCACTTGGCTACCCGAACATCAAGTGATGCTGGATGAAGGTGACGGTTGGGGATATTCTTGTTTGACAATGATTGATAAAGAGACAGTCGGCATATTATATGAAAGCAGTGTCGCTCATATGACTTTTCAGGCAATCCGGCTGAGAGATATAATACAATAGGAATTATCATACGACCTGTAATCATGAAAAACAGACTCATATTATTTATATATATTATAATTAACTTATGCACAATTTCAGTGGCAAAAGCTGGTGATTATCACCTGCTCCCCCAGCCACAAAAGTTTACCCCCTCTCATTTAAACTTTCAGGTGAATAAGGTACACCTTTCCACTCCTGTGCTTCAACAGGAGTGGGAAACTCTTATCTCCGAAATGGGAGGAACCGTCTCCCCCAAGGCAACCGGTACTATTGAAGTTAAATTACTGCCGACCCTCCCCGAAATACCGATGAACCAGGATGAAGCCTACCGACTGAGCATTACAAAGAAGCGGATAATTGTTGAGGCTGTAACCGAACGCGGTGTTTATTGGGCTATGCAAACTTTAAGGCAGCTAGCAGAAAAAAGGAATTCAAAAACGCATATTCAAGGAGCTGAGATCATCGACTGGCCTGCTTTCCGGGTTCGCGGATTTATGCAGGATGTCGGAAGAAGCTACATTTCACTGGATGAACTTAAGCGTGAAATCGCCGCGCTTGCCAAATTCAAAATCAATGTTTTTCACTGGCATTTGACCGAGAATCAATCCTGGCGTCTGGAAAGTAAGATTTTTCCGATGCTGAACGATAGTGCGAATACCGCCCGCATGCCCGGCAAATATTATACGCTGGAAGAAGCCAAGGAGTTGGTTGCATTCTGTAAAGCACATCACATGACGCTGATTCCCGAAATAGATATGCCCGGACATAGCGCTGCATTTATACGTACTTTCCGCCATGATATGCAAAGTCCTGATGGGATGAAAATTTTGAAATTGCTGATGGATGAAGTCTGTGAAACGTTTGATGTGCCTTATTTGCATATCGGTACGGATGAAGTGCAGTTTACCAATCCCCGTTTTGTGCCAGAAATGGTGTCCTATGTACGTTCCAAAGGTAAGAAAGTAATTTCATGGAATCCGGGTTGGCACTACAAACCCGGGGAGATTGACATGACTCAACTTTGGAGTTATCGTGGAAAGGCGCAGAAAGGGATTCCCGCCATTGACTCACGTTTTCATTATCTGAATCATTTTGACACCTTTGGTGATATCATAGCATTGTACCACAGTCGTATTTATAATAAGGAACAAGGAAGCGAAGATTTGGCAGGGACAATCCTGGCTCTCTGGAATGACAGGTTAGTCAGTACCGAGTGGGGTATGATTATCGAAAATAATTTCTATCCTAATATGCTGGCTATGGCGGAACGTGCCTGGAAAGGTGGTGGGACGGAATATTTCGATAAGAACGGAACAATACTTCCAACCGACGAGCATTCGGAACTATTCAGAAGTTTTGCCGATTTTGAACGTCGTTTGTTGTGGCATAAAGAACATACTTTTGACGGTTATCCGTTTGCGTATGTCCGCCAGACAAATGTGAAATGGAATATTACAGATGCTTTCCCGAACGAAGGAAATCTGGCAAAGGCTTTTCCTCCGGAAGAAACTTTGCAGGATAGTTACAGCTATGGAGGAAAAACATACAATGTGCGTCCTGCTATTGGTGCCGGAATCTATTTACGCCACGTGTGGGGGACGCTTATTCCCGGATTTTATAAAGAACCGAAAGAAAACCATACGACCTACGCCTACACCTATGTTTATTCGCCGAAAGAACAAAACGTTGGTTTGTGGGCTGAATTTCAGAATTACGGACGCTCCGAAGCCGATCTTCCTCCTCTGCCGGGAAAATGGGATTATAAGGAAAGCCGTATCTGGATAAATGAACAGGAAATATTACCGCCTGTCTGGACAGCTACTCACCGCACCAAAAGCAATGAAATAGCTTTGGGCAACGAAAATTGTGTGGCCCGCCCGCCTTTGGAAGTTCATCTGCAAAAAGGCTGGAATAAAGTACTTTTGAAATTACCGGTGGGGAAGTTTGTTAGCCCGGAAGTCCGGCTAGTAAAATGGATGTTTACTACTGTCTTTGTTACTCTTGACGGACAGAAAGCGGTAGAAGGACTCATTTACTCACCAAATAAAACACTAGAGTGAGACATATCGATTATAGAGGGAGAACTACTTATAAATATGCTATGAGCAGATTTGAATATGCTATAATGAAAAACGGATATGCTAATGAGTAAATAAAAAGAATAGTCATGAAAAAGATCTTTTTTTTAGTGGTCATATTGACCCTGTCTTTGTTATGCCGCGCACAAGAACGCAAATATTCTACGTTTTACTACCAGCGTGCTACATTGTTTGAAGAACTGCCTGTTACATCCAGTGACATTATTTTTCTGGGAAACAGTATCACAAACGGTGCCGAATGGGCGGAACTGTTCAAGAACAAACATGTCAAAAACCGTGGAATCAGCGGCGATATTTGTATGGGAGTATATGACCGTCTTGATGCTATCCTGAAGGGAAAGCCCGCTAAAATATTTCTTTTGATTGGTATTAATGATGTGAGTAGGGGAACTCCCGCCGATACTATTGTATCCCGTATTGAGATGATTGTCAGGAAGATAAAGGCAGATTCGCCTAAAACAAAGCTACATCTGCAAAGTGTTCTTCCGGTCACCGACCATTACAATATGTTCAAGGGACATACTTCCCATTGGCAGGTTATCCCTGAAATCAATAAAGGGTTAGTCGGCTTGGCAGAAAAAGAAGGAGCGACCTATATAGATTTGTACTCCCATTTTATAGACAAACAAACCGGAAAGATGAACACTACCTATACAAATGATGGTTTGCATCTTATGGGGAAAGGCTACTTGAAATGGGTAGAGATTGTGAAACCTTACATTGGGAAGAAATAAATGAAAAAGATTTTACTATTATTCGTCTGTCTGTTCGTTTGTTGGGTGTTGTCTGCCCAGCAACGGATAAAGGTTGCATGTGTAGGAAACAGTATTACTTATGGTACAGGATTATCTGACCGTGCAACACAATCTTATCCTGTGAAGTTGCAAAAGCTGCTGGGAGAACGTTATGAAGTCGAGAACTTCGGGAAACCTGGCGCTACCCTGCTTAATCAGGGACATCGCCCTTATACCCGACAGGAAGAATATCGGAAAGCATTGGATTTTGCAGGAGATATTGTTGTCATTCATTTGGGTATCAATGATACCGACCCTCGCAATTGGCCTAACTACCGTGATTTTTTTGTGAAAGATTATTTGAAGCTGATTGATACATTCCGTGAGGCCAATCCCGCTGTACGGATTATCATTGCACGAATGACTCCGATTACCGACCGCCATACCCGTTTTTTGTCGGGAACCCGTGATTGGCATGGAGAGATACAAACGGCTATTGAAACGGTGGCACGCTATGCCGGGGTACAGTTAATCGATTTCCACGAACCGCTTTATCCATATCCTTATCTTTTGCCGGACGCTGTTCATCCTGTTGCTGAAGGGGCTGCGATAATGGCGAGAACAGTTTACTCGGCTATCACCGGAGATTATGGAGGCTTGAAATTATCTCCGCTTTATACGGATAATATGATTCTTCAGCGCGATACTCCTTTGAAGGTTCATGGGATAGCCAATGCAGGAGAGCAAGTAACAGTTTGCATAGACCGCCAGCAGTGGATTACAAAGGCTGCACCGGACGGTAAATGGTCCGTGGAATTATCACCGTTGAAAGCGGGAGGACCTTATACGCTAACAATTTCTACCCCTCATAGAATCTTGAAATATACAAATGTCTTGATAGGAGAGGTTTGGTTATGCTCCGGTCAGTCGAATATGGAATTTATGTTACGGCAGACTATTACCGGCAAAAAAGACATTCCTCAAGCTGCCGACGAACAGTTACGTTTGTATGACATGAAAGCGCGCTGGCGCACGGACGCAGTGCAATGGGACGCTTCCGTTCTCGATTCTTTGAATCATCTTCAATATTATAAGGAGACCGAATGGGAAATTTGTACTCCTGCCAATGCTGCCCATTTCTCTGCAATCGCTTATTATTTCGGTCAGATGTTGCGGGATAGCTTGAAGGTTCCGGTGGGGTTGATCTGTAATGCTATCGGCGGTTCACCCACCGAATCATGGATTGACCGGAATACGTTGGAATATCAATTCCCGGCTATATTAAAAGATTGGACGCGTAATGACTTTATACAGGACTGGGTACGTGGAAGAGCTGCATTGAATGTTAAACTCTCGAAGGAGAAGTTTCAGCGCCACCCTTATGAACCTTGTTATTTATACGAGTCCGGTATTCGGCCGTTGGAGCAATATCCCGTCAGAGGTGTGATCTGGTATCAGGGGGAATCAAACGCTCATAATTGCGAAGCTCATGAGAAGCTCTTTAAACTCTTAGTCGGTAGTTGGCGTAAGAACTGGAAGAATGAGGATTTGCCATTCTATTATGTACAGCTTTCCAGTATAGCCCGTCCTTCGTGGCCGTGGTTCCGTGACAGCCAGCGTAGAATGATGGCTGAAATTCCGAATACCGGTATGGCAGTATCAAGTGATTATGGTGATTCGTTGGATGTACATCCTAGAAATAAAAAACCGGTTGGAGAACGCCTGGGCCGCTGGGCATTGAATAAAACTTATGGATATACATTCCTTGTTCCTAGTGGCCCTTTATTCCGTAAAGCCGAATTTCGTGATTGGGAGGTTTTAATCACTTTTGACTATGGAGAGGGCATGAGGAGTTCGGATAATGGTCCTATACGCGCTTTTGAGGTGGCTGAGGTTGAAGGACTGTATTATCCTGCTACAGCTGAGGTGTTGGAAGACGGGCTGATGAGAGTTTCCTGTGAATTTGTGAAAAGTCCACGCTATGTACGGTATGGCTGGCGTCCGTATAGTAATGGGAATCTTGTAAACAGGGAAAATTTGCCGGCATCCACCTTTCGGGTTGGTATCCCGTAACAAAAGGGGACTTTCGATAAAGCTGTTTGTGAGGAACACATACTGCGTGTGATGTAGATTTATTTTTTTTATTTACAAATATAAGATATGATGGAAAAGATTACAGGGCTTATAAACGCCCCTTTCACCCCGTTTTATGAAAATGGTGATGTCAATTATGAACCGCTTGGAACGTATGCTGAATTTTTGGTAAAGAATGGCCTGAAGGGAGTGTTTGTTAACGGTTCTTCCGGTGAAGGCTATATGTTGACGGATGAGGAACGCATGAAATTGGCTGAACGCTGGTTGGAAGTTTCTCCCGCGGATTTTAAGGTCATGGTTCATGTGGGTAGTACCTGCGCCCGTTCCAGTCGACGCCTGGCTGCACATGCGCAGTCTGTCGGTGCCTATGCCATTGGTGCGATGGCTCCTCCCTTTCCTAGAATCGGCCGTGTGGAGGAACTGGTCGCATATTGCCAGGAGATAGCCTGCGGGGCTCCCCGACTTCCCTTTTATTTCTATCATATTCCTGCTTTCAATGGGGTTTATCTTTCCATGACGGAGTTTTTGGAAGCTGTGGACGGACGTATTTCCAACTTTGCTGGTATAAAATATACATACGAGAACCTGTATGAATACAACCAATGTCGTTTGTATAAGGACGGAAAGTTTGATATGCTTCATGGGCAGGATGAAACGCTTTTACCGTGTTTGGCTATGGGAGGAGCCCGCGGTGGTATCGGTGGTACGACAAATTATAATGGGCGTACCCTCGTTGGGATTTTGGACGCTTGGAAGTCTGGTGACCTTGAACGCGCCAGGGATTTACAGAATTTTGCTCAGCAGGTAATCAATGTGATTTGTCATTACCGGGGTAATATCGTGGCTGGAAAAAGAATCATGAAGCTGCTCGGTTTGGATCTGGGTAAAAATCGCATTCCTTTTAGAAATATGACGGAAGAGGAGGAATCGACTATGAGAGCGGAACTGGAGGAGATTCACTTTTTTGACCGTTGCAATAAATTTTAAAGAAAAAGATAAATAACCAATCATTAAAAACAATGTAAAGATGAATGTTACGGAATATTTGACTTGTTGGGCCGCTTCCTATAAGAATGATCTTATAAACAATATTATGCCTTTCTGGATGAAATATGGCCTTGATCAGGTAAACGGAGGTGTGTATACATGTGTAAACCGGGATGGCAGCTTGATGGATACGACTAAATCCGTCTGGTTTCAGGGGCGTTTCGGTTTCATTGCCGCTTTTGCCTATAATCATATGGATAAAAATTCTGAATGGCTGTCGGCTTCAAAAAGTTGTATCGACTTTATTGAACGGCACTGCTTCGATACGGACGGCCGTATGTATTTTGAAGTGACGGGAGATGGTCGGCCCCTGCGCAAACGCAGATATGTCTTCTCCGAATGTTTTGCTGCCATTGCCATGTCGGAGTATGCGTTGGCTTCGGGCGATAGGGTGTATGCTGAAAAAGCTCTTGAGCTTTTCATCCGGGTGCTTCGTTTCATTACGACCCCAGGAATATTGTCTCCGAAATATTGTGATACCCTTTCCTTGCGGGGGCATTCCATTACGATGATTCTGATCAATACAGCTTCCCGTATACGTGAGGCTATTGACAATCCCGTATTAACAGCCAGAATCGATGATTCGCTTTCCGATTTGAAGACTTTTTTTATGCATCCTGAGTTTAATGCCCTGCTTGAGACTGTGGGGGAAAACGGTGAGTTTATAGATACCATTAACGGACGTATCATCAATCCCGGGCATTGTATTGAAACGGCATGGTTCATACTTGAAGAATCCAGATACCGTGGCTGGGACAAGGAGATGCTTGAAACAGCCCTGACCATTCTGGACTGGTCTTGGGAGTGGGGCTGGGATAAGGATTTCGGCGGTATCATCAATTTTCGTGATTGTAGGAATCTCCCCGTACAGGATTATTCACAGGATATGAAATTCTGGTGGCCGCAGACGGAAGCAATCATTGCCACTTTGTATGCCTATGAAGCTACAGGAGATGAAAAATACTTGAAAATGCACGATCAGGTTAGTGATTGGACATATGCACATTTCCCGGACCGGGAATACGGAGAATGGTACGGGTATCTGCATCGCGACGGCAGTGTGGCCCAGCCCGCCAAGGGGAATATCTTCAAAGGGCCTTTTCATATTCCCAGAATGATGATTAAGGGCCATGTTCTGTGTAACGAGATCTTATCCGGTCTGTCCGGTACGGAAAATATAAAATTGTAATTGGACATAATGAAAAACAATAGAATATATCCCTGGATATTGGTTGGTTTGCTTTGGGGAGTGGCCCTTCTCAATTATATGGACCGCCAGATGCTTTCCACCATGAAAGAAGCCATGCAAGTGGATATCTCGGCTCTTGAATCTGCGGAGAACTTTGGTCGTCTGATGGCGGTCTTTCTTTGGATTTACGGATTCATGAGTCCTGTTGCGGGCATGATCGCTGATCGTCTTAATCGCAAATGGTTGATTGTAGGCAGTTTGTTTGTCTGGTCAGCGGTTACTTATGGAATGGGATACGCTGAAACGTTCACACAGCTTTATTGGTTGCGTGCTGTAATGGGGATCAGTGAGGCTTTGTATATACCGGCCGGCCTTTCCCTAATAGCGGATTGGCATCAGGGAAAGTCACGTTCGCTAGCCGTGGGTATTCATATGACGGGCCTTTATACCGGTCAGGCTATCGGGGGATTCGGGGCCACCGTGTCTGCCGCCTATTCCTGGCATGCCACTTTTCATGGCTTCGGAATTATTGGGATCATATACGCAGTCGTTCTGATCCTTTTTCTTCGTGAGAACAAGGGGACAGGCACGGCAGAGCAGGTGTGTCGCGAAGGGGTGAAAGCACCTTCCCCGTCTATCTTCAAAGGAATGTCGCTGTTATTCAGCAATATCGCCTTTTGGGTGATTCTGTTCTATTTTGCGGTGCCCTCCCTGCCTGGCTGGGCTACTAAAAATTGGCTTCCGACCCTGTTCTCTGACAGTTTGGATATGCCTATGTCCGAAGCCGGTCCGTTGTCCACGATCACAATAGCGCTCTCCTCTTTTCTCGGAGTAATTGCCGGAGGGATACTGTCTGACCGTTGGGTCCTAAAAAATATTCGTGGTCGTGTGTATACAGGGGCTATTGGATTGGGGTTGACGATCCCTGCCTTGCTATTGTTGGGATTCGCTCATAGTGTTTTCGGTGTGGTCGGGGCAGGTCTGCTGTTCGGTCTGGGGTTCGGTATCTTCGATGCAAACAATATGCCTATTCTTTGCCAGTTTGTTCCTTCCGGATACCGTGCTACAGCCTATGGAATCATGAATATGACAGGTGTCTTCGCCGGAGCGGCCGTGACCCATGTGTTGGGGCGGTGGACTGACCAGGGGAATCTGGGATTTGGGTTCGCCATACTTGGTGTCGGTGTTTTATGTGCCCTTGTCCTGCAGCTTTATTTCCTAAGGCCCCAAACGGATAACATGGAGTAGTATGAGTTTTGCGGAGTCTGTCTCTGCTCGGAAATATATCATGATTTTACGAATTGGCCAGGAAAGATCTTTGTCGCTCCGTTTAATAAAGTGTTTATGTGGAATTATCAGAAAAATATACTTGTTTGTATGATTGCAGGTTTAGGTTTGTCAACTTGTACCCCGTCAGATGTTAGTATTCCCGGGGGTGCGACAATTGATGTCATGAACGGTTTTCCCGATGGAGAATCCGGATATGCTTTGGGAGTATCCGGTTGCTATGCCGGAAAGTTAGGAGATTTCTTGTTAATGGCCGGCGGATGCAATTTCCCGGATAAACCGGTTTCGGAAGGGGGGATCAAGCATTATTATAAGGGCATTTATATAGCCCGGGTGGATGGCTCTTCTTCCTTGCGTTGGGTGAAGGCTGGAGAACTTCCTATGGAGGCGGCCTATGGAGCTACGGTATCCTTGCCGGATAGGCTTATTTTTATTGGAGGAAGCAACTCTTCCGACCGGTTTTCTTCCGTACTTTCCTTTTCTTTTGATTGCATGAAGGATTCAGGCTTGATATGTGAGACTTTGCCTCCGCTTCCTCATGCGGTTGATAATATGTCGGCAACCCTATTGGGCGATACATTGTATGTCCTGGGTGGGAATAGGAACGGGATTCCTTCCAGTTCCATGTTCTCTCTTTGCTTGGACAATTATTCTGCAGGATGGACAGAGGTTCCTTTTCCCGGGAGGCCACGTGTGCAGCCTGTGTGTTCCTCTCTGCTTGGCAAATTGTATGTTTTCGGTGGATTTACCTCCGGAGGGGATGCGTCTGTTTCAACAGATGGATTATGTTACCATCCTGAATCTGGACAATGGCAGGTGGTTAAGGCACCTCTCACCACAAAAGGTGAACCTCTCACATTGACGGGCGGTGCCTCGGTCTCCTATGGGGATGTTCTGCTTATATGTGCAGGCGGGGTTAATCGGGATATTTTTGAGGATGCCATCAGTGCCCGTTATCAGATGGTTCGTGAATCAGAGTATCTCCTACAGCCTATAGAATGGTATCGTTTTAATGATCAGCTGCTGGCGTATAACGTACGGTCGGGTGAGTGGATACGGATTGGTGTCCCTTCTCCGATGCTGGCTCGGGCCGGTTCCTCATTGGTTGTATTTGGAGATATTTTGTTCTATATTGGGGGAGAGCTTAAGCCCGGCGTGAGAACTCCTGGTATCTGCCGTATATCTCTTCAAAAATAACAGCGGAATTGAAGATGTAAGCTTGGGCCCTTTCATTTTGTTTTGTGGTTCTTTTTTTGATGGAATTTTCATGTTCTGGATGTTAGATGAGTTTTTTTAAATGATTTCTGACTCTTTTTTATTTTATGCAGATTTTCTTTGCATCCATAAATTAACCTACAAATTTAATTGATATGTGTTTGTTTGTATCTTCATGAACTGTGACTTTTGGGGATCTGAATCCCCCTTTTATAATTATTACAAAATTAATTTTTAATGAAAAACATCAAATTGCATGAAAAAGAATTTTATTTTATTTATTTTCCTTTTGTGCTCCATTGTAGCTGTAGCACAGAAGAAGAGTATTACGGGCATAATAACGGATGCTGCGGGAGAGGCCGTTATTGGTGCCAGTATTGTGGAAGTCGGGACAACGAATGGTACGGTCTCTGACGTTGATGGTAATTTTACACTTTCTGTTTCTGAGAATGCCAGTATTCAGGTATCATTCATCGGCTTCTCTTCCCAAACCTTGAGTGTGAAGGGAAAAACAAATTTTAAGATTGTATTGAAAGAGGACAGTGAACTTTTGCAGGAAGTTGTTGTTACAGGTTATGGCGGTAAAGTATCACGAGCCAAACTTACGAATTCCATTTCGACAGTCAATCCCCAGATGTTGGACAAGGGTATATACACCAATCCCTCTCAGGCCTTGTCAGGCTCTGTTCCCGGTTTGAAGGTTTCTCTCACCTCGGGGAATCCAACCTCGTCTCCTAAAATTATATTACGTGGTGGTACAAATTTCGATGGTTCCGGGGGGCCCTTGGTGGTAGTGGACGGGCAGCTTCGTGATAATTTTGATGATATCAATCCTCAGGATATTGCATCTATGGATGTGCTGAAGGATGCCGGGGCTACAGCCATCTACGGCGCCCGTGCAAGTAATGGTGTCATTTTGATTACGACAAAGTCAGGCAAGGCAGGACATCGGGAAATAAACTTTAGGGCCAATGTGGGGCTTGGTTACGTTAATAATCCCTATGATTTTCTGGGCGCGGAAGACTATATTATAGCCCTTCGTACCGCCTATAAAAATACCCCGTGGGCACCTTCGGCGAGTTTGACAGGTTCCACTGCCTTGGGTACGGGAAATCAGATTGGGCCGAAAATGGTATGGAACATTATGGGAAAAACAGATGCAAACGCTTACCTTCTGGATAAGGGATGGCGTGAAATGCCGGACCCCTTGGATCCTTCCAAAACAATCATATACAAAGAGACAACCCCGGAGGAGTATAATCTTCGTAACCCGGTAGTTACGCAGGATTATACAGTCAGTATGTCCGGTGGTAATGATAGGGGTACTTATTATGCCAGTTTGGGCTATAATGATTCCCCAGGAGCTCCTATCACTACTGAGTATAAACGTTATAATTTCACATTTAATGGTTCATACAAAATTGCGGATTGGTTGAAAACGACTTCCAATGCAACTTTCAGCCGTGCTAATTATGTATGGTTAAACAACGATTGGGGGACGGAGGCGGATTATTTTGGTCGCGTGATGAGCCTCCCCCCCACCGTCCGTTTTGAAGACGAGGACGGTAATCCTACATTGGGTCCTAGTCCCGGGGACGGTAACCAGACTTATGTTGCAAAAAGTTACGATCAGGATAATGAACGCACAAAATTAACCTTTGTGCAGTCAGTGGAAGCTAATTTATTCAAAGGGTTGGTTTTGAGGGCCTCTGCCAGCTGGTATTATTTTCATACTGTAGAAGAAAATATGCGCAAGGATTATGAGACGGTTCCGGGACAATGGAATCGAACCCGTTCAACCAGTGCGAGCTATTCCCGCCAGTTCTCTCAGACTTATAATGCCGTTTTGGACTATACAACAACATTTGCCGCTTCACATAATTTGAATGTCATGCTTGGTAGTGAGTTTTATGATCAGTATAATAACGGTTTCTCAGCATCCGGTTTTGGTGCCTCTACCGATGATTTTAAAAAATTAGGCTTGACCGATGCGGGTGAGGGAAAACGTTCTATAGATTCGAATCATAGCCGTTACCGTATCCTGTCTTATTTTGGTCGTTTGAACTATGACTATGAGGGTAAATATTTATTCTCCGGAGTATTCCGTTATGACGGTTATTCTTCTTTGTTGGGTAAGAACCGGTGGGGTTTTTTCCCGGGAGTTTCCGGTGGCTGGGTTTTCACGAAAGAGGATTTTGTGAAGGAGTCACTTCCTTTCCTTTATTATGGAAAGCTGAGGGCTAGTTACGGTTTGAACGGTAATGCCAGCGGAATCGGTCCATATACCCTTCAAGGTTCATATAATTCAAACAAATATCATGGTAATAACGGTTTCCTGATAGGAGACTTACCCAATCCTTCCCTTCGTTGGGAAAAGACGGCCAGCTTTGACATAGGCTTGAATGTAGGGCTGTTGGATGGACGGTTGAATCTGGATATCGATTATTACAACCGTCTGACCTCTGACAAATATGCGGACCTCACACTTCCCTCAACCACGGGATTCTCTTCTATAAGGAACAATAACGGGAAACTGCGTAATCGTGGAATTGAGCTACAACTTTCCGGTAAAATTATGGAAATCAGGGATTTTACTTGGGACGCTTCCCTTAATATAACTTATAACAAGAATAAGATCATAGCCCTGCCCTATAACAAAGAGCCGCGCAACAGACAGGAAGGACAGCAGGTGTACACAGGACGGAAGATTGCAAATCCGGAAACAGGTGTATTGGAAGATGAGAAGGTGTGGGTCGGAGGTTTTCAGGAAGGAATGGAATATGGCGTGCTTGTCGGTTATCAGGCAGAAGGTATTTACCAAAGTATGGATGACATTCCCGGAGATTTGGTTGTAAAGTCTGGTAATGCTCAAGGTAAATATCAGTATGGTCCTGATGCCTGGAAGAGACTTTCTGCTGCCGAGCAGGCAAAAGGTGTAGAGATTAAGCCGGGAGATATGAAATGGAAGGATGTGAATGGAGATGGCATGATTGACCAGTATGATCAGGTGGTAATAGGAAACACCACTCCTCGCTGGTTTGGTGGTTTTAATACCACAATGTCTTGGAAGGGACTTAGCCTGTATGCCCGTTTTGATTTCGCGCTTGATTATTGGGTTTACGATAATCAAACCCCATGGTTTTTAGGATGTATACAGGGGACTTACAATACGACAAAGGATGTCTTCAACACCTGGAGTGAAAGCAATCCAAATGCAAAATATCCCCGTTATGTATATGGTGATCAGCTAGGAACCGCCAACTACAACCGCACCTCTACCTTGTTTGCATCCAAGGGCAACTATTTAGGTGTCAGGGAGTTGTCTCTGTCATATACTCTTCCTCAAGAATTGTCTAAAAAACTGTATATGCAGAAGTTACAATTCTCAATTACAGGACAAAATTTGGGTTATTTGACATCTGCTAGGACAGTGAGTCCGGAAATCTCCTCGGGATACCCCTTGCCACGGACCGTCATTTTTGGCGTTAATGTTACATTTTAAAAAATTGGAATAAGATGAGAAAGATAAAATTTATAAATCATATGGTGTTGTGTGTAGCTGCTATTGTTACAACTTCATGCGGGAACCTGCTCGATCTCGCCCCGATAGACAATTATGGAAGCGGCAATTTCTGGAAGACGGAGGCCCAGGTCAGCGCATATGTGGATGGGCTTCATGACGCCTTAAGAGCTAAGGCTGGGCAGCACGTCATCACTTTTGGAGAATTGAGGGGAGGGCATTACAAGGATGCTGTAAGTGCAGATGGACTGACTATTTCCAATGGTGCAATTATTTTACAGAATTTATCCAGAGAGACTCCTGGAGTTAGTAAATTTGGAGATATTTATGGTTGTATAACTAATATCAATCTTTTTATTGCCCATGTAACAGATGCCGCTTTTATGCCGGAGAATAAAAAGAATTATTATTTGGGACAGGCATATGGTCTTCGCGCCTTTTACTATTTTGATCTTTATAGGGTCTATGGTGGGGTGCCCATTCGTTTGGGTGTGGAAGTTGTCGAAGGAGAGCTTGACCCGCTCAAACTTTCTTTGGGGAGGGCTAAACCCAGTGAAGTCATGGCACAGATTAAAAAGGATCTGGACACTTCACTTCAGTATTTTGGAGAACAATCAGGTTTCGACCCATATGGACACGGCAATAAGGTATGCTGGTCAAAGGCCGCTACGGAATGTCTGGCCGGCGAGGTCTATTTATGGAATTCTAAAGTGACCATTGGTGATAACAAGGCCGATATATCAGATTTGTCAAAGGCCAAGCATTTCTTAAAAAATGTAGAGGGTAATTATGGACTCCAGTTGCAACAGGATTTTAAGCGTATATTCAGCACCGATAACGAAGGTAATAGTGAAGTGATATTGGCCGTTTCCTATATGGAGGGTGAAGCTGAAAATTCACTTCCTCGCGCATATACTTATTCCCTTGTTTCCGGGACGACCAATAAAGATAGTTACAGGGCGGATGGAAGTGTTTGGAATGATGCGCTTGATATACAGAATAACGGGCAGCAGCAGTATGAGTATAAGTTCGCCCTTTATGAGAAGTTTGAGGATAGTGATTCTCGTCGTGAAGCTACATTTATGCCTTCATATCGGAAAAAGGAAAGTGAAGAATTATACATATATGGTACCCATGTATGTAAGAATTTGGGTTCTCTCAATGCTCAGGGGAACAGAGTTTATGATGGTGATTTTATTCTTTATCGTTTATCCTGGGTATATCTGGCATTAGCCGAGATTGCTAATATGGAGAGTGATAATGTAAATGTTGAGAGATATATAAATTTAGTCAGAAATAGGGCGTATAAGTCTGAGATAGGTTCACATATATATAAGGCATCTGATTTTCTAACTAATGAATTAGCTATTTTACATGAAAAGGATAAGGAGTTTGTACAGGAAGGACAGCGTTGGTGGGATTTGTGCCGTATGAAAAATGCAAAGGACGGAATTCCATTAGTGTTCTGCAAAGAAGGGGATATTGAAGGTAAACGAGCGGTGCTTAATCAAGAAACTGAGGCATATAAAGTTTTGTGGCCGTTGGATAATGAGATACTTAATAATGATTCGGCCTTGGAACAGACCCCCGGTTACGAAAAGCAAGAAGAATAAATGAGGGTATCCGGTTGGAGGGGAAGGTATGTCTTATTCCAACCGGATGTACTTTTCCGTGTATTTAATTATATAAATAGAGATTGTATGAAAATGAAATATTTTACTTTATTGTTTTTTTGTAGTTTATTTGTCGGATGTTCAGATGAAACCTCTACCTCTTTTGTTAACAATCAAAACCAACAGGCTAGGGATACCATTGATAATGAGGATGATAATTCGTGGGTTTTAATTTTTGCAGATGAATTTAATATCGATGGGGCCGTTGACTCCAAGAAGTGGAATTATACTCCCAGGGGAGATGTTGCTCATGCCTATTATTATAAGCCGAATGATACATCCGTTGTTTGGTGTGAAGATGGCATGTTGAATCTCAAGTTTATGAAGGATGAAACAGATCCCCGCGGATATAAATCCGGAAGTATACGCACTGATGGGGGAAAATTTGATTTTACTTATGGTAAGGTAGAGGTCAAGGCCAAGTTTTCATCAGGGGACGGTTCATGGCCGGCTATATGGATGATGCCCGCCAGCTCAAAATATGGGGGATGGCCTGCAAGTGGTGAAATAGATATAATGGAGCATATAAAAGATTTAGATGTTGCTGTACAAACGGTACATACTACTGGTACGGAGCAAAAGACATATCCTTTTGGTCATTCAGGGTCTAAATTCAAGCGGGGTGAATGGAATATATGGGGAATAGAATGGAACGATAAGAAAATTGATTTTATGGTAAATGGAGAAGTTTGCGCAACCTATTATAACAAAGGTTTGGGCGCAGTACAATGGCCCTTTGATATTCCTTTCTTCTTGATATTGAATGTTGCAGGTGGAAAGGGGATGGCTGGTCCTATAAATGAGAAACATTTACCTTTTACCATGCAAGTTGATTATGTGCGGGTATATCAGTGGAAATAGATTTTGTAAAGAACGCTGGTAGAGGTTGACAAGATATATTCTATGATGTGATATGATAGGTAATTTATATTTTTTATTTTTTGACGTAAAAGTTTGTTTTAGGGGTGATCTCTATTGAAAGGATTTGTCGGCATTGTTGTGTCGACAAGTCCTCTTCGGTATTCTTGGGAAAGACGGATAATAATATTTCTCCACTCTCCCATAATGTGTTCTTGTCCTTCAAAGAGAAAAAGTTTAATGCAATAATTGTATCTTGATGAATATAAAAAAAAGTATCTTGTTTTTATGCGCAGGCATATTCTTGATTTCGTCACTCTCGTGTAGAGAGGGCGGACATGTTGCGAAATCATATAATGCCGGCATTAATATCATTCCCACGCCCCGCTCTTTAGAAAAGCGTGAGGGAAGTTTCAAATTGTCCGATGGTGTTTCTATAGGAGCCATTACCCCTGGGGCAAAAAAGATTGCAACGTATTTTGCCGCTAAAATCAGTCTGGCAACCGGGTACGATGTCAAGGTGGAGGATAAAGGAGAAATTACCCTAGTACTGGATTCTTGTGCAACGTTCTCTCCGGAAGGCTATGCATTGGATGTGGAATCATCCCGTGTGCAGGTAACAGCGTGTTCTCCCCGGGGATTATTTTACGGGATGCAGAGTTTTCTGCAGTTGCTTCCGGCAGAAATAGAAAGTGCCGGGATCGTGCGGGATGTTGACTGGGAGGCTCCTGCCGCCAATATTATCGACTCGCCACGTTTTGCATACCGCGGAATACATATGGATCCTTGCCGCCATTTTATGACGGTTGAAGAAGTGAAGAAGCAGATAGATGTTTTATCCATGTTCAAAATAAATACGATTCACTGGCATCTGACGGACGACCAGGGATGGCGTATTGAAATAAAACAATATCCAGGATTGGCGGAGATCGGCGGCAGGCGTATTGAAGGGGAAGGCGTGGAATACGGCCCCTTTTATTATACTCAGGAAGAGATCAAGGACATTGTCTCGTATGCGGCCGAGCGTTTTATCACCATTATTCCGGAATTAGAAATTCCGGGACATGAACTTGCGGCTATATCCGCCTATCCCGGGCTGTCCTGTAAGGGAGACCCCGTTACCCCTCGGAATATTTGGGGAGTGGAGGATATCGTAATGTGTCCGGGTAAGGAGAGTGTTTTTACATTCCTGGAAAATGTCATTGATGAGATGGTTGCCCTTTTTCCGGGCACCTATTTCCATATTGGCGGTGATGAATGCCCCAAAGAGAGTTGGAAGTCCTGTCCCCTTTGTCAGAAGCGTATTCTGGAGGAGGGAATAAAGCCTGATGGCAAGCATACTTCAGAGCAGTTGCTGCATACTTACGTTGTGGAGCGCATAGGGAAATATTTAGCCCGATATGATAAAAAAATAATCGGTTGGGATGAGATTCTGGAAGGCAAGCCTGACTCCACGGCGACCATTATGTCATGGCGGGGTGATGCCGGCGGTATATCGGCCGCTTTATCGGGACATGATGCGATAATGTCTCCCGGTCCGAACGGGCTCTATCTGGATTATTATCAGGGGGACAGCAAGATTGAGCCTGTAGCTATCGGCGGTTGTTCGACTTTGGAAAAAGTGTATAATTACAATCCCGTACCCGACACATTGGTGCTTATTGGGAAGGACCATCATATAATAGGGGTTCAGGCTAATAATTGGAGTGAATATTTTTATAATAATGATATCCGTGAGTATCACATGTATCCCCGTTCCTTGGCTTTGGCGGAAGTCGCCTGGACTGATGCTAAACGCAAGAATTACGTGGATTTTGAACGGCGTATCAACAACGCGTATGTCCGTCTGGACGGACATGGCGTCAATTACCACATTCCATTGCCGGAGCAGCCGGGCGGTTCTTGTGACCATATCGCTTTTACAGACAGTGTGTCTCTGGAATTTACCACGAGCCGTCCTATTAGCTTAGTTTATACGCTTGACGGTACTGAACCTGGAGTATCCTCGGAAATTTATACTTCTCCTCTTTCTTTTTATCAGAACGGTATCCTTAAGATCGCTTCGTTGCTATCCTCTGGAAAACTGAGCAAAGTGCGTACAATCCAGATAGAGAAGCAGGTACTTTTGCCTGCTGTGGATGTAGAAGGGAGTTTTCATGGGTTAAATATGGAAGTGACATACGGTATGTTTCTTAATATGCAGGAGTTTATGAAAACGGGCAAGAGTGTGGATGTCAGTACGGATATCAGAGAAACGGGGGAATTAACGTCATTCGTGCCTTCTACGAATTCTATGCGAGACGTAAGACAATATGCTGCTGTGGCCACTGGATTTATTGATATTCCTGAAAATGGTGTTTACTTTTTCTCCTCTGATCTGGAAGAGGTTTGGGTCGGCGGAAAATTACTTGTAAACAATGGTGGAGAGGTGAAACGTCATTCCCGAAATGACCGCTCCATTGCTTTGGAGAAGGGGATGCATGAGTTGAAACTCGTTTTCTTGGGGCACATCATCGGAGGATGGCCTTCGAACTGGAATAACGGAGTTGTCATGCTGCGAAAGTCTGATGAGAAAAAATTCCGAAAAATAACAAGTGACATGCTTTGGAGAAAAAAGTAGAGCTTATAATCTTTTTAAAAATATAATCATATGAAACGAATTTTATATTGTTTTCTGTTTATTGCAGGCGGGGGTATTATCCATGCATCTGCCAGAGAAGAAAGAGTAGGGACAGAGGATCGGATTAAACCGGATAGTGTTTTATTTGTTGACAGTTTTGACGGTAGCTCCGTCGTGCCCGATACAGCAGTCTGGAAACTTTGTACGTATGCTAACAATGCCTGGTCACAGTGGTTTAGGGATGTGAATGGTTATGAAAACGTAAAAGTGGAGGATGGTTATTTGAAGTTGAGGGCCTGTAAGGATAACGGGACTTATAAAAATGGCGGGGTATTCTCCAAAATCGGTTTTCCCTGTGGTACACGTTTGGAAGTTAAAGCCAGATTAACCAAATTGGTTCGTGGAGGTTTTCCTGCTATCTGGCAAATGCCCATAGGAGCACCGGAATGGCCCAGAGGGGGAGAAATAGATCTCATGGAATGGGTTCAAGGTACCCCCTTGCAGATCTATCAGACAGTACATACTTATTATATAAACGGAGCAAACGGTTCTGCGGGCGTAACTAACAAGAATCCTGATAAAAACTTTGATGTGACTAAGGATCATGTATATGCAGTGGAGCGTACTGAAAAGGAACTTATATTCTATGTAGACGGCAAAGAGACCTGGAAATACAGGAATCAATACTTGGATGAGGGGAAATTACAGTATCCGTTTTGTGAATATCCCTTCAATATAATTCTGAACTTCTCGTTGGGAGGCAAATTGAATGCTAGGATGACATGGCCGGGAGAAATTTTTGATGAAGATTTGCCGGGAGAGATGTGGGTTGACTGGGTGCGTGTTGTGTTGTTAAACAATGAAAATCACTCCAATACGGGCGATAAATAGATATTATTTGTTACGGGCTGTATTAAAACTGAAAGGTAATAAGTGTAAACAATATATGTGTATAATTTAATTCTATAAGATT
>CAMFND010000153.1 GCA_945965395.1 uncultured Bacteroides sp.
AAAAAAAGGAGTTCCGCTGAACTCCAACCTTTGTTAACCTTAAATCTAATACTATGAAAAACACGATGCAAAGGTACGGACTTTCTGGAATTATGCAAGTTTTGTGTGCGTTTACATGTGTTTTATAACATACATTAAGAAGTAGTATTCTTGCTTTAAAGGCCATTAACAAGCAAGCTGAGACTTTTTAAAGTCCCAGCTTGGCAGATATTTCCAGCATTTTCTGAATAGGCTTAATGGCTTCCTGTGCGATGGCTTCATCCACATTGACTTCCGGCCATTCGTATTTCAGCGTATTGTACAACTTTTCAAGCGTATTCAGGCGCATGAAGTTGCACTCATTGCAAGCGCAGGTGCTGTCTTCAGGAGGCGCAGGAATAAAGTTCTTTTCCGGACATTTTTTCCGCATCTCATACAGAATACCGCTTTCTGTAGCTACGATGAAGTCTTTCTTGTCGCTGGCCATAGCATATTTCAGCAATCCGGCAGTAGACCCAATCTTGTCAGCCAGTTTAGCCACGGCGCCCTTGCATTCCGGATGAACCAATACCTGTGCATCGGGATACTGTTTTTTCAACTCGATAATCTTTTCCACAGAGAATTTTTCGTGCACATGGCAAGCACCGTCCCATAACAACATCTGACGTCCGGTGATAGAGTTGATATAATTTCCCAAGTTCTTATCAGGACCGAAAATCAGTTTTTCATCTTCCGGGAAACTTTCCACAATCTGGCGGGCATTGGTCGATGTCACTACCACGTCAGTCACCGCCTTGACGGCAGCGCTTGTATTGACATACGAGATTACCTTGTAACCAGGATGGTCTTTTACGAAAGCAGCAAACTTATCAGCCGGACAGCTGTCGGCCAACGAGCATCCGGCATTCAAGTCGGGAATCAACACTTTTTTGTCCGGACAAAGTATCTTGGCGGTTTCACCCATAAAGTGTACCCCGCACATCACAATAATCTTTGCATCCGTTTTGGCAGCCCACTGAGCCAGTGCCAGACTGTCTCCAATGAAGTCTGCTATTTCCTGTATTTCGTCTGCCTGGTAGTAGTGGCCCAGGATTACGGCATCTTTTTCACGACACAGTCTTTTGATCTCCGCTTTCAGGTCAAGCGTTTTTTCTACGGGTTCATCCACATAACCCTTTTTCAACCATTCTTCTTTCTTCATTATTAGATTATATTTTTTCTTCTTTTTAAAAGAAACAATGATACTGATAATATCCCGTTAATAATGTTAGTAAAAATAACACCCTTTTTTTTGTTTTTCCGTTATCAGCATCCGGGTGGAGGATATGAATAACTGATAAACATGCTTACGTATTGATAATTTTGATTTTATCTATACTATTAACAATTTGTTGATACGTTGCAAAGTTAAAAACTTTTCGTGTATTCATTCCTGAAAATTCGGGAAGAATGTGTTTAAACTGTCAGTGAAAATTATCTCTAACTTTTTTGGATTGTTGGTTTTGAGCGTGCTATAATCTATTTGTGGAATAATGCAAGAAATAATTTTCATTTTCTATGCGCGCGTTTTTTACACCTTTTCCACCGTTTTCAACAAGGTTATGAATATAGTTTTTATCTTTGCAGGCAAACGCATACCAAATATACGAAAAATGTCTGAATTAAGAAAACTGAAGATTACGGAGATGAACCGCCTGACGGTGGAGGAGTTTAAGGAAGTAGATAAGTTGCCGTTGGTTGTGGTGCTGGATGAAGTTCGCAGCTTGCATAACATAGGTGCGGTGTTTCGTACCTCTGATGCGTTTCTGGTGAACTGCATTTATCTTTGTGGTATTACGGCTACGCCTCCTCATCCGGAAATGCACAAAACGGCCTTGGGAGCGGAATATACAGTGGACTGGAAGTATTTCAAGCGTACGCAAGATGCTGTAAATGAACTTCATAATGAAGGATATACAGTACTGGCCATCGAACAGTGTGCCGGAAGTACACTACTGGATGAACTGGTATTGGAGAAAGGCCGGAAATATGCCATTGTATTGGGAAATGAAGTGAAAGGTGTGCAGCAGGAAGTGGTAGACATGTGCGACGGTTGTATTGAGATACCTCAGTTCGGTACAAAGCATTCACTGAATGTGTCTGTAACGGCAGGCATTATGATATGGGAATTTGCACATAAACTGTTTAAACTGTGTTGAACACAGCCTGTGAATATCTTATTAATATGTTGTTAATTTATTGATTTACATAGTTATAGTTGTCCATTCTCAACAAGTGTAACTACTCTTTCTACCATCTTGTCGTCATCTTCAGGATGGTATTCTTTTTTTAGGCTGGCCCCGAATAGGGCTGCAAATGCCTGATAAAATCCTGCTTTAAAAGGTCCCATGAAAGCCTTCACCAGCTGGTAAGACGATTGGTTGCATTCTCGGTTCACCAGTTTGATAAGCAGCTTACCTTGTGAAAAAGTCAGTTTTTTCATGCGGGCGGTGTATTGTTCCTTCAATCCTTTTTCTACCATCTTCATGTGTTGTTCCTTGGCTTTCTGGTTGGGGAGCGTTTCCATGTATTCGTATGTCTCGATGACGGCCCGCTTGATTTCTTTGGCCAAAGGAAGCGTTTTTTTCACATCCCTCACCAGTTTGTAGTAATATCTTTCCTGTCTTTTGTTTTTAAACTTGAGTTTTGGGTAAACGTAAATGTTTCTCAGCGTTATACAAGGTATAGTGTCTCCTTCATATACGCATACGGGAACTCTGTATCCTTTACCGGAGGTCACAGGAGATACTTGTTGGGCATGAATTTCTGAAAAGAGAGTTAGCCCTAAGAAGATGAGTATGTAAAAACATGTCTTCATGCTCACAAAAATAGGAATAATATTCAGATTACGTGATATAATTAACGTATTTATAGTATGTGCATAACCTGGTGAATAACATGTGGAAAAAGTATGTTTCTCTTTGTGTATCAGTTATTTTTACTTGTTTAAATGTGTGTGCTCAGTCTGCTTGGATGGAATGGGAGGAACAGATTGGGGAGGAGGCAGATTTATCCTCCTGGGAAGAACAGTATGAAAACTTGAGTGAACTGGCTGAACATCCGTTTAATATTAATATGGTAACGAAGGAAGAATTGGAACAGTTGCCTTTCTTATCTGATAAAATGGTGGAAAATATTCTTTACTATGTGTATAAATATGGTCCGTTGGTCAGTTTGAATGAATTATGGGGAGTGGAAGGAATGGATAAGCAGACTCAGATATTCTTGAAAGATTTTATATATGTGGGTAATTCGGTGGAAAAACAGGCATTTTCCTGGAAAAACTTGTGGAAATACAATAAACAGGAGGTATGGATACGGACAGATATTCCTTTAAATGAAAAGGCGGGGTATGCGGATATTCCCTTGGGTGAAGAGGAAAAATTTGCTTCGAAACGGTATTATGGAAATCCGTATTATTTGAACCTGAGATACAAATTTCAGTTTCAGCAAAAAATCTATGTAAGCTTGGCTGCAGAAAAGGATGCGGGAGAACCTTTCTTCAGTCTTTATAACCGGAAAGGATTTGATTTTTACAATGCCTCTGTTCAGTTAAATGATTTTGGTAAGTTACATACCTTGGTATTAGGAAACTACAAAGCCAGTTTTGGATATGGACTGGTAATGAACATGGGATTTAGTATGGGAAAATACACCTCCTTTTCCACATTAAATCGTGCAGGGAAAGGATTGAGCAAATATACTTCCATGAATGAAGCGAATTATCTGCAGGGAGCGGGTGCTTCCTGGAAATGGAAAAATCGCTGGTTATTGACAGGTTTTGTTTCTTTCCGTAACCAGGATGCTACGGTGGATAATGAGTGTATAACTACATTGAAAACCGATGGCTATCATCGTTTGAAGAAAGATATGGAAAAGAAGAATACTGTATTTAATATCTTAGTTAGTAGTAATTTAACTTATGATGGTAAATATTTTGAAGGTGGATTTACAGCTGTTTATAATGTTTTCAACAAGGTGTTAAATCCGGCTGAACGATTGTACAATCGTTATTATCCTCGTGGAAGATATTTCTATAACGTAGGAGTGAACTATAAATGGTACAGAGGGAAGTTTGTATTCTCTGGTGAAACGGCGGTAGATAAGCAAGGGAAGATTGCCACGTTGAATCAGCTGACTTATTCACCAGTTGTGAATACTTCTTTGATAGTTATCAACAGATACTATGACAAAAAATACCAGAGTTTATATGCAAACGGATTTGGAGAGAATTCCAGAATACAAAATGAAACGGGACTTTTTATTGGTTTGGAAACAAGCCTGTTAAGTAGAATTAAGTTGTTATGTTACGGTGACTTCTTTTATTTTCCATGGTATCGTTACTTGGTAGATAAGAAAAGGACCATAGGAATGGAAGGCGTGTTTCAAGCATCTTATTCACCGTTAAATTCACTGGATATGTTGATAAAGTATAGTTATAAAAACAAGGCTAAGAACTATCAGGATACGGAAGAAAGTAAGTTGGTATTGCCTAATATCCGGCAGCGATTGCATTATCAGCTGACTTATTCACCATTGAGTGTTTTGCGGTGGAAAACAGTTGTGGAATATGTACGTTCGGAAGTGTGGAAACGGGAGGCTTCTAACGGCTGGGCATTGGGCGGTAGTGTGAAGTTGGATATTCCTCATCTTTCGTTACGGACCTCTTTGAGTGGTGTCTGGTTTTATACGCAGGATTATGCATCGCGAGTGTATATGTACGAGCAAGGGCTGTTGTATGCGTTTTCTATGATGTCCTTGTATGGAAGAGGAGAGCGATGGGCTTGGATAATGGATTATAATTGGAAAAAGCGTTTGACTTTTCAGGTTAAATGGGGATGGACGCATTACAGAGATCGGGCAACCATCAGTTCGGGAGCAGAAGAAATACAGGGAAACAATAAGTATGATTTGCAGTTTCAAGTTCGGCTGAAGTGGTGATTTTCTGAAGTAAGGACATAAAAAAAGGAGTTCCGCTGAACTCCAACCTTTGTTAACCTTAAATCTAATACT
>CAMFND010000154.1 GCA_945965395.1 uncultured Bacteroides sp.
ACATAGTGGTAATCGTTTAAATGTTATAATTCAGCACTATAAATTTAATAATGTTATCGCTATGTTTCTAATTATCTGTGAAATATATTTATTGTTATTTCAAACTCACGTTAACTTATCTTCGTTTATTGAATATCTCCACATTCTGAGACTTTACTTATAATTTTTGTTTTGGGCAAGCACTCCGTTTGTCTTTAAAGCAGACACATTCTCCAATTTATTATTTTCATCAAACTGAAATTCTGCCACATTCAATATAGGTTCTACACTACGAATCTTCTTCCTATTATCCTCACTACCGTCAACCCATTGCACACTTAAACCATCAAAAACTAAATATTAAAAGCCCCCATGTAAATAAATGGATCTTTTTTACCCAAGTTTCGGTATAAGTCTTTATATGTTTCTCTTATTTATCCTTTTATGCCTATAATATTTGGGAACCCTTGATTTAGAATATAATCTGACTACTTTTTCGTATTTCATTTTGACTGGACAATTTGCATAATTTCATCCACATAAATCAAGGTTCTAAACTTTTGTTGCTGTAATAATAAATATTTTAGCAAAGATTCCCTGACCGATTTCCTCTTTTCCCAGACAAGTAATACCCCCTGCGATTTGTCTTAATTTTTTCTTTTTCTTTCTTTTTCTTGATAAAAAGCGAGGAAAAATACAGAAAAATACGTTATATTTACCACTGAGAATAAAATAACAGGTAACTAAAAAACAAAACTATGACACTAAAACACTCGCTTTCTTTCATATTTTGCCTGGCTTTTACCACCATCGCAGCTTGGGCGCAGAGTAACAAGTTTTCAAACTCCATCTTCCGCTTTGCCACTCGTGCCGAAGGACAAATGCTGATTACGGAACTGGATGACTATACACGCGACTGGAACCAGTTTGACATTGACGTGCGTCTGCAAAAGCCGCAAGGACGCAAATCACAGCTGTTGCAGTTTGCCATGGAACAGACACTCAACTGGAGTGACACTGAAAAAGAGCGCATCAGCAAAGCTATGAAAAGCCTGGATGCAGAAATCAAGAAACAAAGTTACAACCTCGATTTCCCGAAAGAAATCATCTTTGTAAAAACTACCCAGAAAGAAGAAGGTAATGCAGAGGCCTACACCCGCGTAAACTGGATTGCCATCGGTGAGCATGCGTTGAAGGAAGCTTCGGATGCAGATTTGAAATACCTTGTAGCCCATGAGTTGTTTCACCTGTTGACACGACAGAATTCCAACTTCAAGAAAGACATTTACAAGGTCATCGGATTCACGGTGATTGAAAAAGAAATTATCTTCCCGTCCGATTTGGCGGAGATTCGTATTTCCAATCCGGACATCAGCCGATATGACAGTTACGGCACGTTTACCATCGGCGGACAGAAGCAATACTGCACCATGGTGATTTATACCGACAGACCTTATGACGGAAAAACGCTCTTCGACTACCTGAAAGTGGGACTTGTACCTTTGAACGGTGATTTTGTTCCTATCCAGAAGGCTGGAAAGACAATCATTTATGCACTGGATGAAGCGGAAGATTTCTACACACAAGTAGGAAAGAACACCAACTATCTCATTCATCCGGAAGAAATCATGGCAGACAACTTTGCCTTCACGCTGACTGGCAAGAAGGACCTTGCTAATCCGGAAATAATCCAGAATGTACAAAAAGTGCTGAAGGCCAAAAACCGATAAACAATCTACTTTCACAGATATAAAAAAAGTCAGGCACTTCGCGGTTGCCTGACTTTTTTTATGACTTATGAGATTATCTTTTCCGGTAATCCTTCTCGATGGCTAAGGTTATCCAGTTGGCTAAGGCCTGACGATTATCGGCAATGACCAGACGTTTCTGATCCTGCGCATTCTGGATATTTCCAACTTCCAGGAAAACAGCTACCGGAGTCGTATTGCGAAGTACGAACAGATTACGTTCGCTCACCGTACCATCGAATCCGCGGTTGGGCTGATGGCGGTCATACTTGGAACGGAAAGTCCGCTGTATTTCCCTCGCCAGTCGTTTTCCTTTTGAACTGCCCGGTGCATGATAGAAATACACGTCGGTCTGGTTGTTCCGGGCCCGACTGTCTACATGAATAAACACGGCACGCTTGTAGCTGCTCTTATCCTTCCGGTACAAGCGGTTCACCGCATCACAACGCTGTTGCAGACGGGCTACCTGATTCAACGGAATGGCTTTTCCCATGCAAGTTTCCCGCTTGCTGTTATTCAGTATAGCCTGGTCACGGATTCCGTCCTTTGCATCCTGAATAATAAAATGCACTTTTGCCCCACGTTTCATCAACTCGCGTCCCAAGCGGAGAATGATGTCGTAAGCATACTCATCTTCATGCAATTCTTTTCCGCGGTATTTACCAATGCAGCCAGGATCCGGTCCCCCATGTCCGCTGACAAGATAGAAAGTGGCTCCTTTCAACGAGCTGGAAGTTACCGCATACGACGCATATTTCTTTCCAAACAGCGGTTCATAATGTCCCTTCTTTTTTCCCGTCATTCCCGAAGGGAAGCACAGCAAGCCACACAAAATCAAACATAAGAACTTCTTCATCACTTCAGCAGTTCATCTATTTTCTTACAAAGAGAAGCAAACTCCTCTTCATTATACAAGCGGGTCATCATCACGATTTTACCCTCCTTATCTATCAGCACGTTACGGGTGATTCCGGCATTGCGTTCCGCATATTTGGCAAAAATATCTGCTCCCGGATCAAGTCCTAACGGATAAGTCACTCCTGTCTGCTTGGCAAAGGCTTTCACTCGTTCCAGCGGCTCGTCACGGTCAATTCCATAAAGCGCAAAGGAAGCATTGTCCTTATGTTTCTGCCAGATGTCTTTTTCAATAAAAGGCATTTCCTTACGGCAGACTCCACACCAGCTTGCGGTAAACTGCAACATGACTACCTTTCCCTTAAGTTCTGACAATTTCACCTTGCGTCCGTCCGTCAGCTTCATTTCAAAGTCGGGAGCCGTATCGCCTACCTTGACAATATATCCGGCTGCATCAGGAACCGGCTGAGAGGCTGTAAGTGGTGCATGGCCGCCTAAAAGTCCCATCAATGTCAATGCAAAAATAAGCTTCTTCATACTCATTCTAAATTATATTTCGGCTCAAAGATAGTACAAAAAATTAAAATACAGACACATTCGGAAAGAAACCTGCCTGCAAAAAGAATATCAGAAAGTGCGAAAAGGGCCGAAAGAAAATGCTTTTTATTACTTTTCGGTATGTTTATACAGAAACTTTATTAACTTTGCGGATTATGAAGAACAAAGCGTACACCCTTACGCTTTTATTGTAAATCAAAGCTAAAGAGAAGAACTATGGATTGCACCAACATCATCGGAGAAAAAATAAAATCGCTCCGAACCAATCAAGAAATAAGTATACAGGAACTGGCAGAACGCGCAGGACTGACCGTGGAACAGGTAAGTCGCATTGAGGAAAACATCGACATTCCTTCGTTGGCTCCGCTGATTAAAATAGCACGTGCATTGGGAGTACGTTTGGGTACTTTCCTGGACGATCAGACTAGTGAAGCCGGACCGGTTATCTGCCGCAAAGGCGAAGCGGACGATACCATCGGATTTTCAAACAACGCTACGCATGCCCGCCAGCACATGCATTATCATTCATTGTCAAAAAGCAAGGTGGACCGTCACATGGAACCGTTCATCATCGACATCGACGCCAACGACGAAAAAGACTTCTTTCTGTCGGCACATGAAGGAGAAGAGTTTATCATGGTACTGAAAGGAGAACTGGAAATCAGTTATGGAAAAAGCAACTATCGCCTGAAAGAAGGAGATACCATTTATTATGATTCCATCGTGCCGCACCATGTACACACCGCCGAAGGACAGGCTGCACAAATTCTGGCCGTAGTCTACACCCCGGTATAAGTCTCACACAAATCATCAACGACATGTTACAACTTTCTGAAAGAACATTAGGCGACTGGCTGGAGCATTGGGCAGAAGTGACTCCGGACAAAGAATACATTGTATATTCCGACCGCAACCTGCGTTTTACGTGGAAGCAGTTTAACGAGCGTGTGGACCACATGGCCAAAGGTTTGCTGGCCATCGGCGTGAAAAAAGATACTCACGTGGGCATCTGGGCCCGCAATGTACCCGACTGGCTGACATTCCTGTATGCCTGCGCCAAAATTGGTGCCGTGGCCGTTACGGTCAACACGAATTACAAGCAGGCGGAACTGGAGTACCTCTGCGAAAACTCCGACATGCATACTCTGTGTATCGTAGACGGAGAAAAGGACAGCAACTTCGTGGAAATGACCTACACCATGCTGCCCGAACTGAAACTCTTCGAACGGGGCCACATGAAGAGCAAGCGCTTCCCTCACATGCGCAATGTGGTGTACATAGGTCAGGAGAAATACCGGGGCATGTATAACACGGCAGAGATTCTGCTGTTAGGAAGCAACATTGACGATGAGGAACTGATTAAGGCCAAGAAGCTGGTAAGCTGCCATGATACGGTGAACATGCAGTATACTTCCGGTACTACGGGATTCCCGAAAGGGGTTATGCTTACTCACTATAATATTGCCAACAACGGATTTCTAACCGGTGAGCACATGAAGTTCACGGCCGATGACAAGCTGTGCGTATGTGTTCCGCTGTTCCATTGCTTCGGTGTGGTACTGGCCACCATGAACTGCCTGACGCATGGCTGCACACAGGTCATGATAGAGCGCTTCGACCCGTTGCTCGTACTGGCTTCCATACACAAGGAACGCTGTACGGCTCTTTACGGCGTACCGACCATGTTCATTGCCGAACTGCATCACCCCATGTTCCCCATGTTCGACTTATCGAGCCTGCGCACGGGTATCATGGCCGGCTCTCTCTGTCCTGTGGAACTGATGAAACAGGTAGAAGAAAAAATGTTTATGCGCGTTACCAGCGTATACGGACTGACAGAGGCTTCACCGGGTATGACCCACAGCCGCATTGACGACGATCCGGAAGTACGTTACACCACCGTAGGCCATGACTTTGAGTTCACGGAAGTGAAAGTAATCGACCCGAATACCGGAGAAGAATGTCCGGTGGGTGTACAGGGCGAAATGTGTAACCGGGGCTACAACACCATGAAAGGTTACTACAAAAATCCGGAAGCCACAGCTGAGGTAATCGACGCCAACGGATTCCTGCATTCCGGCGACTTAGGAGTAAAAGATGAAAACGGAAACTATCGCATCACGGGACGCATCAAGGACATGATTATCCGCGGAGGGGAAAACATTTACCCGCGCGAAATCGAAGAATTCCTCTACAAGATGCCAGGCATCAAGGATGTGCAGGTGGCCGGAGTTCCTTCCAAAAAATACGGTGAGGCAGTGGGAGCTTTCATCATCCTGCACGAAGGATACACCATGAATGAATTTGATGTACGTGAGTTTTGTCAGGGGAAAATAGCCCGCTACAAAATTCCCAAATACATTTTCTTCGTAAAGGAATTCCCCATGACAGGAAGCGGAAAAATCCAGAAATTCAAGCTGAAAGATTTAAGTCTGAAATTGTGTGCCGAACAAGGCATCGAAATCATATAAAAAACGGCCCGGAACCCTTCTTTCTCAAGAACAGATTCCGGGCCGGAATTTTATCGACAAATTGCTTGATTTATTTCTTTACAATCTTCACCAGCAATGTCTTGCTGTCCAAATTGCCTTTGGTGTCGTATGCTTCCGATTTCACCAGTCCCACTCCTTTGGCATACCATTCGGTCACACGCAGTGTAGTGGTTTTCAGCACAATCTTTGTACGCTGCAGGTAAGAAATCTTCACACAGTCAAACTTTCCGGCTGTAGTGCTGATGGTTTCATTTCCCATGTAAGCTGCACCAGACACATTCACTTCATTCTTCAACATATTGCGAACTACCTGATAAGAGCGGTCAGGAATACTTTCCCCACCTTTGGCACCGTCTTTGATAGTAAATGAATTGTCGCCTTTAAACTTAAGTTTCTCCAGCAAACCTAAACGGGCAGCCTCGTTGTATTTAGCAGGGTCGGAATCAGAATCTACATACGGACCGTACATCAAATCTTCCGTACATACCGTATTGGCTCCATCGTAGCTCCAGTTGAACAAGGTATAGCTGGTATTGTTCTTTGCCTTTGTAGTGACAATCTTATCATAGTAGGCAGCCTGAAGCTTTCCGTCCACTTTCTCTACTTTACTTACAGTCATGGTTTCATCCGATGTGCTCTGACCGATTTCATCATAATTCACATAGTGCAGTTCTGTACCTTCTGTCGTGCAGAAATATTGTGCCTGCATGGAATGGCAAGCCAAGACAGCTGCCACCAAAAACATTAGCCTCTTCATAGTTTCATCTTTTAAAGTAAAATACGGTGCAAACATACAAATTTCTTTCTTTTTTCTGCCTATCTTTGCCACAGAAAAAACATTAAATCAGTTTATCATGGGATTATTATCATCTTTATTCGGAAAAAGTAAATCCGATGCAAACGAACAAGAGAAACAAGACAAGAAGAATTTCGACATCCTGAAATATGACGGCATCCGTGCCCGCAACATGGGTAAACTACCCTACGCCATCAAATGTTTTGAAGAAGCAGTGGCACTTCAAGAAGAAAAGGAAACGCTGGGTTTACTGGCCAGTGCATATCTTCAGGCCAACCGCACGGAGGATGCACGTATCACCCTTGACCGGCTGATTGCAAAAGATGAGACAAACGTACAGGCCTTGCTGTCTTTGGCCAGTGTATGCTATATACAAGAAGACTATGAAGGGATGGATAAGGCCTGCCAGAAAGCCATCGCTTTGGATGAGAAGAACGCTCAGGCTTACTACTTAGCCGCTCGTGCTGCACGAGGTTTGAAAAATGACTTACAAGCCATTGTCATGCTAACCAAAGCCATCGTACAAAACGAGAGTTTCACAGAAGCCTATCTTCTGCGTGCTGAAGTGCTGTGGGAAATGCGCCAGGCGAAAGATGCGCTCAACGACCTGGAGCAGGTACTGAAACTTAATCCGGAAGAAGAGGAAGCGCTTCTCCTGAAAGCTACCATCCATATCGGTATGGGAGAAAATCAGGAAGGAGAAGCATGCGTGGAACAGGTTATAGCTTTGAACCCGTTCAATGTGAAAGCGTATTTGCTGAAAGGTGGCTTGCTGATAGAGGAAAAACAACTGGACAAGGCACTTGAGAATTATCAGGAAGCTATTGAACTGATTCCACAAGAAGCGCAATTATACCAGGAAAGAGGACGCGTTCACCTGCTGATGGGCGACAAGGCCGGTGCGGCAGAAGACATGAAAAAGGCCATCGAGCTGGCTCCTGAAAAAGAAAACCTGATTTCCGGCAATTTCAATAACTTTGAAAAGAGCAATCTGCAAACCGGAATCTACTAAACGATACTCTTCATAAAGAACGGGTGCGGAACATTCATTCGTGAAATTCCGCACCCGTTCTTTTTATAATAATAGATGCATTAAAGAGCTTCGTAAGCTGCTTTCAACTGCTGCAAGGCTTTTTCAAGTGTCACACGCGGACAGCCTACATTCATTCGCATAAAGCCTGCTCCTTCCTTACCAAACATCTCTCCATCGTTCAGCGCCAATCCGGCCTTGTCTACAAAGAAAGCATTCAATGCCTCATGCGACAATCTCAGTTCGCGACAATCCAGCCAAATCAGGTAAGAAGCCTGCGGACGCATCACCTTAATCTTAGGAGTATGTGCTTTTGTATAGGCATCTGCATAGTCAATATTTCCCTGAATATAAGCCAGACACTGTTGCAGCCACTCTTCTCCTTCAGTGTAAGCAGCGGTTACGGCCGGCCATGCAAACACATGTCCCGCATTCAGCTCTCCGGCATCCAGATAAGTAACGAAGCGTGAACGAAGTCCTTCATTGTAAATAATGGTATGCGAAGCAGCTACTCCCGGCATATTGAAAGTCTTGCTGGGTGCCATAAAAGTAACGGAGTTGTTGCGGGCTTTTTCTGACACCATGGCAAAAGGCAGATGCTGATAAGGAGGTAAAGTCAGGTCAGCATGAATTTCATCCGAAAAGACAATCACATTGTCATCGGCACAGATTTCGGCCAGTTCCTGCAACTCTTCTTTCTTCCAAACCACTCCTCCCGGGTTGTGAGGATTACACAGAATCAGTACCCGTACTCCCTTTATGGAACGGCGAATCAAATCCAAATCCATGCGATAATGTCCGTCCACTTCTTTCAGCGGACATTCCACCAGGCGACGGTTATTGCGTGTCACCAGCCAGGCAAAAGGATGGTACACCGGAGGCATAATCATAATCTTGTCGCCCGGCTTTGTGAAACAGTTGATAGCCATTCCCAAACCCGGTACAATGCCTGGTACAAAATTGATTTCTTCCTTCTCTACCGACATGCCATAACGTTTCTTTACCCATCCGATAATAGACTGATAGTAATCGTCTGAACGGAAAGTATATCCTAACACCGGATGTTCGCAACGTTTGCGAATGGCTTCCAAAATAAACGGAGGTGTGGCAAAATCCATATCGGCCACCCACATCGGAATCAAATCAGACTTTCCCCATACGTTTACCATACCGTCTACTTTCTCGCAACACGTGCCGCGACGGTCAATCACTTCATCAAAATTATAGTTCATGTTCTTATTTGTTTTGGCTATTTTACAAATGAAATATCTCTGTACAACAAAGGTAAGAAAATACATTCATATCCGCCATTCTGAGGCTATTTTTTAAAAATAAGAAGAAAAAGTTTGTCGGAACATTTGTTTTTTAAAGAAAAGTATTACATTTGCAGCAGAAATAACAACAAAATAACAAACAAATGAGAACATTTACATCATACTTCTTCTTTTACTTTTATTTCTTTTACTTTAGCAATGAAGTGAAGCGGGAGTTTGCATGCATACGTTAATAGAGAAAACAAGAATGAAATGATAATACAAAGTCCCGCTTCGATGGAGCGGGACTTTTTTTATAGTTACACAAAAGATGAAGAAGATAGCCATACAAGGAGTTCCGGGCTCGTATCACGACATTGCAGCCCATAAGTTTTTCAAGGATGAGGAAATCGAACTGATTTGCTGCAACACATTCGAAGAGGTGTTCGATAACCTGAAAAAAGACAGCAGCATCATCGGAATGATTGCCATTGAGAATACGATTGCCGGAAGCCTCCTTCACAATTACGAATTGCTCAGAGACAGTGGAGCTACGATTATCGGAGAACATAAATTACGAATCAGCCACAGCATCATGTGTCTACCTGGAGAAGACTGGAGCACACTGACAGAAGTAAACTCCCATCCGGTAGCACTGGCACAATGCCGGGATTTCCTACAACACCACCCTCAGCTGAAAGTGGTAGAAACGGAAGATACCGCAGGCAGTGCACGCGACATCAAGGAAAAGGGATTGAAAGGACATGCTGCCATCTGCTCCAAATATGCAGCCGAGCTTTACGGCATGAAAATCTTGCAGGAAGGCATTGAAACCAACAAGCATAATTTCACCCGCTTTCTGGTGATATGCGATCCCTGGATGGCTGACGAACTGAAAGACCGTTCCAAAATCAACAAGGCCAACATTGTTTTCTCCCTGCCTCATAATGAAGGAAGCTTGTCACAAGTGTTATCCATCTTTTCGTTCTATCACATAAACCTGACCAAAATACAATCGTTGCCCATCATCGGGCGGGAATGGGAATACCTGTTCTACGTAGACGTGATGTTCAACGACTATTTGAGATACAAACAATCCATTGACGCAGTAATGCCATTAACCAAAGCACTTAAAATTTTAGGAGAATATGCAGAAGGAGAATCAACCTTATAAGATAGAGCCGGCCAGCCGACTGAACCACGTCAGCGAATACTACTTCAGCCGGAAACTGAAAGAAGTGGCACGGATGAATGCCGAAGGGAAAAATGTCATCAGCTTAGGAATCGGAAGCCCGGACATGCCGCCTTCAGAAGAGACCATCAACGTGTTGTGTGAGAATGCCCGCAAGCCGGACGCACACGGCTACCAGCCTACGGTGGGAATACCGGAACTGCGCAAAGCCATGGCCGACTGGTATAAAAGATGGTATGACGTAGACCTGGACCCGGCAACGGAAATCCAGCCACTTATCGGTTCGAAGGAAGGTATCCTTCACGTCACACTTGCACTGGTGAACCCCGGTGACCAGGTGCTGGTTCCAAACCCCGGATACCCTACCTACACTTCACTGAACAAGATTTTAGGAAGTAAAATCGTGAACTACAACCTGCGGGAAGACAATCACTGGCAACCGGACTTTGAAGAACTGGAAAAGATGGATTTAAGTCGGGTAAAAATCATGTGGACCAACTATCCCAACATGCCGACCGGTGCCAATGCCACCATGGAGCTTTACGAGAAGCTGGTGGATTTTGCACGCCGTCACCAGATTGTCATTGTCAACGACAACCCGTACAGTTTCATTCTGAACCGCAAACCTATCAGTATCCTGAACGTACCGGGAGCCAAAGAATGCTGTATTGAATTCAATTCCATGAGCAAGAGTCACAACATGCCGGGATGGCGCGTAGGTATGCTGGCAACCAATGCCACTTTCGTACAGTGGATTCTGAAAATCAAGAGCAACATTGATTCCGGTACTTTCCGCCCCTTGCAGCTGGCAGCCGCACAAGCTTATCACAACAGCGCAGAATGGCACGAAGAAGCCAATATCCAGACTTACGCACGTCGCCGGAAACTGGCTGAAGAAATCATGCATACCTTGGGATGTACCTTCGACCCGGAACAAGTAGGTATGTTCTTGTGGGGACGCATTCCAGACCACTATGCCGACGTAGAAGAACTGACCGAGAAAGTCTTGCACGAAGCCCGCGTGTTCATCACTCCGGGATTCATTTTCGGCAGCAACGGAAAACGGTATATCCGTATTTCACTCTGCGCCAAAGAGCCTCAACTGGAAGAGGCGTTAAAACGAATCCAGGACATCGTGAATAAATAACATTACAAAAATCAAATACTACCATGGAACAGTTAGATTTACTCCCTATTGAACTGGAAGGTGTTTCTCAGGAACGCCCGTTGATCATTGCAGGCCCTTGCAGTGCCGAAACAGAAGAACAAGTTATGACTACAGCCAAGTCACTGTCTGACAAAGGTATCAAGATATTCCGTGCCGGAATCTGGAAACCCCGCACCAAACCGGGAGGTTTCGAAGGTATCGGTGTGGAAGGACTTTCCTGGCTGAAAGAAGTGAAGAAGGAAACCGGCATGTACGTAGCCACGGAAGTAGCTACCGCCAAGCATGTGTACGAATGCCTGAAAGCTGATGTAGACATCGTATGGATTGGTGCCCGTACTACTGCCAACCCGTTTGCCGTACAGGAAATTGCCGATGCCCTGAAAGGCGTAGACATTCCCGTCTATGTGAAGAATCCGGTAAACCCTGATCTGGAGTTGTGGATTGGTGCATTGGAACGCATCAACAATGCCGGACTGAAACGTATCGGTGCCATTCATCGCGGATTCTCTTCATACGACAAGAAAATTTACCGCAACCTGCCGCAGTGGCACATTCCTATCGAACTGCGCCGCCGCATCCCGAATCTGCCTATTATCTGCGACCCGAGCCACATCGGCGGAAAACGTGAACTGATTGCTCCGCTGTGCCAGCAGGCCATGGACTTAGGTTTCGACGGACTCATCATCGAATCACACTGCAATCCGGAATGTGCATGGAGCGATGCCGCACAGCAGGTTACTCCCGATATTCTTGACTACATCCTGAACCTGCTCGTAATCCGTTCTGAACATCAGACTACAGAAAACCTGAACGAGCTTCGCCGGCAGATTGACGAATGTGACAACGACCTGATGGACATACTCGCCAAACGTATGCGTGTGTGCCGTGAAATCGGTACCTTCAAAAAGGAACATAACATGACCATCCTGCAGACCGGACGTTACAATGAAATTCTGGATAAACGCGGTGCACAAGGCTCACTTTGCGGCATGGATTCCGATTTCGTCAAACAAGTATTCGAGCTGATTCACGAAGAAAGCGTGCGCCAGCAAATGGAAATCATCAACAAATAACAGAAACAAAGCATGAAAATATTGATTTTAGGAGCCGGGAAAATGGGCTCCTTCTTTACCGATGTATTGAGTTTTGAACATGAAGTCGCCGTGTACGATGTGAATCCCCAACGCCTGCGCTTTATGTACAACTGCTACCGATTCACCAAGCTGGAAGAAATCAGCGAATTCAAGCCGGAGCTGGTCATCAATGCTGCCACGGTAAAATACACACTCGATGCTTTCCATCAGGTCCTTCCGGTGCTGCCGAAGGACTGTATCATCAGCGACATTGCTTCCGTGAAAACCGGATTAAAGGAGTTTTATGAAAACTGCGGCTTTCGCTACGTGTCTACCCACCCGATGTTCGGTCCCACATTTGCCAACCTCGACAAACTGAGTACGGAGAATGCCATCATCATTAAGGAAGGTGACCACCTGGGAAAGATTTTCTTCAAGGACCTTTACCAGCACCTGAAGCTGAACATCTTTGAATACACCTTCGAGGAGCACGACGAAACGGTGGCTTACTCCTTATCTATCCCGTTCGTATCTACCTTTGTGTTTGCAGCCATTATGAAACACCAGGATGCACCGGGTACTACCTTCAAGCGCCACATGGCCATTGCGCAAGGTGTGCTGAGCGAAGATGATTTTCTGCTACAGGAAATCTTGTTCAATCCGCGCACTCCGGCTCAGGTAGAAAATATCCGTACGGAGCTAAACGAACTGTTAGATATTATCAGCCGGAAAGATGCAGAAGGCATGCATGCCTATCTTAGCAAGATTCGAAAAAATATCAAATAACTTATAGGGAAATCCATAAAAAAGGGCAGGAAGAAAACCACAAACCTTTCTTCCTGCCCTTTCTATTTTCTATCAGACTGATATTTACAGCTTAATCTTCTTTGATACCGATTTCGACTCATTGTGCAGACGGTCGAGTGCAGTCACTACGTAACGATACTTCGTCTTTCCGTCTTCATACGGCAACTTATAGAATTCATCGTGCGTAATCGCTACAATGTGTGAAGGATCATTCAGGTTCACCTTCTCCTTGCTTCCGAAGCGGTACACCACATAATGATAAGCCTTGTCCATCTCGGTCTTTGCCTTCGGTGCCGTCCAGAACAAGATGTATCCGTCTGCGGTCCATACCGGTTTCAGCTTACGCACTTTGCCCGGAGCCTTGTCGTCCATAAACGGAGAAGCCGGAAGCAATGCCGGATACTTGTGATATTCTTTCACCAGCATATCCCGGTAATTTCCCTTGTTCTCTACCACTGCCGCCGCATACCACTGACAGCTTCCCTGTACGGTAGGCAATGAACGCTGCAAATTATACTTTGCCGGAATCTGGCTCTGGTTCGGATTCATCAAATCCGCTTTCGATACAGTGCGTATCACATCCTGACCGATGTACAGCGGACGAGCTGCCGAATGGCGTGCCCACCAGCGAATCAGTGTATCATAATCGGCTGCCGGATGTCCGATTTCCCAATAAATCTGCGGGATATTGTAATCTACCCAGCCATTGTTTACCCACAAAAGCACGTCGGCATACAAGTCATCGTAGTTCTGCAATCCGTTTGTCTCACTTCCGTTCGGGTCATTCTTCTTGTTACGATAAATACCGAACGGTGATATACCAAACTTCACCCACGGTTTACATTCGCGAACGGTTTCATGAATTTCCTTAATCAACACGTTCACATTATCCCGACGCCAGTCTGCCCGACGCGTAAATCCACGGCCGTATGCTGCAAAGCTGACATTATCCGGAAACTCCTCTCCCGGATTCGGATAAGGATAGAAATAGTCGTCCATGTGAATGGCATCCACATCATAGCGGGTCACAATGTCGCGTACAATCTTACAGATGTATTTTCTGGATTCCGGCAGTCCCGGATCAAAATACAGCTGGCCAGCATACTGCACAAACAATTCCGGATTCTTGCTGTAGGGATGCATGGGCGACAAAGCACCTGTGCCTTTCGTCTTGGCACGATACGGATTAATCCACGCATGAAGTTCCATGTTCCGCTTGTGGCATTCCTCAATCATAAACTGCAAAGGGTCCCACATAGGCGAAGGAGCTTTTCCCTGCACACCGGTCAAGAAACGGCTCCATGGTTCGTAAGGAGATTTATACAAGGCATCCGCCTCTGCCCTCACCTGAAAAATGATGGCATTGATACCAGCTTTCTGCAAGTTGTCCAACTGGCTCACCAGCACCTTCTTCATTTTCTCCGTAGGCATCCCCTGGAACTGTCCGTTTACACACTGTATCCAGGCTCCGCGAAACTCCCGTTTGGGATAACGTGTCTGAGCATACAAGTTGCTCGTCCACAAGCTTCCCAGAAGGACAAGCAACATCAATAGTTTAGTCTTCATATCCGTAAATTTTATCATATCCTTTTCACTTTCCGGACAAATGTCCGATTAAGCCGCAAAGATAGTGAAAGGTGAGTGCAATACCAAGCCAAAAGCCCGCTTTTGAGCACAAGTATTGCCGAACCGCATCCTATATTCAAGAAATCAAAATTTCCTTTACTTGGCTGCCTTATGCAACTCCACTCCCACCACATAATAATGTGGTACGTTCGACAAAATCATTCCGGTCTTATCATTCCCGTCAATTTCCCTTTCCCCACAGAAACGCATAAATCCGTATTGTTCATCTACCCAACCAGAGCCATATAAAACTAAAGGTATGTTCAGGCTGTCTGCATTCGGATTATTCCGTAAGATATAAGGTCTGGCTTCGTAAAAATACATCTTTTCTTTTCCTAACGGATGCAACTTCAATGCTACATTCGCAGTCATCGCATTCGGAACTTTAATAGTAAGCAAAGTTGTAGAGTCATTTCTGCTTGTCAGGAATAAAGACAGGTCTGTGATTTTATTCCACACTTCTGTGCCCTCCGGCAAATCCTTGTATCTCCAGGAATCTTTCAGCAGCTCCTTATTTTTCCCCATTCGAAACAGCTCGATACGTTTGGATGTTTTCCCTTTCTCATGTTCCTCCACATATACTTGTACTTCATACGTATCTGCCAGGAACGGCATCAGGTCAAAATGGAACATCTTTACACGCATCACATTCAGCACATCTACAATATCCTCCACACCAATTTGTTTCGTATTTACCTTTAATGAATCTTGTGCATACAGTCCTACGGACAAACAAAGGCAAATAATTGCCATCCATACTCTTTTTTTCATTGTATTATGTTTTAAGTTTCATTCAGCTTTTATCTGCAAACCGAAAATGCATAGTACGATTATATCCTTCTATATAAACCAACCATGCAAATTCTCACAAATATAATGATTACTGAATGATTATCACTATAACTTCCTCAAAATCTACGATTTGCCTCTACACCAGTCCCAATAGAAGTAACAGGGCCGTCATAAATCTTCTAAACCGCCTTATATAAAAGAGAAACTCCTATTCAAAAATATCTTGACACGTAGCTGTCAATATCTCGACACGAACGTGACGAGACATCAGCACGTTCGTGTCAAGACCTCGTCACGTACGTGTCGAGGTAAATTTAACTCTATTTTAAGTAATATACGGAAGAAAGCTGAAGAATCTATAAGAAACTATTTACTCTTTTTTGCAGGCAGCAACGGCTTTATATATTTCTTGAAAATTTTTCCTACTTCAATGGGAGTGGAGTTATTCAGCATATCATACGTTCTGCCCGTTGAGGGCTTGAGAGAATGCCCGTAATCTGTCTGTAGTTTTTTACTGACGTCCGGTCCCTCGTTCATGATAAGTTCAGGCGGACGACCTTCCACAGTCACATCATACACCGGATCTTCTCCTCGTTTTGTCCAGATGGAATAAGGACACATACGGATATATCCCTTCGGTTTCTTTGCCATAAGACTGTCTGTCAGACTTCGGGGAATTCCTTCATCAAAAGGATTCTTGTACTCCATCCATTTCTTTTCCAACGGGGCTTCCAAAGGCTTGTTGTAATTCTCCATATCCCCTGGAAGGAAATCAAACTGAATGAGTTTTACCGTTTCTTCATTCAGCTTAATATCCTTGTCTTCCTTTTGCTGGCCCATCACAGGTATCACCACCAGCAAAAGAGAATTCAACACCATATATCGTTGGAGAGTGTTCATTCAGCCGTCTTTACTGATTGTCCATATTCAATCGTGACATTTCCGTCTCAGCTGCACTCTGATTATTCATCTTCTTTTCGGTTCGGAAACGATAAGTAATCGTGAAACCGACTTTTCGGGTTTCCTCTTTTCCGACACTGTGCATGATAATATCATTCAGACGAGCAGAAGCACGCGTATTGTTCTTATTGAAAATGTCGTAAGCATCCAGTGAAAGTTGAAGCTTGTCTTTCAGGAACGATTTTTTCAAACTCAGGTTGAAGGAGGTATAACTCTTCGCCTCGTACAACTGATAATATCCTCTGGAACCATAATTAAAATCAGCAGACAACAGGAATCCGGATGGAAGTGTGAAACTGTTGTTGAAGTTCAGCATCACCAGCGGACGTCCGGCCTTTAAGATACTCTCATTCGGCCCCGGATAATTGAAGAATGTCTTCAAACAGGTAAGCGTAAGTGAGGGCAGCCACCACTTCACAGGATATTGCACGTTTACCATACCCGTCAGATTATGCATTCTGTCAAAATTATCCATGTAGCTGACCGTAACCGCTGAATTTCCCGGCATACTGTAGAAAGCTGTTATCAGCGGATTATGGGTATGAGTATAATTCAGGTTAAAAAACAGAAACTTATAAAACAGCATATAGTTCAGGTCATGAGTCAAAGCCTGTTTCAGGTAAAGATTTCCTTTTTGATAAGTAAACCGATCTGTGTACACCGCATTGTCGTTCATTACACCAAAAGGCGGACGCTCCGTATGAACGGAATATGTAAGTGACTGTTGCAGGCTCTCGGTATTGTAGCTTAACGAAACAGAGGGCAGGAAGTTATGATAAGTCTGGTTCTGATTCTTGTGGCTACTGTTTTCCTTCAAATCGCTCCGTATGTGTTCGTAACGCAATCCGGCTCCCAGCGACAGTTTGTTCCATGTGTAATCGTACGACAGGTAGAGCGAATTTTTCATTTCCGTATTACTTGTACTACCATTATTCAACGCACGGACATACTCTATATAGTCCGTTCCGGTTGTGTGGCTGAAATCATAACCGAAGCTGAAAGTTCCGGCTTTCCCTGTTTCATACGATAAACTCAATTTGGCTGCAAACAAATCCCAGTCCGCCTTACGGTAATAGTCCATAGACGTTTCCATACCGTCGCTTTCCCATTCACGGATATTGCCACGGCTTCGGTCGGTCTTATGAAGATAATCACCGAATGCGTTCATCTTCCAGCCATTCTTCCAGTCGTTTGTATAATACAGGTTCAAATGATTGCTGACGGACTTGTCGGACACATCGCTGAGATTCCTGATAAAGGTTGAAGTTCCTTTGTCCGGTATCATAGAAAGCGTATCCTTAGAGAACGTATTACCTTCACTGTATTTACCTTCATATTTCAGGCCGATTTCCGACTCCGGAGAGAAATGATAAGAAACCCCTCCCGTATAGGCATGGCTTTCGTTGAAGATTTGTTTCCGGGTCAAATCGGTCAGATTCCAGATTGTATCACTTTGAGTCTGCTGGTAAACGTCAAGGTTCGAATCCTTCTTTCCACGGTCATAATTATAAGAGAGAAAGAAGTCCCAGTTCTTGTAATTGTAACTTCCGTTCATCTTGTAATTCTGACTAAGATAATTCCCCTGCAGCAGATTACCGCTGACATTAAAGGCAAGTCCTTCGCCCAGGCGTTTGGTCTTGATTTCAATCACCGCACGTTGTTCCGAGTGATAACGCACACCCGTATTCGCCACCAGTCTGACAGACTGAATCTGGTCGATAGCCAGATTGTCCAGTTCGGTACGGTCTGTCACTTCTCTGCCATTGATGTAATAGGTAGGGAGACCTCTACCAATCACTTCAATGTCTTCACCACGTTTCTGAATGCCGGGTATCTTGCAAAGCAAATCATCCAGTGTAGTCTGTTTGGCAAGAATCGTATTAGGCACATCAGCCGTAATACCTTCCCTATCCAATTTGAAAGGTTTTCGGTAGGCAGTAACCTCCACTCCTTCAAGCTCGGTCTGAGCCAGTTCCATTTTAACTACCGGCAGTGTGAGATTCGCATTGACTTGTATATTACGATACAATGTCTCATAACCCAGATAAGAATAACGGATGATATAGTTGCCCCCAGCAAGCGATGTGCTATATACCCCGCAAGAGTCGGATACTGCTCCGGCGACGAGTGTACTGTCTGCCTGATTCAAAAAGGCGACATTCACCATCGGCATCACCGTATTTTCCGAATCGATGATTGTTCCTTTAATCAAATGCTGACTGTAAACAGGCAGTATGATTAAGCTTCCTATAGCATATAAAAATAGCTTTTTCATAGAGTTAAGTCAATGCTAAATATTCCATCATGTTTGTGTATTATCTTCCGAAACGTGAAGAATCTACTTCTTTCTTCTTCTTACTGATACTGCCCCCAAAACGGTAGACAAATTTCATTGAAAGGGTACGGCTGTATTGCCCCATATTCAGGTCGATGTGCTGTCCTGCATAGCGGTTTCTCACCTTCATGCGCATGGTATCAAACAAGTCAGCACAGTTCAGGCTCAGACTGGCCTTATCCTTCAGGAAGTTCCACTGCGCTCCTACATTGACCGTAAAGACCGGTTTCGTATCGCTGATACCGGAAATCATGCTTGAACGGTACATCGCATCCAAATCAAATCCGAGGTTAGAACCTACCGAGAAATGATTCTGCATAGCAAGCATACAGGCCCATTTCTTACGGTCGAAAGGAATATCCCAGAAGTTATCACAACGGTTACGGTCATTGACCACCGTCGCATTCACCTGAGAAGACAACCACTCACCGATGTTGAACGGAATATTGGCGCTCATACCGAAGGACTGGTAATAGTTCCAGTTCTGCGTGCGGTACACAAGTGCCAGACGGTCTTTTGCCTGATACATATCCATCGTGAAATAATCGTTGGTACGCTCGTAGAACAACGACAACATGTACTTCTGCAGGAAGAGATAATTGGCATTTACACTGTACACATTGGCAGGACGAAGTCCCTCGATGGTCTGAATCTCTTCGTAGGCATTCATGTAAGTAGTACTGGTCTGCATATCCCAATAGGTAGGATAGTCCTTTTCTGATGATATACCCAGCACGAACGTATGTTTCTCCGACGGCGAATAGGTCAGACTGGCCTGCGGATAGACCGCCCATTTATGATAATTTCCGATAGAATAATACTCACCGGTTGCCGAGAGAGAAAGAGACAGCCCGTTTTCAAACTCCTTGTCGAAGCCTCCATAAAAGTTGGTAATCTGCTCATAAAGACGTGAGGAAGAATTGCCCACATCATCCTTTCCTTCAGTCTGATTGAAGAACTGGGCGTTCTTATTGTCCGTATAATCATAACGGACACCGTATTTCAAAGTCCAGTCATTGGCGAGAGCGTAGCTCTGGTCGGCATATACAGTGAACTTGCGGATTTTCTGGTCCGAAGTATAATCAAGCAACTGGCGTGTATTGTCTGTCAGTTTACTTTCCAGACGATTCTTGTCATTCATGGTATAGTCCGTATAATCCACCCCAAGGTCAAGGCCGAATCCGGAAGAATAGCGGGCAAAGACATTGTGCAGACGGCTGTCCTGCAACTTGTCATTGTGGCTGTTCTGGAAGTTTCCATTTACATCAATCGTACCTTTACCATTATCGGAAAGGGCACCGTTGTAACCCACACTCAACTCATTATCCTCGTTTATCTGATAGCCGTACTCAGCATAGATATTATGCTTCCAGCCCTTTGTATTGATTTTCTGTGTCTGCGTGATGTCATATACCTTTCCGTCATACGTATGTTGGGAGGCCAGGTCCATCACCGTCATTATATGCGAATAACCCGGATTGTAAGAGACATTCAACGATGATTTTCCCTTCGTCAGCAGGAAGTTTACATTGCCGCTGTAACTGCTAAAATACTGGTTGCTGTAGCTGGCCGACAGTTCACTCTGGATGGTATTGTCGTCTGCCTTAGCCGTTACAATATTAATGGCAGCCCCGCGCACATGATATTCGGGAGGTGTATTATACATCACTTCGGCGGTCTGTACCTGCGAAGCGGAAGTATTCTTCAGCATCTCAATCAGCTGCTCCTGTGTCAGTGTACTTGCCTTTCCGTTCAGGATAACTGTTACGTCCTTTGCTCCCACCAGTGAGAGTTTGCCGTTCCTGTCCTGCACACCCGGCAACTTACAGATAGCCTCGTAGACATTGTTTACAATATGCTTTTCTGAGATGGCCGAAATGTCATAATTCAGTTTTCCCTGTTCCATGGTTACAAACGGGCGTTCTCCCTCAATTACCACTTCCTCCAGATTGTAGTCCTTCGATTCCAAAGTAATGACACCGGCATCACGCTCCTGTCCCTTCACCTGCCTGGTCTGATAAAGCAGATGCTGGACGATGAGCTGATAATTCTCCGGTTCCGGTTCAAGCATGAATGTACCGTCAGCCGCAGATATGGTTGCACCTAGATAGGCTGAATCCGGTAGCTGCATGACGATGGTAGCACCTTCAACCGGCTGCTGATTGGTATCTACAATCTTTCCGGTTGTCTGACTCCAAACAACAGGAAAATAACCTAAGATAAATATTGCACTTATAGTGTTTCTAATATTCATTATATACTGCTATTTATCAATGATTTTAATCGCTTTTCAAATTTTAATGTCCAAATCGTGATGTATCAACTCCTTTCACCTCCTGTTTTTTATATCCACCAAAACGGTATGTAAAGTTCAGAGATACCATACGGGTATAGAATCCTGTGTTCATATCCAAATGTTGCCCTTTGAAGCGAATCTTCATATCTGGCATACTGGAGTTAAATATATCACTGCAACGTGCTGTAAGTGAACATCTTCTTTTGGCAAAGCTCCACTGCATTCCGGCTGTGAGGTTGAATGAGCTTGCAAGATCCAGCGTTCCCTGAATGAAAGGTGTCTGTATGTTACCTGTCAACTCAAACGAAAGATTCTTACCTACCTTGAAGGTGTTGTCAAGAGTTCCGACAAACATCCATTTCTTGCGGTCAAATGGCACGTCAAAAAAACGGTCGCATTTTTGCCGTGCCTGCATACCTACAAGTGTGAGCCTTACGTCGTACCAGTTTCCTATGCTGAAAGGTAGAATAATATTTGCACCTATCATACGCATATAATTCCAGTTGGTATTCTTGTATATTAATGCCAGTCGGTCGGTAGCCTGATAAGGAGACTGAGCAAAGTAATCGGACGTATGTGTGTAGAACAATCCGAAAATATATTTTCGTTTCAGAATGTATGTACCGTTCAGGTTATAGTTGGTCATGGGACGCAATCCCGGCGTTCCCTGAAGTTCAGAATATCCGTTCAAATAGGTAACGGAAGACTGCATATCCCAGTAACCCGGATAAGTCTTGTCTGTTGATAAAGACAATTGAAAGATATGTTTCGGGCTTTTCAGGTATGTCAGTGAGGCTTGCGGATAAACAGCCCATTTGCGATAGTTGCCAATAGTGTAATATTCTCCTGTAGCAGAAATAGAAAGCGAAGTGCCGGTTGTCCAGTTTTTATTCAGTGAAAAATAAAAACTGGCTGTCTGTTCATTAAGTTTGGCTTCTGTATTTTCGGTTTGCACACTACCTGTTACATTATTATATGTTTGAAAATCATAATCTTTTGCATAACGGTAGGCTACTCCGTAACCAATGCCCCAGTTGTTTGTCAGATTATGTTTCTGGTCTGCATAAATTGAATAGCGGTCTATTCGCTGGCCACCAGTCAGTATGTATGAGCTTTTGTTTTTATCAGATAGTTGCGTGAACATAGTCTGATTATTGTCTGAAGTATAACGTGTGTAATCGCCGCCTACTTCCAGACCTATACCAGAACTGTACTGCACTGTTACATTGTTCATCTTATTGTCCATGAACTTATCAAGGTTGGACTGCTGGAAACTTCCGTCTGCTATACTGCGGTTATGTCCGTCAGGTGTAAAGCTTCCCGTGTAGGCTACATTCAGATGATTCTTTTCGTTGATGTTATATTCCAAAGCAGTTCTCACATTGTGCATCCAGCTTTTGGAACTCAGTTTCTCATTCTGGGTTATTTCATAAACTTTATCACTTAATGTGTGTCTAGAGAACAGCTCTGTATATTCCAACATTTTAATATTGTCAGTCCCATACATTACATCCAAAGTTACTTTGGGAGTAGACAAACGGAAATTACCGTTTGCACCGCCACTGCTGAAATATTTATTCTGATAATAAGTACTCAATTCTCCTTGAAATGAATAATCATTAGAGCGTTTCATCACCACATTGATTATAGCTCCACGAACATGGAGTTCAGGAGGGGCACTGTACATAACTTCCGCCTTCTCGACACGATCCACCGGCGTATTGCGTAGTAATGTCTCCAACTGCTCTGCTGTCATGGTTGTAGGCTTACCATTCATCACAATGGTAAGAGAACTTGCTCCAGCTAGAGAAAGTGCTCCGTTGCTCTCCTGCACACCCGGTAGTTTGGTTATAGCGTCGTATGCATTGTTTACTACTTGTTTTTCAGAAAGCACTGAAAGATTATAGCCAAGCCGTCCGTTTTCAACTTTGACCAATGGCTTTTCTCCCTTAATAACCACTTCCTCCAGATTGTAGTCTTTTGCTTCCATAGTAATAATACCGGCATCACGCGTCTGCCCCTTCACCTGCCTGGTCTGATAAAGCAAATGCTGGACGATGAGCTGATAATCCTCCGGCTCCGGTTCAAGCATGAATGTACCGTCGGCCGCAGATATGGTTGCACCTAGATAGGCTGAATCAGGCAGCTGCATGACGATGGTAGCACCTTCTACCGGCTGCTGATTGGTATCTACTATTTTTCCAGTTGTCTGACTGAATACAGATGATGCAAAACCTGCATATATGAAGAGACCTGCTATAATTTTTTTACATTCCATTTATAGGCATTTAAGACGTCTATCTTATCAGTTCCTCTAATCTTTGTTTCAACAGCATATTGTGAAGCTGGTTTGCCACAATCTCGCCATTGCTATTAATCAGAATACCATGCGGTATACCTGAGAAAGGAAAATTCTCTTTTACCTTTTCTCCTTCAGTTGTATCAATCAAAGAAGTAAACTTGATTTGATATTTCTTCATGGCCGCCTGAAAATCATCTATATTCTTGTCTATCGAAATCAAAAGTATATCCAATCCTTTCTCCTTATACTGGCTGTAAGTTTTTTCCAGTTCAGGAAATTCCGCAATACAGGGAGCACAGGCAGAAGACCATAAATCAATATACAGATACCCATTTTTAGGAATAAACGAAGAAAGCTTTCTTGTTATCCCATTAGCATCCGGAAACTCCATATCTTTTATCTTTTTACCAATCCTGGCATCCAATTCTTTCTGTTTTCTGTCCATATCCAGGCGAAGCTCATAATACCATTGCACTTTCTTGTCAGCTTTCACTTCTTCCGGCAAAGTGGGATAAATCTCGAGGAAATGAGGATCATATACAGAACCTATTTCATTGATAAATGTGGCCTTGCCTACAATGTTGTGTATATTATCAAGCTGAAACTTCACTTTATACTCTGTGTAGACCTGAGCCAAAGAATCATACACCGAAGTATCCGGATTATCTTTTCTTTCTATGCTCCTGCGATACTCCATCTCTCCTAATTTTTCTATTCTGCGTGTTTCTGTAAGATAAGTATTGTATAAATCGTTCATAGGTGTTCCTGTTACATGATATACCGAATCAAATGCTATCTTTACCGTTCCTTTTTCGGCAAAGAACATTCCTTTTAATGGATTCAACGTGCCATTTACTGAGAGATAATATGCTAACTCAAGGTTTTCTTCTATGCTGAAATTAAATTTTCCATGGAGCAAAGTATCACTAGCGACATTAATCACTGAATCGTTCTGGAGATAATACAATTCTATTGGCGTCCCATCCATGCAGTTGCTACATACGCCTTCAATATTTACCGTCTTAGGGTTTACACAACTTGCCATGAAGATGGTACTCATGACAACTCCATATAGATTGACAGACTTCATTATTAAGATAGTATTTTTAAGAATAGCCCTCAAAAGTAGATATTATGCACGACACTCCCCCCCACTCTTCTCATAAATTATCCTTTCAGCAATCCATAATTGTTTAATTAAGAATAAAAAGGCACTTATCGTTCAATCGCACTTCTCACTGCTTCATAAAACAGGCCTCCCACATCTATGCCTAGTTTAAACTTACGAAATTTATAGGATGGAGCGACCATCGGTGCAGTCCTCCATCCTTGTCGCACATCATAATACCTTTGTACACCAACGTCCACTCCAAAACGGTTTGTAAAATCGTAACCAACGGTGGCTCCATAATACGTACGGTTGAGATTATACCTGTTATCCGGACTATAAGCACCAAACACGGTAAGATGAAAATCATCTGCCGGATGAAGTGCCATGCCTCCTGACACACCAAACGACTGACCGACACTATAGGGGAAAGTATATTTTGCCGCATTCAATCCTGCATATATATCCCAAAAATCATTGATTTCCTTTTGGTATATAAGCATCATCTGGTTCACCCGACCGATACCTGGAATGGTAGTCTGCATTCCCCTGCCATAAAAATAGGGAGAAAACTGCCCGAATGCATTATAGTCACCCATAAACATGGGAGACGGATTCACATAATAGGTTGGAACATAAAAAGGCCTTTCCTGCCTAAAATCAAAATCTACAGGTGAATCAGATTGTATTTCTTGATTTACTTCATGGTCTTTTATCTTCACTCTATCCGTGGATGGGCTAATCGACAAGAATTCCCCACCCACATCTTTTTTCAACCCTGCACCAAGCTTTATCGTATCTTTTTCGATACTTTCTTGTCCAAAGCTCTGCATACAGGATAGTCCCAAAAGCATAAGAAAAACCACTACCGATTTCATAACTTAAAGATTAAAAAGCAATCACCTCAAAGTTAGTTTATTTTTCATTCTGACTAAAAATAATACGTTAATGAAGCTACAAAAGTCCGGAACTTGGTATCGGGGTTATGCTGATAAGTTTTGGTCATACCCCAGTCGTATCCTATGGCAATCTGTACATGGCGGGCTATCTCTACCCCGGCACGAAAGCCTACTCCCCAGTCAAAGCGCGGCATCACTCCCTCCTTAAACATATTATGTGAGGCTACTGTGACAATATCCTGTTCTCCCGGAAGACTGGCTATTTGCTTCATTTGACCAAACAAACCGACATTGAAATAAGGTCCGGCATCCAGAAACAAACTGACATTTCTCCCGACTTTCAACTTATAGCCTAAATGGATGGGAATATGAAGATAATAAGGCGTACTTTCATATTCGTAGGTTCTCTCATTCATTACATAATAAGGAACACTTTTCCAACCGTATGAGGAAATCATCAGTCCCATATCTGCATACAGCCCTTTTGCAGCCTCACGGAAGGCATATTCCCCTTTCAGTCCGGCATGAAAACCAGATCTGGAAATACTTTCTTTCGTGGAATTATAGTTATACCCTCCTGAAAGTCCATATCTGAACTCTTGCGCTTGTACACCTACGCACAATGATACCGCCATTACCAGCGTAAATAAAAATTTTTTCTTCATAAGTCTATATTTTAGTTTGTAAATAAAATTCTTCTTACTCTTTCGGATTGCTTATCCATTCACTTTCATACACATTACATCCTCCTAAAAGGCCAATGCCGTTTTCCACATTGGTATAGTGGCTACGGATGGGAGCAAGCCCGTATCCTCCCAAATCATTATCATTTATACGATTGAGCGACTTCAGGTAAGTGTACATTTCTTTCGACAATTTGTACAAATAGATTTTAAACTCAATGGTTTCTTTCTGTTCTTCATCTTCATACCCGGCGTCATAATAGGTATCTACCTTCAATGTATAACTTTTTCCGTTTATCTTGCTGTCATCCCAGATATACAGATTACGGTAATATTCTTTCGATATATCGAAAATGTCATCAAATCCTGTCTTTTCCGAAAATAAAGGTTCGTTGTTCAGGTTAAGGTCTACAGAAGTATATTTTATGGTATCAGAATCTGAGTTTTCAGGTTGTAAAAACGCTGTGCTGGCCTTTTTTATAACTCTCATTCCATAATAGTCCTCTGCTCCGGCAGAGTCTGTAAAAGAAATACGAAACTGTATTTTCCTGCCGTATTCCCCATCCGTCAATACAACTTCCGATTTATCCAGCGGAAACACATGTGGTATCACCGTTTGCGACTTGGCAACCGGCAGATCGGGATAAGACACTTCCATACTTATCTGGTCGTCTTCTTCCAGTTTTCCCACTACATAATACGATCGGGCCGGAAGCAAACCGGTAGAAACTTCCGTGTAGTGAATCTCTTTCTCTTCTCCGTTCAACCTAAATACAAGGAAAGGCTTGCTGTCTGTGTTTGTTCCCTGGTTGTGAATCACCCTGCTTCGTGCCACCTGTATCAGCGTCGTATCGCCTAATGTAGAAGGCATACAGAAAAGCACAATTTTACGCTCGGCATCCACCTCAGTCAGACTGAACTCATGCGTACAAGATGGTAGCACAGAAATTAATAAGGCTATAAATAAAAGTCGGTATATCATACGGATTTAAAATTTAAGTGTATAACTGAAAGACGGTATGATAGGAAACACTCCATGAGCTTTTCCCACAAACGTACCGTCCGGATTTTGCTGGACAGTGGCATAGAATGGATTCTTCCTGCAATAGGCATTATACAGACTGATATTCCAGATACGCTCGAAACCTCTTTTCGTAGTTTTGCGGAAATTAATCCCCAAATCCAGTCTGTGATAGGCCGGAAGGGAAACATTGTTGGGCATTTCATAAATCATCATCCCTTCATTTGCCTTCTCTACTCCCGGAATAACGGGAGCATCTACCTGCTGTGTCGGAATGGTCATGCGATTCCCACTATGATAATTCCATGAGGCGTATACGTCAATTCTTTCATTAAACTTATGCCCGATATTGACAGAAAACCGATGCCGGTTGTCAAACTTATCCGGATACCATGAAGAATGGAGGTCAGGGAAAAATCTCTTGCTCCACGAAAGTGTATAGGACGCATTGACCGAAGTCTTTCCGTTACTGTAACAGATGTCGGTTTCCATCCCGTAAGCTTTTCCTTTCCCTGTACGTACCTCTTCCTCCCATCGGTCTGCCATCGGATTAAGCATGCCACTATTGCCATCATATTCTATCAGGTTGTCCATGGTTTTATAAAACCCCTCCACACTCCATCGGATGTTATACGGCAATTGGGTATATACTCCCACTGCATATTGGCGTGCTTTCATGGGAGTGATGCGTGCTGTGGAAGGCACCCAATAGTCAGTCGGCAAATTCAAATAGGTGGCCGAAAGCTGATGCATGAACTGACTCATTTCGGTGTACGAGACTTTCAGGCTGGCTTTGTCACACAACCTGAAGTTGATTGCCGCACGTGGTTCTATCGAATGATATTTTGTACCCGATATACCAAACAACGTGTAATGTAACCCTCCATTCAGTTTCACACTTTTACATAGCGTCATTTCGTCCTCTGCATAAAGCGTAAACTCATTGCTTTTGTACCGGCTGTCCACTTTTTCGGTCAACTCATCTTGCGATGTACTGTCATACTTCGAATAATAATTCTGGGGTACGAAAAGATGGCGCATATAGTTGGAACCGAAACGGATGTGATTCCAGGAGTTTGGTCGATAATCAAACTCCAACCGATAACCGAAGTCATTGATGGTGGAATGATTGTTCTGCTCTTTTACAATGCCACCCTTCGTTCCTTCGATATATCCCAATCGTTCTTCACTCAAATAATCGAACCTGGAACGATTATGAGTATAAACTCCTGTAATATTGACGAACATGTTGTGCGAGAAAATGTATTTCCAATTGGCAGATGCGGTAAAATTACCCCATTGCAGATTGAACTTGTCTATATTGGTAGGTTCTGGGTCAAACAGATATTCTTTATGTCTGAACTTAAAAAGGTCATTCCCTGAATAAAGGCTGATATCCGCACGACTCTTTTCGGAGAATACATGAGTCACTTTCGCATTGATGTCATGAAAAGCATATCTCACATTTTGCTTGTTCCGGCGACTGGTATTCATAATGGCAATAGCCGGGGCGGTAAGCAAGTCCATCCACGTGCGGCGCATGGCAACATTGAACGACGTACGGTCCTTCACTATCGGTCCTTCAAACTGTATCCTGCCCTCCAGAAGCCCAAGCGTAAAACTGCCATGATATTCCTTCATGTCGCCGTCGTTAGTACGTACATCAACCACCGAAGAGAGCCGTCCGCCATAACGAGCAGGAAAACCACTTTTATAAAAATCTATATTCTTGATAATGTCTGTATTGAATGCTGAAAACAACCCTCCGGCATGATTCACCTGATACAAGGAAGTACCATCCAGAAGAAACAAATTCTCATCATTGTTTCCACCATGTACGTACAATCCAGAGATAAGCTCCGTCCCGCTGGCCACTCCCGACAAGCCTTGAAGTTTCTTTACCACATCGGGCGAGCTCATAAAGTTGTTTCCATTTACAAAGTCCTTCGCTGTAAGCGAGACTTTTCCTGTCTGGGTGGTATGAAGAGGCGAGTTCAAATCAGCCGTCACCACCACTTCATTGAGCTGGTAATCAGACTTCAGAGTTATATTCTTTGATTTGTTTCCGCCTAACGTAACATCTTCCAGATGTTCTCCACTGCCAATGTGCGAAAACCGGATTTTATGCCTTCCCTCACTTAACGTAAGGCTATAAAACCCGTGCTCGTTAGTTAGCGTACCCACATTCGAAGTCATGTCCCATACGGTTGCATTTATCACACTTTCTCCATTTTCCTGATAGACGTATCCACTTAACGTATAAGTCAACAGTCTTTTAAGTATGACATGACTACCATCTATTTCCCACTTGATATTCGTATGATGAAAGAGGGTTTCAAGAGCACTTTCCAGACTGACCATATCAGGTTTCTTGCCAGTATACGGAATATCAAGCCTGATGGATGCATCATACACAAAGCTGACAGGGTACACCTGTTTCACCTTCTCCATCATGTCTTCCACAGTAACCCGATGCTGTGCATATAGGGAAGAAACATCCACCAAGAAAGCTAAAAACAATAAGGATATGATTCTTTTCATTGCTCTTTCTGTATTATTCTTATATCCAATGTCTTTTCAATCAATGCGATAATTTCGCCCAAGTTGTCCGTTTTGAATTCACCGGTAATTGTCCTTTCATGTTCCGACGCATACAACAGTGTACCATAATAGAGGGAAAGCTCTTTCAACACTTCATCAATGGGAGTATTCCTGTAAATGAATTTTCCAGTAGCCCAAGCCGAAGGATTTGGAGAAACAGCATGCACCGCTACAGGCATTTCATCGCCATGTGTCAGCATGCCACACATATCTTTTGTAAGGACAATTCCATTTTTTCCATATCTCCCTTTAAATACGACTTTACCAGATTTTACATACACACGGGTAGCCGTATCTTTTCTGCATTCAGTCACTTCAAACTCGGTTCCAAGTACTTTCACCTGAGCATATTCAGTGGTGGCAATAAAAGGAGACAGCGCATTTTTTCGGACACTAAAATAAATTTTTCCCGACATGTTGACTTCCCGGTTAGCCTTTCCATACTTATCGGTGTCATATTCCAAAGTCGCTCCTTGGGAAAGTATAGCCAGCGTACTGTCTGACAGGAAATATCTTGTCACCATTGCATCTGCCGTAATTAACACGGTATGATGCTCCTTCCGGCTTAACAAGGTATAGCTCACCACACAAATAAGGATAGCCGCAGCGATTCCCGATAAATATGCCCAAAATCCGCTTACTTTATTTTGATACGCTATACCTGTTATTTTCTTCAGAGCCTTTCTTGTATCCAGCTTCCCATTTTCGTAATACCGAAGGACAAACTGCAGTTTTCTTTCTTCTTTATCTTTCATGATTGAATGTGTTTTTAGCTAAGACTGAATGAACCATAAAAACTACTATGCCGAAACCAAAAAATTATCCGAAAAAGAACAGGTACACCCTACTCACACCTTCCTTCAACGTTTTAAGTGCTTTGCTCATCTGGTTCTTTACCGTATTGACAGAGATGTGCAATCTTACGGCTATTTCTTCATATTTCATACCATCCCTCTTGGCCAGCAAGAACACCTCCTTGCATTTTTCCGGTAAGGCCTCTATAGCAGTCCAGATACGAGCCTCATCATAAGACCATTCTTCACACTCCTCGTCCGACAGGATTTCCTCAAGGTCTGATGGCTGCACATTACCATCAATGAGTGAATCCTTCTTCAAGATGTCTATACAACGGTTTCTCACCATAGAGTACAAATAAGATTTAAGACCACTCACTTCAAATCCTTTCTCTCTCCTTTTCCACAATTCCATAAAACAATCCTGCACCGTATCTTCCGCATCATCTATATCTTTCAGATAATGAAGTGCAAACAGACAAAGCGGACGATAATATTGAAGGAAATTATCTCTGAATATTTTTGTATTGATGTCCATGTACAAGTGTGATTGATAAATTCGCATTTTTAAGAAAACTCAGAATATCAGATTTACCACTATGAGCGGACTTGTTTTTTATTATATTTAAACACAACAGATTTACTTTATACATTCTTTAAATATCACAGATTCTACTAGAGTTTATAGTGAATACTATATTTCGCACGATTTCTTCCCACCAATCAAAACCTATCTATAAAGAAAAACTTATATTTGCATTATCTGAATCACACAATCATAGAACCATGAGCAAGATTTATCCGGTAGGCATACAAAGTTTTGAAGAAATACGCAAAAATCATTACTGCTATGTAGACAAAACTGAATTAATTTACCAGCTGGTAAACAGTGGTAAATATTATTTTCTGAGCCGTCCCAGACGATTCGGAAAAAGCCTGCTCATCTCCACGCTTGAAGCCTATTTCTCCGGTAAAAAAGAACTGTTTCAGGGTCTTGCCATGGAACAACTGGAAAAAGAATGGACAGCATATCCTGTGCTGCATCTTGACCTGAATGCACGACGATACGAGAATGAAGCCTCTCTTTATGCTATACTTAACCAACATCTGGAAAGTTGGGAAGCAATCTATGGAGACGAAAAAAAAGATCGGGCTCCAGAAGAACGTTTTGCCTACCTGATAGAAAAAATCAGCCGTACCACTAGCAAAAATGTAGTCGTATTAGTGGACGAATACGATAAACCGATGTTACAGGCCATCGGTAACGAAACTCTTCTTTGCAACTATCGCAACACCCTGAAGGCTTTCTACGGGGTATTGAAAACCTGCGACAAATATCTTCGGTTTGCTCTTCTGACAGGCGTAACCAAATTCAGTAAAGTAAGCGTATTCAGCGACCTGAATAACCTGGAAGATATTTCTCTACAGGCTATGTATAACAATTTGTGTGGAATCACAGAAAAGGAGTTATCAGAAGTATTTGCAGAGGACATCCAGTTATTGGCCGACAATAACGCACAGACTTATACTGAAACTTGTCACCAATTGAAAGAATGGTATGACGGATATCATTTTGCATACCGTTCGGAAGACATCTATAATCCTTTCAGTCTGCTCAATGCTATGAAAAGCCGTGAATTTGGAAGCTATTGGTTTGAGACCGGTACGCCGACTTTCCTCGTAGAATTAATAAAGCATAGTAAATATAATTTGCAGCGGCTTACCGAAGAAATAGCAACCGCCGATTCATTGGGTAGTATTGACACAATGGAAACTAATCCCGTACCCATCCTCTACCAAAGCGGATACCTTACGATTAAAGGGTATGACAAAGAATTTAAAGTATACAAACTGGGATTCCCCAACAAGGAAGTGGCAGAAGGGTTTACACGCTTCTTACTTCCCTGCTATGCATATATGCCTTCCGGCAATCCCTCTTTTGAATTAATGTGTTTTGTAAAAGAGGTACGGGACGGCAAAATAGATGCATTTATGAAACGCCTGCAAAGCTTCTTTACAGACACTCCTTATGAATTAATACGCGATTTAGAATTACATTATCAGAACGTATTGTTCATTATCTTCAAGCTGTTAGGCTTTTATACCCAGGCAGAATACCATACCTCGGAAGGACGCATTGATCTGGTAGTAAAAACAGCACAGTATATTTACGTCATGGAGTTCAAGCTGGACGGAAGTGCGGAAGAAGCCCTGAAACAAATCAATGACAAACAATATGCACTGCCTTTTGCCACGGATACGAGAAAAGTCTACAAACTGGGAGTAAACTTCAGCCATCATACACGCAACATCGAAAAATGGATTATAGAAGAATTATAAGACCTGTTTCCCAAGTAACCTAATCTTTTCTTTCTACCTTCGGCACACTTTCTACGTTTCCATTCCGTGAACCCTACGTTTCCCGATGCGGAACCGTACGTTTCGCATAAGGAAAACATATGGTTCCGCGCAGGGAAACGTAAAAGACTTCTTTCCCTCCGAAAGTATTCGCTTTGATAATTCCAGCTATTTTTCGTAACTTCGCATGTTCATCTAACAAGAAAAGATACATGTCAGAAAATGATTTTATTACCATAAAAGGTGCCCGGGTAAATAACCTGAAAAACATCGACGTACGTATCCCACGCAACAAGCTGGTAGTCATTACCGGACTGTCGGGTTCGGGAAAGTCGTCGCTGGCATTCGATACGCTGTATGCCGAAGGGCAAAGACGCTATGTAGAAAGTCTGTCTTCTTACGCCCGCCAGTTTCTCGGACGTATGAGCAAACCGGAATGTGACTTTATCAAGGGAATTCCACCTGCCATCGCCATTGAACAGAAAGTAACGAGCCGCAACCCGCGTTCTACCGTGGGTACCTCGACAGAGATTTATGAATACCTGCGCCTGCTTTTTGCACGGGTAGGAAAAACGTATTCTCCCGTAAGCGGACAACTGGTGAAGAAGGACAGTGTGGAAGACATCGTGAACTGCATGCTGTCTTACCCAAAAGGCACACGCTATACCGTACTGACACCTATCCTTCCCCGTGACGGAAGAAGTGTGGCAGAACAGCTGGACATGGATATGAAGCAGGGCTTTACCCGACTGGAAGTGGACGGCGAGATGGTACGCATTGAAGATTATACCTACAATGAGAACGATAAGGTGTATCTGTTAGTAGACCGCATGAGCTGCGATGACAGCAAGGATGCCATCAGCCGACTGACGGATTCTGCCGAGACGGCCATGTACGAAGGCGACGGCACGTGTATGCTTCGTTTCTATTTGTCGGATGACACCCGCCTGCATGTATTCAGCACGAAGTTTGAAGCCGACGGCATCAAGTTTGAAGAACCGAACGACCAGATGTTCTCATTCAACTCTCCGCTGGGAGCCTGCCCTACGTGCGAAGGCTTCGGAAAGATTATCGGTATCGATGAACACCTGGTGGTGCCCAACCGTGCGCTGAGCGTGTACGATGGTGCCGTGCTTTGCTGGAGAGGCGAGAAAATGGGAGAATGGCTGAATGAGTTCCTTCGGGAAGCTCCGGCTCATGATTTCCCCATCTTTGCTCCCTATTATGAACTGACACAGGAACAGAAAGATTACCTCTGGCACGGGCCAAGGGAAAAGGTCTGCATCGACTCTTTCTTCAAGATGCTGGAGGAAAACCAATATAAGATACAGTATCGCGTAATGCTGGCCCGCTACCGGGGAAAAACGACTTGCCCTACCTGTCACGGAAGCCGACTGAAAAAGGAGGCCAGCTACGTACGAGTGGGTGGAAAGAATATCTCGGAACTGGTAGAAATGCCGATTACCCAATTGCAGGAGTTTTTCCGTACGCTCACACTGGATGCGCACGACACTCTCGTGGCACAACGCCTACTGAGTGAAATCAAGAACCGTCTGACATTCTTGTCGGATGTGGGACTGGGTTACTTGACGCTGAACCGGTTGAGCAACTCGCTTTCGGGAGGTGAAAGTCAGCGAATCAACCTAGCTACCTCGTTAGGAAGCAGCCTGGTAGGGTCATTGTATATTCTTGACGAACCAAGTATCGGTCTGCACAGCCGTGACACTACGCGCCTTATCAAGGTGCTGCGCCAGTTACAGCAATTAGGAAACACGGTAGTGGTAGTGGAACACGACGAAGAAATCATCCGTGCAGCCGACTACATCATCGACATCGGTCCGAAAGCCGGACGACTGGGTGGACAAGTGGTATATGAGGGCGACATGAAAGACTTACAGAAGGGAAGCGACAGCTATACCGTAAAATACCTGTTAGGAGAAGAGATCATCGACCTGCCAGCCAGCCATCGTCCGTGGAACAATTACATCGAAATCAAGGGAGCACGCGAGAATAACCTGAAAGGCATCGACGTGCGCTTCCCGCTTAACGTGATGACGGTGGTGACGGGGGTCAGCGGTTCCGGAAAGAGTACGCTGGTACGCGACATTTTCTACAAGGCTCTGAAGCGGGAATACAGTGAATCGAGTGAACGCCCGGGCGAATTCATCTCATTGGAAGGAGACATCCGTCAGGTGAACGACATCGAGTTTGTGGACCAGAACCCTATCGGAAAGTCTTCCCGAAGTAATCCGGTGACTTACGTCAAGGCGTATGACGAAATCCGCAAACTGTTTGCCGACCAGCCGCTGGCCAAGCAAATGGGATACAGCGCAGGCTATTTCTCGTTCAACACGGAAGGCGGACGTTGCGAAGAATGCAAGGGAGAAGGTACGGTAACGGTAGAAATGCAGTTCATGGCCGACCTGGTGTTGGAATGTGAGTCGTGCCACGGCAAGCGCTTCAAAAACGACACGCTGGAAGTGAAGTTTGAAGGAAAAAACATTTACGACATACTGGAAATGACGGTCAACCAGGCCATCGAGTTCTTTACGGAACACAACCAGAAGAAGATTGTCAAGAAGTTGCGCCCGCTACAGGATGTGGGACTGGGTTATATCAAGCTGGGACAGTCTTCGTCTACCCTCTCGGGAGGAGAAAACCAGCGCGTGAAACTGGCGTACTTCCTCAGTATCGAAAAGGCACAACCTACCATCTTCGTATTCGACGAACCGACGACTGGCTTGCACTTCCATGACATCAAGAAACTGCTGGAAGCTTTCGATGCCCTCATCAGTCGTGGACATACGCTGGTCATCATTGAACACAACATGGATGTCATCAAATGCGCCGACCATGTGATTGACCTCGGTCCGGAAGGTGGCGACATGGGAGGAAATCTCGTGGCAGCCGGCACACCGGAAGAAGTGGCCAAATGTGCGGCTTCCTATACGGGACAATACCTGGCAGAAAAACTCAATCAGTAATCTTAACGAACAGACACATGACTCAAACTCTTGAAACCCTATACAGCCAGTTCACCGGCCATGCTCCGGAAAGCGTGGAAGCATTGCCGGGAGCCGGTTCCAACAGAAGCTACTACCGCCTGAAGGGTACTCCAACTCTTATCGGAGTATGCGGTACTTCACGCGAAGAAAACGAGGCCTTCATTTACCTGTCACGCCATTTTCAGGCACAGCATCTTCCGGTACCGGCGGTGCATGCCGTTTCCAATGACGGACTCTGTTACCTGCAGGATGATTTAGGAACAGATTCCCTGTTTCAGCTTATCGCACACGGAAGAGAAACCGGAGAGTTTGGCTCAACGGAAAAGGACTTGCTGAAAAAAGTCATCCGGTTACTGCCCCGTATACAGTTTGAAGGGGCACAAGAACTAGATTTCGGGAAATGCTATCCGGCGGTAGAGTTTAATCACAGAAGCATTCTGTGGGACTTGAACTACTTTAAATACTGTTTTCTGAAAGCTACGGGAGTGGAATTCAGAGAGGATTTGTTAGAAGACGATTTCGAGGCTCTTTGCCAGACACTGATAGAGAGTATGGAACCCCAACCGGTATTCATGTATCGCGACTTCCAGAGCCGTAATATCATGGTGAAGAAGGGAGAGCCTTACCTGATTGATTTCCAGGGAGGACGGAAAGGACCGCTGTATTACGACGTGGCTTCTTTCCTCTGGCAAGCCAAGGCCAATTATCCGGACAGCCTGCGCCAGGAACTGATTGACGAGTACCTGGAAGCCCTGCGTCCCTACAAGCTGATAGAAAAGGACGTGTTCCTGTCCCGTCTGCGTCATGTCGTATTGTTCCGCACACTACAAGTATTAGGAGCTTACGGCTTCCGCGGCTACTTTGAGAAAAAGGCTCATTTCATTGAGAGCATTCCTTTTGCCATTGAAAATCTGCGCCAGTTATTGCAGGAGGGTTTTCCGGAATATCCTTATCTCTGCGAGGTATTACAGCGCATGACAGAACTGAAGCAGTTTGCCGCTGTACGCAACCGCCGCAACCTGACGGTCACGGTGATGAGTTTCTCTTACCGGAAAGGGATTCCGGAAGATGAAAGCGGAAATGGTGGAGGATACGTGTTTGACTGCCGCGCCGTACACAACCCCGGACGCTACGAACAGTACAAATCGCTTACAGGACTGGACGCACCGGTCATCGAATTTTTAGAGAAGGACGGAGAGATTACAGAGTTCCTTCGTCATACCGACGCTCTGGTGGATGCCCACGTGCAGCGCTTCCTGGAACGTGGATTCTCGCACCTGATGATTTGCTTCGGATGCACCGGAGGACAGCACCGCTCCGTGTACTCTGCTCAGCACACAGCAATGCACTTGCATGAAAAATTTAAAATCAATGTACACCTGATTCATCGGGAACAACAAATAGACCAATTACTGAAAGCCAAATGAAAGCCATGATATTTGCTGCCGGACTGGGTACCCGGCTCAAACCGCTGACCGACCACATGCCCAAGGCCTTAGTCCCGGTGGCCGGACGTCCCATGCTGGAACATGTGATTCTCAAACTGAAAGAAGCGGGATTTACCGAACTGGTCATCAACATTCACCATTTCGGGGAACAGATTATCGATTTTCTGAAAGCTAACCAGAATTTTGGACTGACCATTCATATCAGCGATGAACGTGACATGTTGCTGGACACAGGGGGCGGTATCAAAAAAGCGGCAACTTTCTTTACTGGCACGGAACCGTTCTTGGTACACAATGTGGACATCTTGTCGAATGCCGATCTGAAAGAGGTCTATGATTTTCATCGGAAAAGTCAGAATCTGGCTACACTGCTGGTCAGCCCGCGCAAGACCTCGCGCTACCTATTGTTCGATATGGGCAACCGCCTGCAGGGCTGGATTCATAAAGACACGTTGCAAACCAAGCCGGAAGGTTTTGTGTACGAACCGGGCCAATACCGCGAATATGCGTTCAGCGGCATCCATGTAATTTCACCGGAACTGTTTTGCTACATGGAAGGAGAGACATGGAACGGTAAATTTCCCATCATGGATTTTTATCTGCACACCTGCCGGCAACTCCAGCTCGGAGGATGCATCAAAGAAGACTTGCAACTGATTGACATCGGCAAACCGGACACGCTGGCCCGGGCCGAAGAATTCCTGAAAGATTAATACCAGGTAACTGCACTACCCGTATTGCTTCGCTGATCCCACTTCAGGGCATCGGTCAACATACTGGAGTTGGCACGGATAGAAAAATTATAAGACGTAAACGGACCGAACACCAATCCGCAACTCATATTAAAGCAGTGCAAGTCACGGGTAATGTTCAAGGTTGTCATAGACATCTCCTTAGAGGTAAAGTCATATCCGGTAGAATAGGTCATATTCCAACGGCTACCAATCTTGAAGTTACCCGACACGTTCAATGAATGCGTCAATGAATACGGATAACGCATGGTCTTGATGTTAATGTCCTTCGAACGGTCCTCACGAATACTGTAGCTATAGCTCAAGCTGACACTCCAAGGCAATTTGAAAGCCAGGTAACCGTCTGAATCGACAGAAGCTTTCTCCGTCTTTCGCATGTTGGAGTTATTATTCTGTTCTTCCGTTTCTTCCTCTGTCTCCTCGTCTTCATTTTCTTCCTTACCTTTATTGTCCTTGTTCTTTTCATCCTCTTCTTTCTTACCGAAAAGTTTCTTGAAGGTATCGTTATTCAAGGTATAAGAGAATGAACCACTGTATCCCTGGAAACGTCCGAAACGTCCGTAAGACCATTCTGTGCGGTCGCCCACCACTACATTACCATTCTCATCGAACTGGTATGCATACGTAGCGAATGAGGCATTCATATTAAACGTATAGCTCTTGGTCAGCTTCAAACGAAGGTTCATGCTCAAGTCACTCCACTTTTTATTGGCTACGTCGTAAGAAAGAGAAGCCCCCAACTGGTCAATCAAGCTGATTTTCTTGTAGCCGGTAGTATCTTTGTCCGACTTCATCTTCATCTCAATGTTGTTATCAATTGAGAAGCTGATGTTCTGTGACATATTCTTTCCCGGATAGCCGTATACAGCTCCTTCATAAGGAGAATACTCTACGGTACGCACCTCACCGTCTTCATCCGTATAAGTATAAGTGTCGTAATAGCCGTAACGTGATTTTCCAAAGTCCGGTGTATAGGTATAGCTGACGGTCGGTGTAAAGACGTGACGAATCTGAAGCTCCTTGCTCTTCATGAACAAAGGCTTGTACATACCATACAACTTGGTATTCATCTGTAAAGACAAGTTGTAATCATACAAACGGTTGAAGCCGTTGATGGTATCTCGCTTCACATGATCACGCGAGGTAGGACTCGCATCATAGCTCTGCTTTACTTTCCGCAAATACCAGCGTTCCGTGTAATTGAACGAAGGAACGATGTTGATATACTTGAACAAGTTGAAAGTTGCCGAAACCGGAATCTTGTGCTGCATACCGTTCTCCCACTGTGTCAAAGGTGTCTTAAACAACAGATTATCCTTTGTACTGATGGAGTTGGTAATACTTCCGGTGTACTGCAATGAAATCTTTTCGTACCAGCGCTCATCTCCTGCCGATTTTTTACGCTTGAACGGATAAATACGGTTCAATGAGATATTTACGTCCGGAAGCGTCATGCTCAAAGAAGAGTCACGCGTGTTCTGCGTGATATTGAATGCTCCAGAGATGTTCAATCCGATTTCCGGAAAGTTACGTGAGTAGCTCACACTGGAAGCCTTGGTATTCTGAGAATACTGCTGCGGGTTGTACAAGCTGCTCAAGCTGGAACGGTCATAACTACTGGTGGCAAAGTTCACACTGGCCGAGAACGAACTGTTCGGATTGGCCTTGGCATCCTGTCGGTGACTCCACTGAATACGGAAGTCTTTCGACACAGAATAGTCGGGCATATTCTTCTCACCCGTTTTTGTCACCAGATAGCTGGCATTGAACGAGCCACTGAATTTATAACGCTTGTTATAGTTAGATGCAGCCGATAATCCCCAAGAACCCTTCGTAAAGATTTCTCCCAATACTTTCAGGTCCATCTGGTCGCTGATGGCAAAATAATACCCACCGTCGCGCAGATAGAAGCCACGATTCATTTCATCACCATACGTCGGCATAATGAAACCGGAAGAATAACTGCTATTAAACGGGAAGAAACCAAAAGGTACGGCAATAGGCAGAGGCACATCCTCTACCACCAGCTGTGCAGGTCCGAATACCACGTTTTTCTTCGGACGTACCTTTGCCATGGACATCTTCAGATAGAAGTGCGGATGGTCATGATTGTCACAGGTAGTATACATCCCTTCACCCATGCAAATCTCATCATTTGCACCTTTCTTAGCTTTTTTACTGGTGACATATCCTTCACCCTGCTGTGTGACAATGTTATTGATGAAACCTTTTTTAGTCTTAAAATTATAACGCATGATTTTAGACTCATACGGAGTTTCTCCATCCTTGAAAATCGGCGTACCCGTTTCCACTCCTGCCGTATCGGTCACTCCCGTGGCATAGACGGTACTGCTGTCCATATTCATCGTAATCACCGCAGAGGTCAGCTCAATGTTCTGGTAATTCACTTTACCTTCTCCATAAAGATGTGCATAACCCTCTTTCGTAAAGACAATCGAATCGCTTGCCTCATAAATGACCGGCGCATCCAGCGGTTCTTTTTTCTTTGTGGTATCTGCGGCCAGCGAATCCATACCCAGCGAATCCAGCGCCAGCGAGTCCCGATGAAGGGAATCGGTCTTCTCTCCTCCCCGCATACGTTTTCCTCTCACACGCTGTGCTTCGGCATAGAATGAGCAGAAAAAGCCAAAAACAAACAGAGATAGCAGTAAATATGTAGTTCTTCTAAATGATGTCATCACCGTCTTTTTACGCAATATGCGGTGCAAAAGTAAGCATTATCCGACAAATAAACGTCAACGCTTTCCTTTTTAATGTATTTTTAGTTCTACAAAAAGAGTTTACACCAGGCATCAAAACGTGCCAGCCCCTCTTCCCCATGCTTTTCAATACTCTTTCGGGCCTTCTCCACGCTCTTTTCCTTATCCAATTTAGTCTTTGAATAAAACTTATCGGCAAAGCAGATAATCTGCTCTTCCAGGCTGACTGGAATCATTTCACGGTGAGGCACCGGAAGGTCACGTTCCATAATCGCCTTGAGGGAAAGTCCGGCACCTGTATGACGCTCACACACCAGTGCATGACGCGGATAACCCTCACGAGCCACCAACTCCGAACCTAAATACCCATGACAGATATAGGGATATTTGCCAAAGCAGAAAATGCCATCTGCATCCGTCATAAAAATACCAATGTCATGAAGCATGGCCGCCTCTTCTATAAAAGTCAAGTCCAGATTCAGTTCCGGATGCTTACGTGCCATATCCAAGGCCTTGTCCGCAACTGAACGGCTGTGTACCAGCAATATATGTTTTAACTCATTATCTTCCGGATAATATTTGTCAATCAATGCAAGTGAATTCATAAATAAATGTGGCTATATTTGTAAAAAGTATCACAAATCTACAAAAATTCCATGAGTTACACGAAAAGAATCTTTTTGAAATACATTTTGGGTGCATGTATAAGCTGTTTTATGGCTCTGCAAGGACATGCCACCGTACGCAACGGAGCTGACCAACTGGAAAAACTGCTTCCCTTGCTTGAAGGAAAACAGGTTTCTCTGGTGGTAAACCATACTTCTCTTTGTGGGAAAACCCACTTGCTGGACACCCTGGCCAGTCAAGTAAAAATCGTACGGGTATTTGCTCCTGAACATGGATTTCGAGGGGATGCAGATGCCGGAGAATACATTCAAAACGGAAAAGATACCCGCACGGGAGTGCCCATCCTTTCACTTTATGGAAAAAACAAGAAACCACTACCGTCACAACTGACAAGCACGGATGTGGTAGTATTCGACATACAGGACGTAGGTGCCCGCTTCTATACTTACATCAGTACGCTTTATTACGTGATGCAGGCTTGTGCCGAGAACCAGAAAGAACTGATTGTGCTGGACCGCCCCAATCCTTGTGACTACGTGGACGGTCCGGTACGAGAAAAGGCATACAAAAGTTTTGTGGGCATGCTTCCCATCCCCCTGCTTCATGGATGTACCTTAGGCGAAATGGCCGAAATGATTAATGGAGAAGGCTGGTTAGGTAAAGGTCTGCAATGTCGTTTGCAAGTAATTCGAGTGGAAGGATGGAAACACGGACAGCCTTACTCGCTTCCGGTAAAACCTTCTCCCAATTTGCCAAACGATCTTTCCATTGCGCTCTACCCCTCACTCTGTCCTTTTGAAGGAACTTCCGTAAGCATCGGTAGAGGAACCACTTATCCTTTCCAAGTCATCGGTTCTCCGGCGCTAAAGGACTTTTTCCAGTTTCAGTTTACCCCACGCTCTTTAAAAGGGTTCGACAAGCATCCGCTTAATCAGAATCAGGCCTGCTTCGGCCTTGACCTGCGTACAGAGAAAGAGCTGCCTCAAGGCTTTTCCCTAAAATACCTCCTGCAGTTTTATCAGCTCTATCAGAAGCAATATCCGGATGCCGAAAAGCGTTTCTTCAGCCGCTCCCAATGGTTTGACCTGCTAATGGGTACCTCACAGGTACGCAAGGATATACTTCAGGGAAAAACGGAATCCGAAATACGCCAGGCATGGGAGAAAGACTTACAAGCTTACCGTTCCTTACGTGAAAAATATTTATTGTATGAATAAAAAACAAGCGGACAGCAGGTTGCTTCTTTCAAGCCTCTTGCTGTCCGCTTCTTACTATCTTAATCTGCGCGATTATTTCTTTTTCATCTTCTGCATCATACCAGCCATCTTGCTGCCAGTTACCATCTTCATCATCTTACGAGTCTGATCGAACTGCTTCAACAGGCGGTTTACTTCCTGAATGCTTGTTCCACTACCCTTTGCAATACGTGTACGGCGTGTTCCATTCAGAATTTCCGGATGAGTACGTTCTTCCGGAGTCATAGAATAAATAATAGCCTCAATGCTCTTGAATGCATTGTCGTCGATATCAATATCCTTAATGGCTTTTCCTACACCCGGAATCATGGAAGCCAGTTCCTTCAAGTTACCCATCTTCTTAATCTGGTGAATCTGAGTCAGGAAGTCATTGAAATCAAACTGGTTTTTCTGAATTTTCTTCTGGAGGCGTTTCGCTTCTTCTTCATCATACTGTTCCTGTGCACGTTCTACCAAAGATACGATATCACCCATACCCAGGATACGGTCAGCCATACGAGCCGGGTGGAACTGATCTACGGCATCCAGTTTCTCACCGGTACCCACGAACATAATCGGCTTGTTTACTACCGTACGGATAGACAGGGCCGCACCACCACGTGTATCACCATCCAACTTGGTCAATACGACACCGGTGAAATCCAGACGTTCATTAAATTCACGAGCTGTATTTACCGCATCCTGTCCGGTCATGGCATCTACCACAAACAATGTAGCATCCGGATTGATAGCTTTCTTGATGGCTTCAATCTCGTTCATCATCTGTTCGTCTACAGCCAAACGACCAGCTGTATCGACAATTACCAGGTCATACCCTTTTGCTTTCGCTTCCTGAATGGCATTCAAGGCAATCTGTACAGGGTCTTTGCTGTCCAGTTCGCTATATACAGGAACTTCTACCTGCTGGCCGAGCACTTTCAACTGCTCAATTGCTGCCGGACGATACACGTCACACGCTACCAGCAAAGGTTTACGATTCTTCTTTGATTTCATCATGCGGGCCAGCTTACCAGAGAAGGTAGTCTTACCAGAACCCTGCAAACCAGACATCAAGATAACAGCCGGACGACCTTTCAATTCGATTTCGGCAGTATCTCCTCCCATCAAGGCAGTCAGCTCATCGTGTACAATCTTCACCATCAACTGACTGGGCTTGACAGCTGTCAATACATTCTGTCCCAGTGCTTTTTCCTTTACCGTATCTGTAAAGTTCTTTGCTACTTTATAATTCACGTCCGCATCCAGCAATGCACGACGTACATCCTTCAAGGTTTCGGCCACATTGATTTCGGTGATTTTACCTTCACCTTTCAATATCTTAAACGACCGTTCTAGTCTTTCACTTAAATTATCGAACATATATGTTGCTTTTTTATTTATTATCAAAAATTTCCAGCGTGCAAAATTACAAAAAAATCAGTATGCTCAAATCTTTTTGTTCTGCCATTTTGCTTTTTTCAGATAAATGAGACTGGAACCTAACATCAATACGTAATAAATCACTTCCGTGGTGAAGCATACGTCCACCGGTGCCTGGATAACCATGCCCACCACAATGATATAAAGTGCATAAAAAACTTGTACAAACACTTCCAATACCAGCGCCGCCTGCGTATTGCCCGTTCCTGATATGCCATTGAAGTACACATTGGCCAGCGAAGCAATCAGCATAGCCCCACATACCACGTACAAAGCCGATACAGACTCCACCAGCAAGGCTTCTTCATTTGTATAAACCGACAAGATACTTCCAGGAAACGCCACGCACAAGCCTACGCACACTACCATAATCAAAAACGACATCCGGGATATTTTATGCAGTAACGTAACTACCCCCGATGAACCGCCGGCGCCAATCAGATTACTCACCAACGTATTGGCAGTAGTGGAAAGTGCCTGTACAGGAATCAGCAACACCACATACACACTTCGCACGATATTGGCCACCGCCAGTTGCCGCTGTCCGAGTCGTTCAAGAGCCATAAAAAAGACAAACCAAATGGCCATGGCCAGAAAATACTGTACCATCGTGAAACAAGATATGCGAAGGATGCGCAACACCATACTTAAATCGAACTGTCCAAAACGATTCAGTCCGTATTTTTTCAGGTCCACCTTATAATAGGTATAAAGCAAAAAGAAGAGCAGTGAAGAAGCCTCAGCGATGACAGAAGCCAAGGCGGCACCACGTACCCCCATTTCCGGAAGGCCTAATTCTCCGAATACCAAGGCGTAATCAAGCACCACATTCACCAAAGCCATTACGACTGCATTCATGGTCAACACTTTGGTACGCGTAATACCGATATAAAGCCCGCGAAACATCACATTCACAAAAGCAAAAAGAAATCCCCAGATACGCCAGGTGAAAAATTCATAGGTAGCCCCGTAAATAGAATCCGAAGTAATCAGCAACCGAATCAACGGAGCAGCAGAAAAATACATCAGTATCAGCAAACAGACTGCCATTCCGAAACTGAAAGCCGTTCCCTGCCACATAATAGGGCCTACTGCCCGATAGTTTCCTTCTCCATTACGACGAGCTATCAGAATCTGCGAACCAACACTAAAACCGAAAGCTATGGTATAGACACAAATGTAGAGCAATCCGCCCATGGCAGCTGCTCCCAAAGCGACTTCACCCACACGCCCTAAAAAGGCTGTATCGGTCACATTTATCACATTCTGCGCCAACAGGCCCAGAAAAATAGGATAAGTAACACGCCAGATTTCCTTGTTGGTGTACATACATCAAAAGAATAAAATGATTGGAAATTGCATACTTTTGCAAAGATACACTTTTAAAACCAGAACTACATAAAAAATGCTTAAATACCTCCCTTGCACTGTTTAGTTTCAAATAAAACAATTTCAAATAAAATAAATTTTACTCATTTCGTTGGTTTATGTGCAATTTAACACTATTTTTGCAGCTGATTTTTAACAAACAACCTAAAAACGAATGAAAAAATTGCTTTTCATCAGTGCAGCGACACTGTGTATCTCTTTCCCGACTTTCGCGGGAGATTATCTGACCAACACCAATCAAAACGCCGCTTTCCTTCGAATGATAGCCCGAGGAGCTTCTATTGATATAGACGGTGTGTATAGCAACCCTGCAGGACTTTCTTTCCTCTCTCATGAGGGATTTTACCTGTCACTAACCGGACAAAGTGCCTACCAGACCCGCGAAATTGACGCTACTTTCCCGCTCTTTCAGCAAGCTGACGGAACCAACGGTAGCCGACTGTACAAAGGAACGGCCTCTGCCCCCTTCATCCCGAGCTTTCAAGGATTATATAAAAAGGATAATTGGGTTATCTCTGCCAGCTTTGCCATTACGGGTGGTGGAGGAAAAGCCTCATTCAGTAACGGTCTTCCAATGTTCGATGCATTAGCTATGGGAATGATTGCCAAACAAACTGGCGGGCAAGTAACTCCCCAGATGTACGACATTAATACTTCTATGGATGGAAAGCAATACATTTACGGAGTACAGTTGGGATTGAGCTACAAAATCAATGACTGGCTGAGTGTGTTTGCCGGCGGCCGAATGAACTACGTAAAAAGTGGTTATGAAGGTTATCTGAAAGCCTACATGAAAGAGAATTTAGGTGGAACCCAATTGACCAACCTTGAACTGGACTGCGACCAAAGTGGATGGGGACTGACTCCCATCATTGGGGTGGATGCTAAATTAGGACGCTGGAACCTGGCTGCAAAATATGAATTCAAGACAAACCTGAATATTGAAAACCAGACTCACACACTGGAAGTTCCCAAAGGTACCCCAGAAGCGGTCATAAAACCTTATGCAGATGGAGAACAAACTCCCAGCGATATTCCTGCCTACCTGAGTGTAGCTGCCGGATATGAAATTTTGCCTAACCTTCGTGCCACTGTAGAATATCACTTCTACGATGATAAACATGCAGGCATGCTGAACGACCGACAGAAAACCCTGAAGCACGGTACTCACGAATACCTTGCCGGTATGGAATGGGACATTACCAAACGACTGACCGTCAGCGGTGGTTTCCAAAAAACCAACTATGGTTTGAGTGATGATTTCCAGACTGACACCAGCTTCTCATGCGACTCTTACTCTTTAGGATTTGGTGCCAGAGTCAACCTTACACAAGCATGGAGCATTGATGTGGCCTATTTCTGGACACATTACAACAAATACACCAAAGAAACAGACAACTACAACGGTACAGGCTTAAAAGGAACCGACATTTACAACCGTACGAACAAAGTATTCGGATTAAGCCTGAACTATAAATTCTAATTACCCCCCCTCTTCTGGCTTCTCTTCTTTTTGGTACAAAGGAGAAGCCAGAAGTTAACCTTAAAAAACCTTTACTTTCTCCTTATTATTAGAAAGAAAACAGATAGTTTTTGTTATTTTTGTCAAGTAAAACCTTGTACTAATTCTCAAAAATTAAACTATGAACCAAAAACTATCATGGCTACTGCTTTCCACTCTATTGGGAGGAGCCGTACTGACTGGATGTTCGGAAGAAAATCCAAAACCGACAAACGGAGAAGGTGATCAGAATCCCACATCGAAGAACCCCACAGAGCTCTATTATGCCAACATGTTCGGCAAGGAGGCTATGAGTACCTACTATTACTGGAATAAGGAAATCAGTAGTGACCTGGACAACTGGAACATCGAGACTAACAATGACCCAATCGGTACCGTTGACCGAATCAGGTACCATCAAGGAGATAAATACATTGACAAATGGTCCATGCTCACTGACGACATGGCTTCCTTTAACAGCAGTGTGGAAGGGGTTTCTACTACATTTGGTTGGAATCTGACTTTCTACCTGGTAGACAAAGAAAAGAATCAATATGTAGCAGTAGTAAACTTTGTCCATGAAGGGACTCCTGCTGCAAAAGCAGGATTTAAACGAGGAGATATTATCCTTTCTATAAATGATGAAAAAATCACCCCCGACAACTATGCGGATTTATACTACAAACCTACCTTAAAGGTTTCCCTCGGAGAACTGCAAGAAGATATCATTGTCAGCCAAAACAAGTCAATAGAGCTGACAGCCGTCAACATGTACGAAAATCCTATCATTTGCGACTCCGTATATGAATTCAACGGAAAGAAAGTGGGCTATCTGGCCTATACCGGCTTTGACCTGAAATCCATCAATCCACTGATTGAGATCGGGAAAAAGTTTAAAGCCGAAGGTATTGAAGAACTGGTTTTAGACCTCCGGTACAACGGAGGAGGTTATGTTATCACTGAAAATGTGTTAGCCTCCATGTTTGCCCCGCAAGAAGCTGTCAGCAGCAAGAAAGTATTCGAAAAAGAAATCTACAACAGCTATTTGAGCGAAATCTACCAGAAACAAGGAGAAAGTCTGGAAACCCGTTTCACCACAGAATTCAATTACCCGGAAGTGGAAGTCAATGCAAGTACCAAAGATGCCAACATCGGATTGAAAAAAATCTACGGATTAATCGGTTCTGGATCGGCATCGGCATCCGAAGCACTGCTTGGTGGATTAATGCCTTATACAAACGTTCGACTCATCGGCACACAGACACACGGCAAGTACTGCACCGGGTGGATGCTTAGCGCAGAAGAGATGTACGAGAAATGTCCGCAAGAGCTGGAGAACTGGGGAATCTATGTAATGGTCAGCATTTACCAGAATGCCGATGGAAAAACTCCCTGTATGCCTGATGGACTCATCCCGGATATCCAGATTGAGGATGACCCGATACAGCCTTATCAGATAGGAGATGTCAATGAACCCCTCTTGAAACAGGCACTCACGGAAGCCGGACGTTCATACGAAACTGACGGTGTACGAAGCCGTAGTGCAGCTTCCCCACACTTCAAGACACTCCCGCCCATAAAAACACCACTCTTTGGAAAACGTATCCAGCTGATTCCATCATTCGTTTCTTCACACTCCAAATAATGGTTCAATAAAAAAGTTCGCCAGACTCCGTAAAAGAATCTGGCGAACTTTTTTATACAATTCATCTATGATTCAAACACATTCTTACTCTTCCCATACCAGATAAGCAGACACCAGCCAATGGTTCAATTCATCCTTATTTACAGGCTGGGCTTCAGGTATGCTGACAGTGAAAGTATGCTTTCCTGCCTGCAAGCCTGGAAGCTCAATTACCTCCGGCAAAACATCCGACCCAGGACACCAGTTAGAACGGGATAAATCAGAAGATGCCAATGGTTCCTCTACCTCCTTGGTCTTATAACCATCTTCACTAATATAGGCCGCCAGGCGTTTGATAAGCCAAACACCAGTGGCCGGATTGAAACGACGGAAAGAAGCACAGTCATCTCTCCAAGGAACGAAACTATAAACCTCTTTTCCATCCACGGAAAGAATATTGCGCTTCTGCACAAATTCATCACCACCGGAATGGCCTCCATGACCGGTTACAATGTATTTCAAACGCACATTTTTCGCGTTCTTCGGAAGCACAAAATCAGTAGAAACAGATTTACGGGCAAAAATGTCCGGATAAGACTGACCGATATAATATACCGTGTTCATCAGCGGTTCCACATGACGGCGGACAAGCTTTTCACATGTTACCGGAGTTTCCTTGATTTTCAACTCCATGCTGGCCACATATCCTTCTTTTGTCCACGTGTCAATAAAGATACCGACATACACTTCACCTTTAAGGGTCGAATATAAATCGGTAATGTCCTGTTCCCATTGCACACATTTCTCCCACTTAGGAATATAAACCGGACGACGCTTGCTGGACAAAGAATCATCATCTTCACTGAAATGCCCTACTCCGAAAGGTGTCATGAAGCGCATCAGCTCTATTGTAGGCAAATAATCCTTTCCCGGTACAATTCCAATCATATTTTCCAGTTTCAAGCTGTCAATTGCCGGAAACTGTTTCTTTCCCTGTGCAATACTCAGCAGATTCACAGCCGAATTCTTGGGAAGCACAAAACAAGAACCGGATTTATCCCAGCGGTCACCATTAGAGGCTACGGTCACCTTCAAGCTGACCGTCACATCCCGCTGGTAATCGGGAACCTGAATCTTCTTTAAAATAATACGCCCGTTCACCAGATGAATGACTCCATCCGCACCCGCTGCAGAATACCCTGCATACGTATCTGGTACAAAATGAATATTCTCCTTGTCAAATACCGTCAAATTCAAATCTCCTTTTGCAGGAAGTTCCTTATGTCCTGCCGCACATACGTTCAACGCCACGAATAAGGAAACAAACATACTAACTATCTTCATATACTCATTTTGTTATTTTGCAACCTCAAAACCTCTTTTATCCAAATAAGCCTTAAACTTATGCAGATACTCTTCGTCCGGCCCGTCAAAGAAGGAAACCCCTGAAGCTCCATTGTTGAAAGCCTCATCCAATGCCTGCTCAAAGGTATTCTTAATATCAGGGAACATCAATCCGGCATAAATTTTAGCCCGGCCATTAATCGTCTGTACACTTTCCTTCACCGAACGTCCAATCCACTCCGGTCCTTCATAATAAAAACCATTGTAAATCATCGGGAAGTATGCATCGAGCGACCACTGTCCCCAATCCTGACGCACCATCTTGCGAGCCATAGAAGGTCCCGGGAATACCGCAGCAGAGATACGTTTGCCATCTGCCTTGATGGTTTGCGTAATCTTATTGACCACACGTGTAATGGCATCCAGACGGAAATTTATCCATGACTGGTCTTCCATCGGATACTTCAATTCCAGCGGGTCTTTACCGGTCTGCTCCTTAAACATCTTCCGGCATACCTCACAATAACAATAATCATATTCCGGCAATTCAGATGTCTGCTCTATTCCGTAATTCTTCCATAAGCTTACCGGTAACACTACATCCGGGAAACGTACATAATCCAGATGCACTCCATCCACATAAGGCAGATTCGCTTCTTTCAGGTAATCAGCAGCCAGATATTCAGCCACACCTTCATGGTTCGGACACAAGAAGCGGTAATAATCTACATAAGCAGGTTTGTCATAGCATGACTCCCCTTTGCGGTTCACGGCAAACCAATCAGGATGTGTCTCACGCACTTCTCTGCGGTTCATGGTCCACTTCCAATAATGCGCCTCCAGCCCCGCTTCCTTACACATCCGGTAAGTAGCCTCATCATAGCCTTCAAACATAACTCCACTGATGCCACATTCTTTCATTAGAGCAAAGTATTTCTTATAGTACGCATCTCCCTTTTCCTTATTAATACGCATCCATACCCAATTCTTTACCTGATGGGGAGTAATGGCTTCACGAGTAAACCTACCGTTATGGTCTACCACATAACGTACTTTTTCTTCAGGCACGCTCACCGACATACAGAATGTACGCTGTGTAGCCTCTACCAAGATTTCAGCACCAGCAGGCAAGTCCTTCAAATCCGCCTCAGTCAGGAAGAAATTCTCTTTGGAACGAATGTAGTTTTTCTCCTTGGCATAATTATCCAATTGTGCATAGAACATGGCCCAAAGCAACTTATAGGCAGCCATATTGTAAGGATACTTGAAGGAATCAGTACCCGTTCCTATCACCTTATCAGAAAGATACAAGAATCCCCATCTGTCGGGCATGTGCATATCGATGCGTCCGGTAGGCATCCATACCCAGTTTTCTTCACGCTGTCCGGGCTTCAACCACTGCACACGTGAGAAGTTGATACGCCAGCAGTTTCCAGCCTGAGCCGGGTTGGAGAAATTCACTGTCAACGCTTTATGAGGAATAGCCATTTCCACGCTCCACTGTTTGTCCTTATCTTTCGACTTGTTCAAGGTTCCTTCACGATGAATAGCCAGCTGAAGTCCCGGACAATCCCACTGAATCATAAAATTACCTCCCGAACGGTAAGGTTTGTCCAGCATCAAGTCAAAAATAACTCCCTTCGCATTGGTTTCTATTTCAAAGTAATTCTGCCCGTCCCCATCCGGATCCAGAAAAACCTCAAAGTCATTGTCATAATAGATAATCGTATCCCGCTGACTGAGTTTCGCCTTGATATCATCCTCCTGCAACACGGCTCCTACATAGAGATAATTATCATCCCACAACATTTTGGCAGAAGTATCATAACAAGGTTTGGCAAATCCTTCCCCACTTATATCTACAAAAGAAGAAGTGGACTGCGCCTTTTGCCAGTCTGCCTCATTCAGTTTTCCATCTACTTTAATTTTTCCATCCACACGATAGCATACATAACCTTCGGGAAGCGTCAGCATACGTTCATACTTTTCATATAGCCCCTGCCCCCAAAGCTGTCCTGCCACTGCAAGTGCAAACAAACTACCTATCAATTGTTTTCTCATAATCGGTTTTTTCATTAATTACTTTCAATAACCTGTCCCGCTCCCCGATACAATTTGACCGGTCCGTCCAACAATACGGCAATTACCGTGATTTGTGAATCAAGTACATGATCGGGCACATCGATATAAAGATTACCAGGCACTTCACTCCAATAGTTCTTATTATATACCTTATAAGACAACATGGAACCATTGCCTACTACCCATACCCGGTTGACTTTATTCATCAGCCCTTTCACTTCAATAGGACCATTGGGCTTATATGGTAAGTAAAGATACAAGATATCTCCCCCTTTATTCAGTGTTGTATATCCCTGGAAGTGTTCTGTCGGAATACCGGCACGCGTATCATAAATCGCCTCCTTATGCTTTTTCGTCCAACGTCCGAACTCTTTCAAGATAGCTACCTGCTCTTCCGGAATCGTACCGTCCTCTTTCGGACCGATGTCCAGCAACAGATTTCCTCCCATACTCAGGCAATCCACAAAAGTCCGCAATAAGATATAAGGAGACTTATAGTTGGTATCCGTATGCTGATAGCCCCACGAATCATTCATCGTCATACACAACTCCCAATATTTATCTTCCGGACGTACAATAGGAACTCCCTGCTCCGGCGTAGCATAATCTCCATATCCCTGGATACGCGAGTTGATAATTACATTCTTATTGTCCGAGCGCAACAAATCCACGATTCCTTTAGAGTTCCATGCCTCCGCCGTCTGTTCCCAGTCGCCATCAAACCAATACAAGTCCGGCTTCCAAGTCTTGTTCAACTCCGCCAATTGCGCCATATTAAAATTCACGAAACGTTTCCAGCGCACGGAATCATTCGTATAACGCACTTCCGTACGTGTCATGTTCGGATAATCAGGATGCGACCAGTCCAGCAAAGAATAATAGAATCCCAACTTCAGTCCCTGCTTGCGGACTTCCTTTACAAAAGGACTGATCAAATCCCTTTTAGCCGGCGTACATTTTACCGTACTCAGCTCACCCGCCTTTGTATCCCATAAAGCCATTCCATCATGGTGCTTCGTCGTAATCACCGTATAGCGGGCTCCACTCTCTTTTATCAAGTCCACCCAGGCTTTAGGATCATACTTTGAGGCAGTAAAACCATCTTTTTGACTCATATATTCCTCATACGGAAGGTATTTATTGAAGAAAGACCAGCTTTCGGAAACCCCCTTCACCGAATAAATACCCCAATGAATAAAAATACCCAACTTAGCATTTGAGAACCACTCCATCCTTTTTTCTTTCTGAATGTCTTGTGGGGATTTTTCCTGTGCTTGCCCCATCACCAGAGAAAATGCACAACAAAAAGTAGCAAATAAGGTTATAATAAGTTTCTTTATCATGTTTATAATTTTTATATTGGTTTAATTACCGCTATAAATATAATCAAGGATTTTGAAGAATCAAAAAGCCTTAACGGCAGCAACAATTATAAATTCAGGCCAATACAATTGTTTTATTACTTGTAAATGGTAAAATGAAAAAAACGGCCCTATCATCATTATCCAACATGGAGTTCGATAGGGCCATTCATATTTCATCAAAATTTTATTTCCCAAAAGGGCTATTTGATTTACCTCCTACTTAATTTGTCATATCCAAAGATTACAGCTTAGGACCTTCACCAAATTGTGGATTTTCCTTATCATAGGTTACACGTTCTGTATTCAACACGGATGGATCATTACTATTCGTTCCATATGTAAAACCTTGTGCTTTATAAGCGGCAATTGTAATGTCACGCAGCAAGTCCGTAGGGGCCGGTTCTGATGTGCGTAAACGACGAGGAAGTAAAGTCGTATAATCAATTACATTACTGAACTCTTGCCAAGGCAATAATGAGCTACCCTTCATCGGAATACCAGAACGACGCACATTCACAAACTGGTCTATCGGATTCAGAAGATAATGGATATACTGCTGGATATAGACTTTTTCCAGATTTTCCTGTGGACTACCAGTCAAATGGAAAGCATCATGATTTAACATCTCATCCACCATTTCTTCAGTGATACTGATTGACACATCAAACGGGTCGTTTACACAAAGCTCCGCATAATAAGGAACTTGGTTCAATTCAGCTGCCCGGTCATATACCCAAGCTGACTGACGACAACCGTCTAACAAATGCTGTTGGGCGGACTTTGGAGTATTAGCCCCCAACAGATTGAATTCAGCGAATAACAGATTAACTTCCGCTGAAGAGAAATAGATACCATACCACGGTGTTGTCCGTACATCAGTTTGTGGAGTTTCATCTGGAGCATCAGGATAAGTAAAATCATAAATACCTTTAATCAACTCTGCGTTACGGCGTGATAAGGACTCATAGTTCCGAGTTCCACCAGAAGATTTTTTTAACTGCAAAGTTAAACCTGTTGGGTCAAAATGGAAATCGTAAACAGGATCTTGTTCAGCATCAAGTGCAATCGGAGCTCCATAATAACGTACCCAAGGTTCACCACCGATACCACCTTCTGCTTCAGTCTTCCATCCTAAAAATGTTTTACCGTCAGCCGAGAAGTTCGCTTCAGCCGCAATAAATGGAGGAATAGCTTTTCCTTGATCCAAGAAAGCCTGGATAACCGGAGCATTAAACTCGTTCTTTTCGAACGCACTCAGCAAACGTGTATCTTTATTTGATTTCATAAAGTTCAGCAACATATCACTGATAACTCCTACTCTCGGGTTTTCGTTCCAATGGTTATTATAACGACCACGGTTATAAACAAAATCGTCATCACTACTTTCTAACACACCGGCAGGGCTAGCTGTTACTTCATTAACAATTTGAATAGCACGCTGACGATCGTGATTAACTAAACGTGCAGCAATTTTCAGTTTTAAAGAATTGGCAAATTTTGCCCATTTAGACAAATCACCACTATAAACAAAATCTTGAGTTCCCAATACATCTTCCAAATTCGGATGAGATGTGAGATAGTTAACAGTCTGATTCAATTCATCTAACCAAATATCAATAAGCTCATCCTGGGTATCATATTTAGACAAGAAAATAGGAGGATCTGTATAACGCGCTTGTTCAGCTTCAGAATATTGACGTGAACCATACATATCACTGTCATTCATTCCCAAGAACACCTGTAATGGATAACACAGATATCCTAAATACTCATTACGCGCCTTTTCTTCCTCTGACATTTGAGAAATATGATAACGGATATCGTTAGCATATCGCAACACATCATTTACAGCATACCCAATACTTCCCTGTTCAGTAATCAAATTAAAACCTGAACTATTGCCGTTAACTCCTGATGTATTTGCTTCCATCTGACCGACCGTACACTGCATCCATGTACTCATACGTGGAATATCATAAAACCATGCCGTGTAATCCATAGGTTCAAATTCATACAGGCATTGCGTAAAAAGATAGCGAATGTCTGGGTCATTAATGTCGGCTTCCGAAGAGTTAATCTTACTAAACTCATCTGTACAAGAGGTAAAAGAAAGTCCTCCTATACCCAACAAACATGCTATTGCTAAATATTTATATTTCATAATGATTTCCTTGTTAAAGTTGAATTATAACAGATTAAAATTCCGCACTAACAGTAAATGTATAACTCCGGATAAACGGTTCATAACCACGGATACGAAATTCAGCCGCACGGTTACCACGCACAGTTTCCGGGTTTACTCCATTGGGCAGTGAATTATACAAATAACATACGTTACGGGCAGAGAAACTCAAATTCAGGCTCTTTGCAAAAACTTTTTTCGCCCATGCACTTGGAAGACGATAAGACAATGTGATGTCACGCAATGCAATATAACTCAAATCGTCTACCCAATCATCATTAACAACACCTTCCCCCCATGAATTTCTGAAAACATGGTATGCTCCCGCATGCGTCGGTTCGATGATTCCGGCATCAATAGCCTGTTGATGCGACATACCACTAATATCATGTGCTTTCCCGTCAATACCAGTCACAACAGTTCCATCTGCAAACACACCGTCCAAAACAACACCATCATGATATTGAAATCCTTTACTGTCCGGGAACTGACTAGTGAAAGTCAAACCGCCATGTTCAGTATCACGATAAGCCAGTGAACTCTCTGTCCAACCAGAATTTGTACCATAACGGTTACTATACATAGCTACCAGACCACCGAAACGCATATCCAAACCTAAATGTAGACTTAAATCTTTCCATCGCAAATCAGTATTTACAGATCCTAAAAAGTCCGGTGTCATATCACCTAGTTCTTCAACAACCCCACTACGCTGAGCGTAAACAGCACGGCGAGAATCACTGTAAGTCAATAGAACTTGCCCCTGCTCATTACGCGCGGGAAGAATATCGGTCATTAGCATACCATAAGAACTACCCACTTTGGCAACTGAACCAATACGGTAATCGTAATTATCAACTTGTCCTTGCAAAGTAATATATTCGGCTGCATCAGGGTGAAGTTCAACAATTTTACTAATATTCTTCGTCCATGTGAAATTCAAGTCCCATTGCCAATTCTTATTTTGGAAAGGAGTCGTATTAATGGCTAATTCCACACCCTGATTTTGAATGTTACCAGCATTAATCAATTGCTCTTCCACACCAGAAATTGCAGGCTGAGCAATTGTCATAATCTGGTCTTTCGTATTTTCACGATAATAGGTAGCATCAATATTAAAACGATTATTGAACATACGCCAATCTAAACCGATTTCCCAAGCATTCTTGCGCTCTGGCTTCAAATTTGCAGCCTTCATCAGCATATCCAAAGTATTAGTATAAATGTTGCCGCCTGTCGGCAATTCAATTGAACTAAATCCATATGCTTGATTAATATAATAAGGTTCAGTGTCATTACCTACCTGTGCCCATGAACCACGAAGTTTTGCAAATGAAATCCATTCCGGTAAGTTATCACGGAATGTTTCGCTGATAATCCATGAACCAGAAACAGAAGGATAAAAATAAGAATGATTACCTGTAGCATTCGAATACACCAAAGCAGAAGACCAGTCATTACGTCCGGTAATATCCAAATATAACTGATTTCTCCAACCTAAGTTTACAGCAAGAATTGCTGACAACATTCGTTTTTGAGATGAAAGTCCACCTTCTGACACTTTCGGATTCTTCGAGTTATTTACAAACCATTGTCCCGGAA